>NZ_VOYC01000001.1:0-71750 GCF_013420425.1 Acinetobacter sp. YH01007 | reverse complement strand
AAATGTAAGAATCCACTGAACGCAAGCCCTATTACAGGCACATTTGGTGGGATTAAGACTTGCTATTTTTAGTCTTTTAACAGCATTTTATTTCAAGGTTCGCCTGAGGAAGTCTTAAATTAGACCTCTTGCGAAAGTTAATTTAAGAGCATCCAATTCACTATTCCAGCAATTAAATTCATTCTTAAACCAAATCGTTTGCGTCTATTTCTATAGCGTTCTGTTAATATCCGAAAATGCTTAAGTTGGCAGTTAATATGTTCAATGGATATTCTACGCCGGCTGATTTCCTGGTTGATCTGTTTTACTCTTTGCGGTAATGGTAGATTTTTAGGTTTCTTGATGGGAATGAGCAACTTACTCTTAACCTGATGAAATCCTTTGTAGTCCAAATCTGCCATATACAAGGATAAATGATCAGTTCCTTCAACTGCTTACGCGCAATTGTCAGAATTTGGTTTGGCGATTAAATTTTACTATCTCGCTATTTTTTTATACAGCAAATGTCAACAGATCCTATTTAATTAAAACATTTTTATGAATTTATATTGATCAAATGATGTATTATTGAGCTACACCTATAAGCCTAATTTTTATTATGAATTTTAAGAAAACACTATTATCACTTTCACTGTGTTTGTTTGTCGGTACAGCTTTTGCTGGTAACTTTGACTTAAAAGAAACCGAAAAGTTAGCACTTAAAGGTGAAGACAAAGCCCAGTATGAATTAGGTTACGCATATTTAAATGGTGAAGGTGTACCAAAGAATAAAGCGAAAGGCATTGAATGGTTAAAAAAATCAGCACAACAAGGAAATGCAAAAGCTCAATATGAATTAGGTGAGTCGCTATATGACGAAAATATTGAGGGTAGCCATAACCATCCAGAAGCGATTGAATGGCTAACAAAATCAGCGAATCAAAACAATGCTGATGCTCAAATTCTTTTAGGGGCAATCTATTCTACAGACACAGGAAAACCTGATTCTTATAAAAAAGGCTTAGATTATTTTGAACTTGCAGCTGCACAGGGAAATGCTGATGCTCAACTTGCTAGTGGTATGCAGTACTTAAATGGTTACATGGGTGCTCAAAGAGACGTTCAGAAAGCATATAACTATTTCAAAGCCGCAGCAGATCAAGGCAATACTTCAGCACAAGGACAACTTGCCTTTTTCTATCTAATAGGTCTGGGGGTAAAACAAGATTATCAAAAAGCGTTTAATATTTTTACTGAATTAAGAAAGAAAGGTAATGAAGAAGCAACTTACTATCTTGGTTACTTTTATGAAAAGGGCCTAGTAGTTCCGCAAAACTATAAAAAAGCATTTGAATACTATATGCAAACATCAGACATCGCAGCAGCCCAAAATAGCATTGCGAAGTTATATCTAAACGGATTTGGTGTGGAAAAAGATAATACCAAAGCATTTGAATGGTTCCTTAAATCAGCTGAACAAGATTATCCAGATTCTCAATTTGAATTGAGCTCTATGTACTACAATGGCATCGGTGTTGCTAAAGATAGAGCTAAAGCATTTTATTGGGCTCAACGAGGGGCTATCTTAGGTTATGCTAAGGCTCAATATGCTCTTGGAACTTTGTATGACAGCGGCATTGGTGTACCACAAGATTATAAAAAGGCATTTGACTGGTACAGTAAAGCTGCCGATCAAGGCCATGTTGAAGCTGAACAGGCTTTAGGATATGCCTATTCTTTGGGTTATGGTGTACCTATGAATGATGACAAAGCCTTTGAATGGACGAATAGAGCCTATCAACATGGCTCATGGGAGGCTGAATATCAGCTGGGCTTCTTATACTTCCGAGGTGAAGGCGTAGCAAAGAATATGAATAAGGCTTATGAACTTTGGGAAAGTGCCGAGAAGAAAGGGCATTCACGCGCTGGTGAAGTTCTTAGATCAATGAAAAGCTATGTAAGTGCGAATAAATAGCTTGCATACGAGGTATTGATGAAATGTACTAGCTTGTATCTTACCCCTCATAGTGATTAGCTATCACTAGACCTCTTGCGAAAGTAAAAAATGTCTCAATATAGATTTCATGAGATATGAGAAATTAAACTGTTTTTCAGATTCTGAATTTAAGCGCTTGGTTGGTGTACCTCGACCATTTTTTACTGAAATGGTCGATGTTTTAGAAAAAGCAGAATCACTTAAAAAGAAATCAGGTCGTCCTCATACTTTAGCTATAGAGGATCAATTGTTATTAATGCTCAATTACTTACGCAACTACAGCACTCAACTAGAATTGGCGGAATACTACCATATCGCTGAAAGTAATGTGAATCGAACCATTAAAAAGGTTGAAGATGCATTGATGAAATCAAGACGTTTTACTCTGCCAAAACGAACCATTACCACAGCAGACGAACACTTTAACTGAGTCATTATTGATGCGACAGAATGTTCAGTAGAACGTCCGAAAAAAATCAGAGTAAGTTCTACAGTGGTAAAAAGAAGAAACATACACTAAAAGCACAAGTGATCTATCATCCGAACAGCAAACAAATCATAGGGCTAGATATATCGAATGGCAGTCAGCATGATATTAAATTGGCAAGAAAAACGGTTAAGAAATTCAAACATTGTGAATATGTTATGACCGATTTAGGGTACTACGGATTAGAGCAAGATGGATTTAAGTTATTGATGAAAATAAAGAAAAAGAAGAATTTACCCTTATTTGATGTTGAGAAAAAGTACAATAAAATGCTTGGAAAAATACGAGTTGTGATCGAACACATCAATAGTCAATTGAAAACATTTAGAATATTAAGTGAACGCTATCGAAATAGACGGAAAAGATTCGGTATACGCATTAACTTAATCGCTGCACTGGTAAACCGAATTAACTTGCAATAACGACTTTCCAAGAGGTCTATTTTATGAAGAATATTGGATTGGCGAGTGGTTTTTATATTTGATGCTAAGTGGAGCGCGGCGAATTAATATTGACCATTTATTAGAAAAGTAATGGAATAGAATTTGATCTTACAAGTGTAGCTCTGAAAAGAGCTACCTCTAACCACGACAACCTATGTCTTTTTGCACTTTTTTGCTGATGCAAATTTTTAAATTTTAGGTAAAATCATTTTATTAATGATTCACTTATTTGGAATTTTTCTGCAATGACTCAGGTGCAACTACAACAACTACAAAAACAACTTTGGAATATTGCCAATACTTTGCGCGGCACCATGGGCGCCGATGAATTCCGTGATTACATTCTGGGTTTTATTTTCTTTAAATATTTATCGGAAAAGTCGGTGAACTTTGCCAATGAATTGCTCGATGGCGAAGACCTCAGCTTTTTAGAATTAGATGAAAATAACCATGAGCACGTACCGTACATTGAAGAAATCAAAAAGAATGCCATTGCAGAAGTGGGTTACGCACTCACTCCAAAACAATTGTTTCATACACTGGCAGAACGTGGTCGTCAGGGTGAATTCATTCTGGATGACTTGGCTGCAACACTAAAAGCCATTGAACAAAGTACCCTAGGTTCAGAATCGGCAGATGACTTTGCAAATCTTTTTGAAGACTTGGATCTCAATTCCACCAAATTAGGCAACAATGCCAATGACCGTAATGCCTTGGTCGCAAAAGTACTAACTCACTTGGATGCGATTGATTTTGACATTAGCAACACTGAAGCAGATGTTTTGGGTGATGCTTACGAATACCTGATTGGTGAATTCGCTTCAGGTGCAGGCAAAAAGGCAGGTGAATTCTATACACCTCAAACAGTTTCAACCCTATTGGCAAAAATCGTCACACAAGGCAAAGATCGCCTACGTTCAGTCTATGACCCTACCTGTGGTTCAGGTTCATTGCTGTTACGAGTAAAACGTGAAGTCCAAGATGTCGATATGATTTACGGTCAGGAAATGAACCGTACCACCTACAACTTGGCACGCATGAACATGATTCTACATGATGTGCATTTTGCCAAATTCGACATCAAACAAGAAAACACATTGACCCGTCCACAGCATTTGGACAAGCGTTTTGATGCAGTCGTAGCAAATCCACCATTCTCAGCGAAATGGTCAGCCGATCCATTGTTCCTACAGGATGAACGCTTTGCCACCTACGGCAAACTCGCACCAAGTTCAAAAGCAGACATGGCTTTTGTGCAGCATATGCTGTATCAACTGGATGACAATGGCACCATGGCGGTGGTGTTACCGCATGGCGTATTGTTCCGTGGTTCGAGTGAGGGCGTGATTCGTCAGTATTTGATTGAACAGTTGAATGTGGTGGATGCCATTATTGGTTTACCCGCCAATATTTTCTATGGCACTTCAATTCCGACCTGTATTTTGGTGTTGAAGAAAAACCGTGAGCAGAGCGGCAATATTCTGTTTATTGATGCCAGCAACGATTTTGAAAAGCAGAAGAACCAAAACAAGTTATTGCCTGAGCATTTGGATAAGATTGTTGCGGCATTTGAAAAGCGTGAAAATATTGAAAAGTATGCGCATGTGGCGACTTTGCAAGAAGTCAAAGACAACGATTACAACCTGAATATTCCGCGTTATGTGGATACCTTTGAAGCGGAAGCCGAGATTGATTTAGATGCGATTGCAAAACAGCTTCAAGCTTTGGAACAAGACAGCCAAAAGACCGATGCCATCATTGCAGATTTTTGCAAAGAGCTAGGCATTGCTTCACCGTTTGCGGAGGGGAAGTAATGGCTGCACCGAAGTTACGTTTTAAAGAGTTTGATGGGGATTGGAGTCAATCAAGAATTGGAGAAATTTTTCAAGTTACTTCTGGCTCAACACCATTGCGCAGTGATAACCGCTTTTTTGAAAATGCTGATATCGCTTGGGTTAAAACAACTGATTTGAATAATGGTTTAATCGAACAAACAGAAGAAAAAATTTCTCAAATAGCTTTGAAAGAAACATCTGTAAAAATATTACCTAAGGGGACTGTTTTTGTAGCCATGTATGGTGGTTTTAATCAAATTGGTCGGACTGGGCTTTTAGTAGATGAGGCTGCCTGTAATCAAGCTCTATCCGCAATTTATCCTAATGAAAAAATTGAATCATATTTTCTTCTAACCTTTCTAAATCATAAGGTTGATGATTGGAAAAACTTTGCAGCTAGTAGCCGTAAAGATCCGAATATTACGAAAAGTGATGTATTAGCTTTTCCGCTAACCTATCCAGTAAAAGAAGAACAAACCAAAATCGCCTCTTTTCTTTCTGCTGTGGATGAAAAAATTAGCCAACTCACTCAAAAATATGAACTGCTCAGCCAATATAAACAAGGCATGATGCAAAAGCTGTTTAGTCAGCAGCTTCGTTTTAAAGCGGATGATGGACGTGAGTTTGGGGAGTGGGAGGAAACGACTCTAGGAGAAATTGGTACATTCAAATCTGGTCAAGGCTTCCCAGAGCAGTTTCAGGGTGGAAAAGATGGTATCCCTTTCTTCAAGGTTTCGGATATGAATATTCTTGGAAATGAAAAAATAATGAAGGTTGCCAATAACTATGTCAATTCAGAAGCGATTACTAAAATGAAAGCTAAGGTAATAGATAATGAAGCAATCATTTTTGCGAAAGTTGGTGCTGCCATTTTTTTAGAAAGAAAACGCTTAGCTAAAAATTTCTTAATAGATAACAATATGATGGCTTATTTATCAAATCAAAAAACGAATATTATGTTTCTAAAACAATTTTTGGATAATATAAAGTTATCCAAATTTGTTCAAGTTGGAGCACTACCTTCTTATAACTCTAGTGATTTAGCAATTATCCATATAAGCCTTCCTTGCCTAGAAGAACAAACCAAAATCGCTAATTTCTTATCTGCCATCGACCAAAAACTTGAAGTCGTGGCACAGCAAATAGAACAGGCCAAAACTTGGAAAAAGGGCTTGTTACAGCAGATGTTTGTGTAGGGGGATATAGTGAATTTAGCAACCTCACCTTTTGAACATTTCACACAACTTCTAGATTCTGCCAAAAAGTTTAAAGCGATACCGCGAGAAAAAACTTTTTTCGATACTGCGATTCGTAGCCATTACGAAAATCCCACCACTGAATTGCTCGAATTTTTTTTAAACCCTCAAGAATCCCATGAGTTGGGAGAAGTGTTCTGGAAAGGCTTTAGTGATGTTGTTGTAGGAATTAGCGCCTTAAAGAATTCTAGTTTAGGTCTAGTGGAAAGCTTGGAGCGAGAATGCGTTACACATAACAGCAATCGTATCGACCTAATGATTGATACCGATACGCATCTCATTTTACTGGAAGCTAAAATTTATCATCATCAAAACAATCCATTTGATGACTATGTGAAATATGCTCAAACACGCTCAAAAGACAAAACTATCCTTGGCTTGATACTCAGCATCTCTGGTAAAAGTGAAGCCAAAAATTGGCACGGTATTTCCTACCAACAATTGGTGAATGCTGTCCGACCTTACCTTGCAGAACAAATGATGACGAATCCCATGAATAAATGGAATTTGTTTGCACGTGAGTTTTTGCTGCATCTTGAAAGTTATTATCGTACACAGAAACTAGATATGAACCGTATCCAATTTATTTTTGATCATTATCAAGAAATACAAGAGTTACAAAAGTTGAAAACTAATACTATTCAAGAAGTTGTCGATAGTATCAGTCAGCTTCTTAATCAATCCATTGATGGTTATATCTCTAGAAATAAATATGAATCATGGGGAGGGATTCGTTTTTATAACGATGCGTGGAATAACCTGACAAATAACACTTTATACATTTATGAAAATCAAGGCGAGACAATCTTTGGGGTGAATACTTATATTTTGAATTTACCAGAAGAATTAGAGGAGCAAGCATTTTCTATTTTGAAATGCAACGATGATTCACGCTACCTCAACTGGAAAATTGAAAAATATAAAGGTGGTGCTGAACGCTGGTTATGTATCTATTGGCGTGCACCTGAAAATAATTTTGAAGCGATTCGAGATTTGATTTTGGAGAAAGCAAGTTTGTTAGATGTGATTGAAAAAACTTTAAGATAAATCAGTATATTGAATATAAAGCGAATAAGAATTTAGAGAGTAGAGGGTGAAATGACAGTACAAAGCGAATATCAACTTGAAAATGAACTGATTAGCCAACTCAAGCAATTGGGATATGCCTCCGTCACGCTCAAGGACGAAAGCCAACTACTGTCTAACCTGAAAACCCAGATTGAACGTGCCAATGGACTAGCGCCTCTGTCAGAAACGGAATGGAAACAGGTCATCAGTTTTTTAAACACAGGCACAGTGTTTGAGCGAGCCAAGAATCTGCGTGATCTATTTCCAGTCAAATTTGATGACGGCAGCAGTAAACATCTTTTTTTCCTGTCTGATGATCCAAGCAAGAACATCTATCAGGTGACGAATCAGATCACCATTGACCACCGCGACTACAATGGACGTACCAGCCGTTTTGATGTGACGCTTTTGGTCAATGGATTGCCATTGGTGCAGATCGAGCTAAAAAAACGCGGCATGGAAATCGCCGAAGCCTTTAATCAAACGCAACGCTATATTCGTGAAGCGTATTGGGCTGGGCAAGGGCTGTTTGGTTTTATTCAGCTCTTTGTGATTAGTAATGGTGCCAATACTCGTTATTACTCCAACGGCACCACAGGCATCGAGTTTGCCTTTCCATGGGCGGATGTGAGTAACAAACACATCAATGAAATTGTCGACTTTGCCGAAGCTTTTTTCAATCAGCAGCATCTGACCCAAATGCTGACCCAGTACATGGTGCTGCTAGAAACCACCAAAAGCCTGATGGTGCTGCGTCCCTATCAGATTTATGCAGTACAGAAAATTGTGGAGCATGTGCAAAACTCCGATCAGAACGGCTATATCTGGCACACTACTGGTTCAGGCAAAACCCTGACCTCATTTAAAGCCAGTCAGATCATCATGCAAATGCCTGATGTTGAGAAAGTGCTGTTTGTAGTAGACCGCAATGACTTGGATACGCAGACGTCAAGGGAATTCAACGCATTTAAGGCAGATAGTGTTGATAGTACCGATAGTACACACACCTTGGTGAAACAGCTCGATCAACGCCATGACAAATTGATTGTCACCACCATTCAGAAGCTCAACCGAGCCATCAGTAATGATCGCTATGTAGAATACATCGACTACCTGAAAGACAAAAAAGTGGTATTCATTTTTGATGAATGTCACCGAAGTCAGTTTGGCGATACACACCAAAACATCAAGAAGTTCTTCAGTAATGCACAGATGTTTGGCTTTACGGGCACGCCCATTTTTGAAAAGAACAGCCAAAGCAAAGCAGGTTTAAAACTGACGACAGATTACCTGTTTAATGAATGTTTGCATAAATACGTGATTGTTGACGCCATCCGTGACCGTAATGTCTTGCAGTTCCAAATCGATTACCGAGGCAAGTACACAGCCAAGGGAATGCAACAAAACTTTGACTATGATGACGAAGTCGAAGGCATTGATACCCAAGAGCTCTATGACAATCCGCAACGCTTGGAGATGATTGCACGCTACATTGTGGATACTCACGACACCAAAACTAAGAAACGTGAATTCACGGCTATGTTCTGTGTCAGTTCAGTCGATGTGTTGACACAATACTATGAACTGTTCGAAAAGGTGCAAGCAGCCAAGCAGATTGAAGACGAAGCTCAAGGACGTATTTTCAAGCCTTTGACCATTGCAACCATCTTCTCCTATTCTGCCAACCAGTCCGTATCCAATGAGGATATGAACGGTCTGATTGATGAGGAAGCAGCAGAAGTTCCAAATCAGGTTAACCAGTCCAACAGGGACAAGCTAGATCGTTACATTGCCAAATACAATCAGCAATTCAAGACCAACTACAACTCAGGCGACCAGTTCTACTCCTACTACCGAGATATTGCAGATCGAGTCAAGAAAAGACAGATCGACATTCTACTAGTGGTAAATATGTTCCTGACTGGCTTTGACTCCAAACCTCTGAATACGTTGTATGTCGATAAAAATCTAAAATATCATGGATTGATTCAAGCATTCTCTCGTACCAACCGTGTCTACAATGATAAAAAACCATTTGGCAATATTATCTGTTTCCGCAATCTGAAACGTGCCACAGATGAAGCCCTTGCGCTCTTCTCAAACAAAGATGCCAAGAAGGTCGTTCTGGTTCCAAGCTTTGATGAAATCAAGAAGGATTACGAAGAAGCAATCAGTAAGCTCTTCTCCCTCACGCCTGATTACAAATCAGTGGATGATCTAGTCACAGAAGAACGGCAACTGGAATTTATCAAGGCTTTCCGTGAGGTGATGCGTTATAACGCGCAATTACAAACTTTTATTGAGTACGATCAAGACCAAACACAACTGGATAAGCAGCACTTTGCGAACTTCGCCTCCAAGTACGCTGACTTGTGTCGTGCCGTTAGAAAGACTACTAAGAAAGAAAAAGTATCGGTACTGGATGATGTCGATTTTCAACTGGATTTACTGCACAGTGACCGCATCAATGTTGGCTATATCATCAACCTCCTACAACTTGTTGTTGATACGAACTCAGATGAAAAGCGTCAGAAGTACCAAGCGCAAATTTACGATTTAATCAGTAGCGATATTAGCTTGCACGATAAGCAAGACCTCATTCAAAAATTCATTGAAGAAAACATGCCTAAGATGATCAATGGCCAAAGCGTCAAGGATGCTTTTGCTGAATTCTGGGATGCTGAAAAAGAACAGGCTTATCAGCATTTATGTGAACAAGAAAATCTTAAGCCTGAAGAAATGAAAAAAGTGCTCGAAAATTATGAATTCACTCAGCGTTTGCCACGTAAGGAAGAATTGAAAGATTTGCCAAATTTCAAGGTTAAACTTTTTGAGCGAGAGAATGTGTTTAGTAATCTGTTAGCTAAAACTAGGCAATTGATTGAGAAGTTTTATGTTGGTTTCACTTAACCTACTAGGACAATCGTCACTTTTCAGCATGTATGAAAAATGAACCCTAGTATTGAACACCTCAACTAGAAACAGAAGTTTTACTAAAAAAGATGGAATTGCTGGGGCAGTTAAAATTAGCTTTTTCATCATTTTAATCAGTATAGCTAGTTTATTAGATAAGTACACTCAGCTTTTGGAACAGGTATTACAGGAGGCTCAAAATGACAATGGGGGAAATGACACCCCTTCAGTCAGTAAAAAACGTAGTAACTGAAAAAGCCAAATTACTAACGAAGGAGGAATTAGCTCAGTTTCCGAACCTGCTACAGGAAATACAGAAAGCCAAGACCAAAGAGGAAGTGTTCAAACTGGCTCAGAAAATACATCCATTAGTGAAGAAATATCTAGCACAGTACAAGTAGCATCTTCTAAACCAGCTCATGGAGCTAAGGCTATCAACTGCAGATAATTACACAGTAAAAATGCAAAATCTATAATGGGTGAACTAGATTGTGAATCCGTTCATAAATAATTTTTAATATAAAAATTTATCTGCCTATCTATGTAGTAATAATATTTAATTTGATTGAAAAACCATCATTCCTAACATTACACAGAAAAAATCAAATCGTTACACAGCAAAACAACAACGTGCACGCCCCTTCAAGATGAGTCATCTTAGATTGTCTAACGAATAATTAATCAATCACACAATTTCTACTTGCTTTTTTTCAATTGCTTAAAGTCAAGTCATTATTTTTAAAAATATTAAGTTATTGATAAATATTGACTTATTTTTTTTTGTTGAAAAAATTTTATGAAAAAATCTCAAAAATCATCACTTATGAAAAAAAGATTTTTTTATTTTGATAAGTTCGCGTTTGGTCACAATTTTTGTGAGCCGTAGACACAGGGGCAGTTAAGCAAGCCTACCTGTGGCTACAAATCCGTTCGTTTCACGAACTGATTTGGTACGCAACAGGGCTTGTTAGGGGCGACCCCCTAAGACCCCATCCGCTAACTTGTTCGAGTGAATTGAAAAATGAACAAAAATAAACGTGAAATTGTAAAAAGACTGCGTTTTTTAGCAGTCGAAGTGGAACAGCTTGATGCGTTATTGAAATCTGAAAATATGATTTTTACCGATTTTGTGCATCATCTGATTGCAGAAGAATTCAAGCGTAAAACACATTCTGTAATACGTGTTGAAGAGAAGGTTTCAGAGGAAATAGATACAAATAGAAAAAGACGGCGGCGGGCAGCAACAATTTTTGAACCCCGACCTGCGCCAAAATTAGATCCAGATTTTTTACGAGAGCTAGGTCGCATCGGAAATAATGTTAATCAAATTGCGCGTTCATTGAACTATTTGTGTTTGCAACCACAGCATTCACAAGAGCAGTTTTCATTTCTTGAATGTCTTGATGAGCTTCAAAAAATACAAAGGCTGTTACATGCACATTTGCAATCTTTACCAATACATCAGCGTTCTGAACAAGCAGTAGAGAATGCACGAGCGCGTGCAATTGCGGTTGCCGAAATAGAGGTTGAGAGGTTCTCACAGCATGATGATTAAATTTTTAGCTGTTGGCACAGGAGATCCTGCAGCTGCCGCAGCTTACGTGTTGAGTGATGTTGATCATTTAAATTTCAAACGTGCAGGAGTCAAAGTGTTACGTGGTGATCCTTTGGTTTTTGCAGCACTTGCAAAAAGTTCTCGTCACAAATTCGGTTATAGCTCTGCTGTGATTGCTTGGCATCTAAATGATGCCCCCACCGATGCTGATATTGAAGAAGTGGTTGAAGAGTTTGAGGTGCATGCATTTGCTGGTTTAAAAAAAGATCAATATCACATGACCGTTGTGCAACATGACGACGACGATGGTTCAAAGCATCTACACATCTTAGTGCCGCGCTTTGAATTGACGTCAGGAAAAAGTCTAAATATTGCTCCGCCTGGACATCAAAAATATTTTGATGCATTGCGTGATTATTTCAATATTAAGAAAAATTGGGCGCGTCCAGATGTCTATACACCAAAAAATATTGAGATTCAGCCGCATGTTTATTACCAACATGAGGCGGCCTTACGTGTTGGTATGAAAGGTAAATCTAAAAAAGATCGGTTGCAGTTGATCAATCATTTTGTTGAAACACGTATTTTGGCGGGACAGATTACGAATCGAGCTACGCTTATCGATGCATTAAGTGAAATTGGTGAAGTTTCACGCTCTAAAAAAAATTTTATTTCATTAACAACAGAACATTATACAGACCGTTTAGCCGGAGAGTTTTATCATGAGCAATTTTCAATCGCAACTTACATTGAAAATAGAAGCAGAAAACAGAATGCTGCAAGAACATCAGCAGACGTTAATGCAGTTTCAACAGCAGAGTTTGACCGTGTTCGAGAATATCGCGATGAACTTGAAGGACTTAGAAACAAACGTTACGGCTACAACAGAAAATATTACGCAATTAAACAGCCAATTGATAGAGAGTTTGAAATTAAGTGTGCACCAGAGCTCAGCATTTCAAGTACTACTATTAGAGCAACTGCAGGAAATCGACCAACTCGCCGAACAACTGCAGGATCAGAAGCAATCTATCTCTACACTAGCAGCGAATTTTCAGTCAGCGCAAACCCTGCAATCGGAACAGAATACTACAATAGTAAAAGATTTATCGAAAAATCAAAAAGTTGTGAATATTTTGCGAGAAAGATTGGATTCGAAACTGGAAACTATTTTGGAGAATATTCACAGTTGCAAACGACAGAGTTTCGAGTTAATTCTGCAACAACAGTCACACAGAAAAATTCAAACTTTCTTAATAGTTTTAATTCTCACATTATTCACAATCTGCGTATTAATTTTTTAAAGGGAGATCAGCATGCAACAAATGACAGAACTCGACAGATTGATGCAAGAAAAAATTCAGGTGCAACTTTTAGAGATACAAATGCTGAAACAGCAGCTCAGTCAGCAACAGCATATCGAGCAAAAATTGAACGTTACGCTAAAATTACAGCAGGATTATCAAGAAAAACTGAAGAAGTTGAACGAAGAATTAAACACAGAGTTGAGCAACAAAAACAATTTAATTCAGTATTATCAACAGACACTATCGCAGGACAGATTAGTGCCCGACTGGAACGATTTAATACACGAATTAAAACCAGTTTTTCAAGTGCAATTGCAAAATTATTTGGCTTCTTCAGAAATGATAGATCAAATACGCAAGGAGGTTCAGAAAGAAATCGGTCCATACTTATCGAGTCTACAACGCATCGACTTGATCGACTTTTCAGAGTTAATGAACTACGGCGAGAACTACATCAAAGAATTGCAGGAGAAATTGAAACTTCTCGATTCAATTATGACCGTGTTAGAAGATTATGTTGCAATTATCAGGAAATAACGGAGTCTGCAGAGCTCTGCATAAAACCGAAGAATACGCTTCATGAAATATTGTGGTTATTAAAGCAAAACACTCCGTGGATCAGTACATACAAATCAGAGCGTTATGCAGAAAGTGTTGATAAGCTATTTAATGATTTGTACGATGCTACGAAAGAATTTAATACGCGTGAACAAGCTTATGTAGATGAGATGACAATCAGGCGATATCGTGACAGTGTCGGATGGGGGATTGATGCTATTCGCTCAGAATTGTCTGGATGTCGGCCTTATGCGTTAGACCTGATGCTTGACTATATCAATACGATCAAAAGATATAGTGAACTTATTGAGCTACGACAGCAGCAATTTTTTAACAAGCAAAATTATAAGTTGTTAGATCATGATACTGAATATGTACTCGAAACATTTGAAGAAAATATTCAACAGCGTAAAGAAGAACTTATTCAGAAAGATACGTTGGAGGCGTCCGATCAGACATTGATTTCAGTTGATTCCGATATGAGCCAAGAACGTCAGCTTAAATCTACGCCAAATTCAAAGCAGGAGGTGGATCAAAGTTGGGATCTGGACTTTTAGTTGGGCTAGGTAGGTGTGCTTTTAATTTTTAAACTCTTGCTAATTTAGCTGACAGAGGGTTTTGAGTGGACAGGTTCATTTGGCCTACTTCGCCATACCGCCATAAGAAGTGCATCCAAAACGATATCCTTGGCAAGCGTAGGTTTCATTGACCAACCGATGACTTTTCTCGAATATATATCAAGAACTACAGCCAGATATAACTAGTCTTGCCATGTGCGAATGTAAGTTATATCAGTCACCCAAGAGGTATCAGGTGTGTTTACAATAAACTCTCGATTTAAATGGTTAGGTGGCACAATCTGAGCGACCACGGCCATAGTTTTTATGCTTCTTATATCCTCGAACAGTGGCAATACCATTGTGCTTCATGATCTTCAGCATACGATTAGGTCCACAGCTTTCACCTAGCTCTTTAATATCCAGCATAATGCGACGATAACCGTAGATGCCATAACTGGCAACATAAGAAGAACGGATGAGCTGTAATAACCGCTTATCTTCAATAGTCCTGCCTGATTCAGGTTCATGCAACTAAGCATAGTAGCCAGCACGAGCAATCTTAAGAACCCGACACATCGTTTTAATCTTAAATTGATGGCTGTATTCCAAGATAAACTGATACTTTACTCGGGCAGGCTTGCAAAGCAATTGCGGCATTAGAGCAAAGACCAATAAAGTATTTTAAAATGGTTGAAAACGGAATTTTCTGTGAGGTACAAATTATACAAAATAATCAGATTAAGAAGAGCAAGGACAGCTCGATTAAGTCAACTAAAAAATAATTTCAAATTCTGTTTTAAATAGATGCTGAAATTGTTTTTAACCTTGACCATTGTTGATCAATCAGCATAATATGAGGCTTAGTAAAAAGTGAATTTGGTTGGCTATTGAATTTTACTTTATCGCTATTTTATACCAGAAATATTAATAGGACTTAGGAATATTTGTAAAATTATGACTCTAGAAGATTTAATTAGTAATTTGAAAAATGATAAGTTAGATTTGGAAATAAAAATCTGTTCTTTATGTGATTTCTATTTTGATTCTAGATCCTCTCAAGAAAATGCTAAAATAATAGCAAATGCACATGATAATAATCAAATTAATTTAATCAGCCTTGCTAATCAAGTTATTGATAAGTTAAATAAAAATAAATCTATTAATATAGATCAATTTGAACACGTTTTTTTCAACTTAGTAGTTTTAACGAATAGATTAGATTTCCCTGAACTCATAAATATTGTTTTAAATTTTGAAAAAATATTCAAACATGACTCCATGAGGTTTCACTATTTAAAAAAAGTAGCACAAAAAAATATTAGTTACGCAGAATATTTATTTAATTTCATAGTTACTAGATTAGATGTACATTATGATAAGTTAGGTCTAGCAGTAGAATGCTTAACCATTTTTGACCCTATCAAAACAAAAGACTTTATTTTGAATCACTTTGACCTAGAGGAAAAGAATATAGATTCATTATTAAATGGAGTTCGATACTTAGAGTACTCTTCAACTACAGAAGCGCATCAAGTATTAGATAAAATTGATAATTTAATAAACAAAGATCAGCTAAATAGCTCTCAATTTTCTCAAATTTTAGAAATTATTACTTACATTACCCTGCAACATAGCAATCTAGAAAATAATGTTATAAATACAATAGAGCTAATTCTTACTAAGATTAGCTCCGCTGATATTTCAGAAAAATCTGCCAACTTATTGTTTTTTGAAAAAGCTAAAATTTCAAAAAGCTTAAAGCAATATTTTTATCAAATTATCATAAATGCAGAAAATATTTCTCATCAAATCTGTGATTACTTAGGTTTGACTGTGTCAAATCAAAACACTGACGAAGATCTTAAAGAGCTAATAGGGATTATTGAACAACTTTTACTTAGACACGAAAATATTTCCATTAGAGATTTTCATGCCTATTATATTTGTGAAAATTCAGACTTACTGAATAAAATAGTTACACGATGGTTTCTCTCCAAAAAGCGAAATTTATGGGCATCTGCATCGGATTTAATTACATCTAATCAAATTAAGTCATTGCACGTAGATATTTCATGGGTCGATAATTTCAAAGAAGAAGATTCTATTTTTTTAGTAAAGAAAATAATTGGATGGTTTCATATATATGAAGATCTCATTCTTAACTTTATTGTCGACATTTTAAATTACATAAAAAAGACAGAAATAGTTTTCCAAATTTTAGATTTAGCTTTCCAACATGTAGTTATCAATTATGAGCCTCAACACGTTGCCTTCTTTTTTGATTTAAAGAATTACACTGAGGAAGAAACGAAAAATAAAATTATAAGATTAAAAATCCAACATGAGGCTATTTATAAAGATATAAAACAAGCAAATGATTTAAAAGAGTTAGCATGCCCCTTAGAACACTCAAGACTAATACAATATAAAAGACATCATCAAAATGAAAAAATCAACAAATCAGCTGATGCCCAGTCAGTATTTGCTGATCTATTTACTAAAAGAATTATGTTATATGGTGAAACTCATATCCACATTGCGAATACTGGAAACAATGAGATAGCTCTTCAAGAGGATGCACTCAGTTCTTTTTCTTACAATATGACTTTACCTCTACAATATTTCACCGATCCCATATTATTAGAATATCAAAGACGAATTTTTATGAATGAGGGTATGGAAAAATGAAATTAATATTGAAAGAATACTTAAGATCATTAAAAGAGCGTAATGAATTAGATGCTCTCCTACCTGACCTATTAACAGAAATGGGAATGATTGTAACATCTTTGCCTCAAAGAGGAACACGTCAAAATGGTGTAGACATAATGGCGGTAGGTAAAAATACTAATCAGGAAGATACGGTCTTTTTATTTTCAGTAAAAGATGGGGACTTAAACCGTACACATTGGAATGGTGATAGCGACCAAGCTCTAAGACCATCAATTGAAGAAATTATTGATGTATATATACCCAATAGAATTCCTCAAGAACATAAAAATAAAAAGGTTGTGATATGCCTATGCTTTGGTGGAAATATTTTAGAGCAAGTTCGAGAAAATGTTTCAAGCTACACTAGTCAAAAAACAACTGAGCATATCTCATTCGAAGAATGGAATGGAGATAAAATAGCAGAATTAATTGTTCAACATTTACTTAAAGAATCTCTTTTACCGGTCGGTTTTCGCGAGGAATTAAGACGCTCTATTGCAATGATTGAAGAACCTGAAGCTTCTATACAATATTTTCACTCTCTGTTAAAACTTATAGAAGAATCTCAGCTAAATAACTTACGCAAAATTCGCTTAATAAATTTATGTTTATGGGTTTTGTATTCATGGTCAAGAAACTTAGATAATTTAGAAAGTATCTATCAATGTTCTGAAAAAGCTCTCTTTATATCTTGGTTGATTATCAAAGATATTTATGCGAATAAAAATAAAGAAGCCAAAGAAGTGAAAAATTCTTTTGAAAATATAGTTAGAGTTTATAGACAAATTACTGAAAATTTTATAGATAAATTTAAGCATTTTTGCGACAAACCCTATGCAATATCTGCTAATGCACATTATGGTAGCAATGCAAATACGAATATAAAACTATTTGATATTTTGAGTAGATTTTCGGTTTATGCATATTGGTTATATTCAGATATACAGAATGAAGATGATAAGAATCTTAAGCAGAAATTAACTGATAAGCTTTGTGATCATCTTGATGATTTACAATCATTGATATTGAATAACTCAATTCTTTTTACACCAATAAAGGATTCTCAAATTATAGAAATTTCATTATTTCTTATAGCATTTAACCTGAGTAATGAAGAAGAACATATTAAATTCCTTAAACTCTATGTAACTAATTTAATAAATGCATTAAAAACGTCATATGGTATAAATTACTTGTATCCTGTTATATATGAAGATTTTGATAAGTTGTTAAATCATTCATCACAACATGATGATAATTATTTTAAAGAGGCAACATCTGGTAGCTTACTACTTTCAACTTTAGCTTTAATTTCGGCTATGTTTGAAGATGAATTCTCTTTCAAAATAATTCAAGAAATACAAAAGGAAAAGCTTTCCCATTGTAATTTTCAATTTTGGTTTCCAAGAGAAAAATCAGAAAACATCATGTTAAGATCACCTGATCGGTTTCATGGTGCTTGTTGGTCAAGTGTACCAATTCAAAAAAACATGCCTGAATTTCTGCAAGAGATTCAAACCATGTTATCTCAAAATGAACATTTGAAATTTTTTTCACTTTTGAAAAATAATTTAGATCCTATATTTTTAGTTGCCTGCAGACATTATCGCCAACCTATTCCTTTGAATTTCATAATTTAAGTTTGAACATGCACTTTAATCTATCTTTTTTATAATTTATATATTATTTACTAATATTATTTATTTAAATCATTTTGAAAAAAATAAAAAAGATCCAAAAAGGATCTTTTTTACATGATTTATATATATTACTTAACTAGTAATAACCTAAAAAGACTTATACTTTTCTATCTTTCATTAACTTTGGATAAGCCACAAGGAAAGTCGTTTTATCTCAAAAGCATGTTAAAGCAACTGTGAGTTAGGGTTATTATAAGTCATTTAAGTTCAGCTGCTCAGGGCTATGCCAATTATATTTATGATGTCCGAATGATTCTTTGATGTATGCGATATGGCGCAATATATAGCTTTTACGATCTAACCATTTGAGTAAGCGCATATCGTCATGATGTATATCAACCCGTTGTTGTAATAGCTCATGGTAAAACACTCGGACATCACGCGGCATCGTTTGTAAAACAATTTGCGGTGGCATGGTTTGCAAAGGATGGGGAAGTCCTTTGCAAGACTGACTCTCAATAGCAATTGTTTGTGTCTGGGTGAAAGGATAAGTCTCGGCTGCTATCCCAATTTTCATTTTTGATTTGGAAGTAGAGGGGATAGCAGGGCTAACCGTCTGTACAACATGGTTTGCGGTCTGTTTCGAGCATTCTAAGCTTTGTGTCATAGACTCAGTAGATACATCTTCTACTTGACCGATTTTAGGGCTAAGTTGCTGTTTTAACTTCTTATAGTCAATCGCATAGTAGTTTGTTTGCAACCATTTATTTTTTGAGAGTTTTTTAACTAATAATATTCCATCCTGTTTTAATTTACTGATTACACGTTTGATTGTGGAAACACTATAAAAGCCCAATGTTTCCACCCATTGTTCATAACTGTGAAAAAAATATTTTTTACTTTGATGAGTTTTTGTCTCACTGTTTTGCAAACAGTAATGTAGCTTTTGTAAAAAAGTAGCGGCTGCCATGCCGTACGCTTGAGCAAGCGTAGGGCTAGCAATCAGTGGATAATCACCTTGAACAAGCAGTTTGTTTGTCTTAGACATTGGTTATAACCACTTATTTAAAAGTTTGGTGTGTATAAGCTTGTGCCTGACTGCGAGAGGTACGTCGAGTCCATTCTTCAGGATATTCCTGCTGAATATCAGCGTCATTTGCAGACCAGAAAGCCTGTTCTTGTGCTTCTAACAGTCGTTGTTGGTTGAGGTCATAATTGGTGTTTTCAGCACGATCAAGTGCGATATAAATATCAAGCAAAGATTGACGTTGTTGTACGGAAAGATTCTTGCCAAGTTCAACAATGAGTTGTTGTGCAAGATTTTTTGGCGTGCGTGTGTTTGTACCATTGAATTGAGTTTTCATAGTCGTTTCCTAGATAAGTTTTTTACTTACCAACATCACATCTCACTATGATGGTGGCAGCTTAACAGGGGTGAGAATACTGAATCTAGGATCAGCCAACCTTTCGGTTGCCCTGCCAAGCTGCCATAACGACTGCTTAACAGTAGGCAAAAAAATAGCCGCAAGTGCGACATTTAATTGCACCTAGATTATATCAGGTTCTCACGCCTGAACGCAGATTTTGCTGCGTTGTAGTTAGATTAGACTGGATTAAAGTGTGGGTCAAGGCCCATTTATTTAACTGACTAAAAAGTAATCAATAGTATAGTTTTTTGATTTTTAAAATAAAATTGC
This sequence comes from Acinetobacter sp. YH01007, assembly GCF_013420425.1. Lineage (NCBI taxonomy): Bacteria > Pseudomonadati > Pseudomonadota > Gammaproteobacteria > Moraxellales > Moraxellaceae > Acinetobacter > Acinetobacter sp. YH01007. The sequence goes on along the minus strand of NZ_VOYC01000001.1, from coordinate 51,744 downwards.
ATTGCAAGGCTGTATAAAGCATGAGAGTTGGAGCGCTTAGATAGAAATTTATTATTTATTTTAATGTTTAATTTTAATATAGATGACCCGTTCGTTTTGGACACATGGATCGGGTTGATATGGAATAATTGATGAGTTTAATTTGAGCTAATGCAGAGCAGTGATGGTTTACGATGTGATTCTATTTAAATACATGCTTACTTGTTCTGCCACCATTAATTGACAGTCAAGCGGCAGAATTTCTTTAATTTAAAGGAATTCCTCATGAAGCATATTTCAACACAGCACCTTTATAAATCAAAACGTCATCTTAGTGTAAATCTAGTATCCATGTGAGAACACTCGCTTGTTTCTCGCATTTGCTACACGCTAATTTTTAATAAATAACAAATAAAAATCTAACTTTAGGGACCTCAATTAGTTGCTGATAGGAACTACTTTATATAAATCAGATAGTGGGTATATCAATTGAGATGCTTTGATGAAAACTGAAATTCAATTGATCATTGGCACTCGTTACCCGTATCGTCTGGAAATTATTCTATATAATGAAATTCAGCGTAAATAAGGCTGATAAATTGGATCATCGATGTGCTTGGGTGGTGCTGAGTAATTTTTTTAGGTGAAAAAAACACGGGCGAAGAAAGAAGTTTAAAAATTGCAACGTTCTCATGCGTGGGCACGTTTTTTTGTCGTATATACGAAATAGAGGGTAAAAATGAATTATTGGATGTTAGGAGCTGACTGGGATGGTGATGATCAAACGCAAAATTTCATTCAGCAAGGGATTTGGCAAAACGGATATACCGATAAATTTTTAAACACAGTTAATCGCGTCAAAGTTGGCGATAAAGTCGCAATTAAAACAGTTTATGTACAGAAGAATGGCTTGCCCTTTAACAACTACGGCTGTGATGTCAGTTGTATGAAAATCAAAGGCATTGGCGAGGTGACTGAAAATCCAGGTGATGGACGAAATTTAAAAGTTAAATGGCAAACTTTAGAAAAAGAACGATATATCTATCTATATACTTATTGGCATACCATCATGCGAGTTGCTCGCCCATTCGTAAAAGAGTGGATATTTGATGAAGTTCCACAAGACTATACAGAATTAGAAGATATTTATAAGAAAAGAGCGGGGATCGTGGGAGATGAATTGTCAGATGAACAAATATTAAATCACTTTAAAACAGTCGATAATTATATATATGTTGTCCAAAATGAAGAACATAAAACGCTCTTTTTAAATCTGGTTCGTTTTATGCACCGTATTCCGCTTGATTGGTGGATTACACAAAATGATAGCCAGCATCAAATTCGTTTCGGAGAAAATAAAAGCTATAACGGTGTACATAGCACAAATCGTATTTTGGGCTTCTTAGATTTCAAGCCTGAAGGCTTGTTTTTGACATCGAATCAAGATGATTTTTTCTCTGCACAAGAACGAATTCAGTTAACACCTGAATTATTTAATGAGTTAATAAAAGGCGATTTTATAGCAATTGATAAAGCACGAGAGCCTTATGTAGGTTATCTACCGAATGATTATGTAGAAATAGAGATGAACAAAAATAAAATGAACGGAACTTCCGAAGAGAACAAAGAATTAAACCGTATTCTATTTGGCGCAGCAGGAACAGGTAAAACTTATCACAGCATTAATCATGCCTTATCTATTATTGAAAACATATCTCTCGAAGTTTTAGAACAAGAAGATCGCACGGCGCTGAAATTACGTTTTGATCAATACAAAGAACAAGGTCAAATTAAGTTTGTCACTTTTCATCAAAGTTTTAGCTATGAAGATTTTGTAGAAGGTATACGTGCCGAAACTGATGATGCAGGGCAGTTACGCTATGAGGTAAAGCCGGGTATATTTAAGGAAGTTTGTGAAGATGCCCAAACAGAAATAGATGCGAAGCAAAATAATGTTCTAGCACCGATTGAAGCGAGTATAAATCAGGCAATCGATAAACTCATTTCTCAGGCTAAAACAGAGGAAATGATTTTTCATACTAAACGTGGTGCAGAAATTAAAGTATCAAGTAATTCAGCAGGTACGTTATTCGCTCTTACATCTACGGGTAGTAATATCACTTTATCTATTAGGCATATTCGTAACTATTTGAAGAAACAAAGTGACATTATTGTGGATCAAAAAAGTTATGAATGGGCAATTGCAAATTCATTACGTTCAGAAGTTGAATATGCAAATTCTATTGAAAAAGTAAAACCTTATGTTCTCATCATCGATGAAATCAACCGAGGCAATATTTCACGTATCTTTGGTGAATTGATTACCTTAATTGAAGAATCAAAACGGGCAGGTGCAGACGAAGCCTTATCAGTGACCTTGCCATATTCCAAAGAAGAATTTTCAGTACCAGATAATGTCTGCATTATCGGCACGATGAACTCATCTGACCGTTCACTCACAGGTTTAGATATTGCGTTGCGGCGTCGATTTACCTTTATTGAAATGCCACCTAAGCTAGAGTTGTTAAATGAGGTCGTGGTAGAAGGTTTGAATATTGGAAAGCTATTAGAAGTTATTAACCAGCGTATCGAAGTGCTTTTAGACCGAGACCATTGTATTGGTCATGCCAACTTTATGAGTTTAAAAACGAAGCCTACGCTTGATCATTTAGCGAAGATATTCAAACAGAAAATCATTCCGCAACTTCAAGAATACTTTTTTGATGATTGGGCTAAGATTAATATGGTGTTAAATGCTAATGGGATGTTAAAACCTCAAGCTGTTGTACGCTCATCGCTCTTTCCAAACGTCAATACAGATTCAGAAAATTTCTTTGAAGAACAAAAAACATGGCACTTGGTAGAGACGGCGTTTGATTCGATTGATAGCTTTCACAAGATTATCAAGCATTAATCGGGGATAGATATGCCTGATTTTACCATCCGCGAATATGCCTTCATTAGCGTTGCTAATGAGGGTTGTCCTGACTCAAGCTTAGACCATGCCTTTATTCCTGAAAAAGCATTTGAACATCTTTGTGAGCTTTCAGCTTCTTTTTCTAAGCACGGCGCAAAAGTATTTGAATTGGCAGGACGTAGGAAGCTTAAGCTAGACCAATATGTAGGGGTGATTGAAACGCCGTGTGGTACGCGTTTAGAAATTTTACCGAAGCATGTAGAGCTAAATGGCACAAGTGATCAAGAGATTATTTTACAAGAGCGCAGACTTCTTCAAAAAATGCTAAGTGTTTCTCTGCATTTACCATATAGGGAAGCAGGAATCGCGAGTTTAAATCACTTTAGACAGCCATTGCATGAATGGATTATGACGCAGTTTCTTGCGTCATTTGAGCGCTTGGTGCAACGTGGTCTACGTTTTGACTATAATCGTGTGCAAGAAGAACAAAAATTCTTACGTGGGCAATTACAGCACGTGAAATATATGCGTCAGTCACCTGCAAAAAACATATTTTTCCAATTGAACATGATGTTTATGAAGTCAATCGTCCTGAAAACCGTTTGATTCGTACAGCATTAGAAGTGGTGTGTAAAAAGACCAAAGATCCGAACAACTGGAAATTAGCATAAGAATTACGGTTGATGACCAGTGAAATACCACGAAGCCAAAAGGTTCAGCAAGATTTTAGACAATGGCAGTCAGGGCGTTTACTTGCTTTATATGCTGAGATCAAACCTTGGACGGAATTGGTATTGGGTGAATATATGCCTGTGTCTACACAAGGTGACTGGCGTGGTATGAGTTTATTGTTCCCAATGGAAAAGCTGTTTGAGCACTTTGTAGCTTATCATTTGCGCCGTGGATTGTCTGAATATGAGGTTAAAACACAGCATGCGACAGAGCATATCTGTGAGCATCAGCAGTCTAAAATATTTAAGTTAAAGCCTGATATTTTTATTGATTGTTCTCAAGCGAATGCAAATAACATCGTGTTAGATACTAAGTGGAAGCTCATTGATCAGAATGACCGTCGCGGACGTTATGGTTTAAAAGACAGTGATATTCAGCAGATGTTTGCATATAGCCACTATTACCTGAAACATGAAAGTGAAGTGATTTTAGTGTATCCATATCGAAAGGATAAGTTTGATCGACCTTTGGATGATTTTTGCTTTAGACATACAAATGTTGCAAAGCTTCGAGTGGTGCCGTTCAATTTAGATGAACCAGAAAGTTTTAAAATTATTTAAAGTGAAGTCCGTGTGTTAGGTACAATTTTTTGTACTATAGTCATTTTTATGGGGCTTAAGTACAATTTTTTGTACTTAAGCCCAAGTATTGATTTCACTTATTTTAAAGTTTCTTACCTTTTTAAATTCACCATCAGCCCTTTGGGCTGATGGTGAACGTTGAGAGAGTTTCGGCAATACTCACCCTAAGAGCTTGCAAAAAACTGCTCGCCCTTAAAGTATTGCCATACACCAAATTTGGGCTGACGGAGCCACGCATCGGTCGTATCTATGCAAAGGGTAATTGTGCTTTCCCTTATAGGCTGAGATTACGATTCACACACCGCATCGACACGTTCTCAAACCGATTAGATCACTTTTCTCTGCGAGGGTTTCCCCAACATACAATTTAAAGCATCACTAAACTACTCATCACGTTGTTGCTTTGTCGACTTCCCCTAGTAGCAACTTAATGTCATTTGACATACTACAAGACGCTAGCGTCACTTATTCCTCCACCCATCTTGCAATCGTAAAGAAAGTGCGATCTTTAACGATGAGTGGAGGCTAGCAAAATAAAAAAAATTATTTTTCAAAAGTAGGGATTTTGATGAAAAGTTGTATTTTATTTTTTTAAATTATTTCCTAGTTTCTGGAGGTAGTACGCATTTCTATATTTAAAAAATATAGTAATTTGTGGTTAAGATGTTGATTAATATTAATTTAATTATGATTATTGAGTTGGGGGATATCCAAGACAGATGGGTTGAATGGCGGCATTACTATCATTAGATAAAACCACATTTAGCCTTGAAAACTGAAATACCGATGGGTGATCAATTTGGAAATTTCTGTGCCATATAATTTTCACCCTGATACGAGGGTGCGGATTAAAACGGGTAACTGTCAGATCAGGCTTTAAGCTAGTACACTTTAAAAAACGCAGTACCTGCGCCCTACAACTATCCTTTTTCTGAGATGGATGTATATTTCTCTAGTCTTAAATTCCTAAAACTACTTTATATGGTTTAAATCCGTCGAGTACTGCATTTGAAACCAATTGAATAAATGTTTCAGTTTTCCCATAAGTCATCCATTGATCCAAAGCTTCATAGTAAGCCAGTCGATTATCAACAGTAATGACACAAGGTGGATAGCCTGCTTTAAGCAATTCTAAATTCATCAAAAGACGAGATGTGCGACCATTTCCATCAATGAAGGGATGAATACCAACAAAATCGGCATGTACTTTAGCAGCACGCTCAATAGGATGAAGCTTGTGTGCTTCACTGTTATACCAGTCTACCAATTGAGCCATTTTGTCATTTAACAAAGTATAGTCAGGTAGAGTAGTGCTTGCGCCTGATATTAGGACGTTTTGATGACGATAATGTTTGGCTCGATGTAGTCTTTCATGGTTGTAATGCTACAGCCAATTTATCGCATAATTTTGTACTTCATCCAGAGTATTAAATAAATGTTTGCTTAGCCAAATATAACGTATGGTGTGGTTAAAACGTTCAATATATGCATTCTACTGTGGTTGATCAGGTTAAATATATTCAATAGGAATACCTTGTTCAGTTGTACAGCGTACAAATTCGTGACTAATAAATTCTGGTTCAAGCAGCACTGCTGTTCAAGGATTTATGCCATGTTCACGGCAAAGGGCTGCAACAATTGTACTAGACTCCGATTGTTTCAAGGTGGACATGATCTAGCTGTCAGTGAATTTAGATGTTTATGTATAATCTCATGCTTGTATCTTAAGAGAAAACTCTGCTTTTGCATCCTATTATTTTTTAGGGGGATTACCACCAAGTAATTTTAATAAATATTTTTAGATATCTATGTCGATTGGATTAGATTTATTTTAATAAAAACCAATAGTTAACTCTGTTATTTGTTTTAAATAACTTATTGGATCCAATTATCATTAGTTGGATGAGGCTTTGTTGCACAAAGATTTCATAACTATATGATTTTAAAAGTTTTGATTATTTTTTGATCCAAAATTAAATTTATTTAAATCAGATGCTTACATATTTATGCAACAAAGTCGTTGGATGATAAACATTATAAGAACGGGTTTTAAATAAAGTGATGGTTAGATCTAGCACTAAAGCAAAATTTTCAAAGAGTAGCTGACTTAACTTGCATTCTTTATAGATTGCTTTTATTAAAAATCAATGCATCCTAATAAGGAATGTATTTTTTTGTAAGTGAATATATTAGATGTTATAATTTTGAAAAATTTTAAAAGTTTATGTTGATTGTTTTTGTGGGGTTTGGGTGGGCATGATCAGATTACATGTAGCAGACTTAATATGTAGTCAAGGAGATACAACATATTGTGCCTTGGATTATATTCCTGCCATGCAACGCAGACGTCTATCCCCATTAGCAAAACTTTCAATAAATAGTGCTATTGAAGCTTTAAATGGCCATAAAGCAGATTTTATAGTATGGGTGTCTCAGTATGGTGATGAGCATAAAACATTGAAAATTTTAGAAGATGTTTTAAGTGATCAAACTCCATCCCCAACCCAATTTTCAACTTCAGTTCATAATGCGATTTCGGGTTTATATTCTATTTTATGTCAGGATTCTACACCTGCAACTAGTTTGGCAGGAACATGGGCTGATGGGTTAATCGAGGCGTATATTTGGCTAAAAACAACAGCTAGCGCTCGGAATGTTTTGGTTGTTTATTACGATGAAGCCTTGCCTGAAATATATATGGAACATCAATCATTTACCTCTCTTGCAATGGCAGCTCTTATATCATTGGAATCAGCAAATCTGGTATTGAAATCAAACATCCTTACTGATAATCCTGCTTATGAACAAGCTTTAGCATTTAATAATTTTTGGAAAAATAAAGAACAAACTGAATTTGATATGTGGGAAAAATGCTGAAATTAAATCGGATGAAGCAAAAAGCTAATTATGTATGGCGCATTGGTGCTACAGGATTGAGTTTTGCTAGCTTTGGTTTAGGTGGAATGGCCATTGGCGGTGTTATTGCTCCAATGGTGAAATTGAGTTCACAAGATCCTGATGTACGCAAACAACGTACACAAAAGGTCATTAAATATAGTTTTAAGGGCTTTACTGAAATGATGGTAAAGCTTGGAATTATGACCTATAGCGTGGAAGGTTTGGAAAAACTTCAACAAAGTCAGCAAGAACTAGTAATTGCTAATCATCCAACTCTGATAGATGTAGTTGTATTGATTGGTTTAATGGAGCAAGCAAACTGTGTCGTGAAACAGGCATTGTGGTCAAATCCATTTACTAAAGGACCTGTACAAAATGCAGGTTATATTTTAAATGCGGGTTCTGAACAATTTATTCAAGACTGCGTTCAGAAACTACAGCAAGATAATGCTGCATCATTGTTGATTTTTCCAGAAGGTACACGCACAGCTAAAGGGGAGCAATTAAATGAGTTTCAACGTGGTGCAGCCAATATTGCGTTAAGGGCTGGTGTGCCGATTCGACCTGTACTTATTACATGTACGCCATCGACACTCACCAAAAACGAAAAATGGCATCACATTCCTGAACGACCTTTTCATATACATGTAAAAGTTTTGGATGCGATCCGAGTGGAGGACGTGCTGGATGATGTAGCAGTTAATCCAAAAAATGTACGTCAATTAAATCAACAATTACAGTGGTTTTTTAACCAAGAGTTATCCGTAAATGAGTAATCTTGCTAATGAGTTAAAGCAAATGATTATTGATGTTCTTGTTCTTGAGGACATCAGTATTGATGATATTGATACAAATGCACCTTTATTTGGTGATGGTTTGGGATTAGATTCAATTGATGCTTTAGAATTAGGTTTGGCTTTAAAAAAGCGCTATGGTATTCATTTGAATGCAGAGTCTGCAGAAACCAAAGAACATTTCAAATCAATTCAAAGCTTAGTTGCTTTAGTTGAAGCACAAAAAACAGCATAAGAGGTTGCTATGCTTACACAAGAAACTGTATTAGAAAAATTACGTGAATGGATGGAAGAATTGTTTGAAATTTCACCTGAGGATGTTCAGTTGGAGTCAAATTTAGCTTCAGATTTAGATGTTGATAGTATTGATGCTATTGATTTGGTTGTAAAGATTAAAGAGTTGACAGGTCGTCAAGTTAATCCAGAAGATTTTAAAAATGTACGTACTGTGCAGGATGTTGTGGTTGTAATTCAGAATATGTCTGCTGCATGAAAAATATTTTAAAAGGGGTAGTTGTGGTTGGATTAACCCTCTATCCTTTTTTTGTAGCTTATGCTTTAACCAATGAGTTGTTCATTTGGGTCAGTGTATTGTTGATCGCTCTTGGATTTCTTCGCTTATTAAGTAAAGGCAATACTTTACTGTGGCCTTTGACAGGGTTTGCTATTTTATGCGGCGCACTTAGCTTAACTCTAAAAGAGCATATATGGTTGAAGTTATATCCTGTTTTTATGAGTTTAGGGGCATTATTCATCTTTGCAGGAACTTTGATTAAACCACCTTCTATGATTGAGCGTTTTGCGCGTTTAGTGGAGCCTGAGTTACCCTCCGAAGGAGTGAGGTGGACTTATCAAGTGACAAAGGTTTGGTGTGTTTTTTTTGGCATTAATGCTGTAATTGCACTAATCACAGTTTTCTTTGCTCCTATGGAAATTTGGGTGTTGTATAATGGATTAATTTCTTATTTGTTGATGGGTATTTTGTTAATTGCTGAGTTTATATTGCGTAAACGTCATCAGCAACGACATCAAACAAGGAAGTAGTTTTTTATAATTGCGTTAAGTGAGTTATCTAAGAATACGGATAGCGACTAGAAATACGGTTTAAATTTTATTTTATGTCTTGTCATTTTCAACATCATCTTCATTCCTCTCATGTACTGTGCATACAAGCAGATCTGAGTTTGATATCTTTTCAAGAGTTTTGGTCAGACGTGGCTGAGCAAGCAGCTCAAATTGAACAATTGAAGGAGTCAACATGGGCTCTATGGGAGCAAGATAGCTACGAATTTTTAGTGTTGTTGTTTGCTGCATTACAAGCTGGCAAGAGTGTGTTGTTAACTCCTCATCGAGTTAGTGATTTAGAAAATGAATTGGCTTCTCAACAAATTTACTTTTTGAAGCGTCAGCTTCCAACAGCTATTCCAATTGCTAAACTCCGATTTGATGATGAGTTTTTAAAACAGGCGCAGCTATATTTTTATACCTCTGGTTCGACAGGGCAACCTAAAAAAATTCCACGCACATTAAAACAACTATTCAATGAGGTCTGTGGTTTAGATGCTAGCTTCGATTTACCAGAACAAGTCGTGGCGATTGCTACGGTCAGCCATCAACATATTTATGGCTTACTTTTTAAGTTGTTATGGCCGTTAGCGAGCGGACGTAGTTTCTACCAAAAACAAGTAGCTTTCCCTGAAGACGTAGTTGCTATTCAAAAGAAAATAGCGCATCTGAATTTACCAAACTATTTAACTTCTAGTCCTGCTTTATTGAAGCGTTGGACCACAGATGTTTTATTGCAAGATTGCAATATGGTCTATTCTTCAGGTGGAAAGTTGGATGACGGAGTACGTCCTTTTCTGAATTGTCTGGTTACTGAAGTTTTTGGAAGTTCGGAAACAGGAGGGATTGCTCATCGTCGGGAAGATGGTGCTCTATGGACACCTTTTGCTAATGTTGAAATTAAGAGCGCAGAGCAGCAAGAACTAGCTGTAAAAACTAATCATGCTTTTAATCTAGATTGGATTTTGACTGGGGATAAGGTTCAGGTAATAGATGTTGAAGACTCTAAAAGCTCATTCAGATTAATGGGGCGTTTAGATCGTATTGTAAAGCTAGAAGAAAAGCGTTTAAGTTTGGATGCAATTGAAGAAAAAATTGTACAACTTGATGAAATTCAACAATGTCATGTCTTAGTCAATGAAAAAGAGCATCGTCAAATTTTAGCAGCGGTAGCTGTATTAACAGAAGATGCACGTGATAGATTGAAGGAGGTCGGAAAAGTTACGTTCATTGCGCAGCTAAAAAAGCAGTTGCAAAAAAAGCTAGAAAGCATCGCAATTCCAAGACAGTGGCGTTTCTTAATGCAAATGCCACAAAATTCACAATCAAAACTGAATAAGCAGTATTTAAAGTCTTTATTTCAGCCAATGCGCTTGCCTGTAGTTCTAACACAACAGTCTTGCGATACATATATTACTTATAGTTTAGAGTTCATACCAGAACTTGAATGCTTTAAGGGCCATTTCCCAAATTTCCCAATTTATCCAGGTGTAGGGCAAATTGGTTTTATTCAATATTTGGCTAAACAGAATTGGGGCGATTTACTGTGGTGTAATGGCTTTGAACAGCTAAAATTTCAAGAGCTTATTCAACCTTATCAAGTGGTGGAATTGGTATTTAGTCGTAAAGCAAATAAAGTTAGCTTTGAATTAAAAAATGATGAAAAAATATTAGCTTCAGGACGTTTATTATTTGCTGTTACTTCAGAGTCTTAAATTGGGGTAAGGGATATGAAATATTGCTTTGTGGTTCCTGTTTTTAATCACCCTCATCATTTGGCTGCATTATTGTCGCATTTGAGTGTTTTTGAGTTGCCGATCATTATGATTAATGATGGTAGTGACATAGCTTGTACAGAAGTTCTACATCAACTCGCGATGGATTATCCCCTCGTGGATTTGGTAGAACATACTCATAATATGGGGAAAGGACAAGCTGTAATGACTGGCTTAAAACATGCTTTTGAATGTGGTTTTAGTCATGCTTTACAACTTGATGCTGATGGTCAACATGATTGGCAGGATGTGAAAAACTTCTTAGAGACCTCGTACAAGCATCCAGAGGCTATGGTTATTGGCCAACCAATATTTGATGAAACTGTACCAAAAAAGCGCTTATATGGTCGATATTTAACGCATATTTGGGTGTGGATTAATAGCCTGTCTTTGGAAATCAAAGACAGTATGTGTGGTTTTCGTATTTATCCTTTGGTCCAAACAGTTCATATTTTGAATACTGCAAAATTTCAACCGCGGATGGGTTTTGATTCTGAGATTTTGGTACGGTTAAAATGGAAAAATGTTCCTTTTATTAATATACCAACACATGTTATTTATCCAGAAAATGGCATTTCACATTTTGATATTTGGCGTGACAACATCGGTTTGGCACGTGCACATAGCCGATTATTTTGTGGAATGTTGATTCGTTTACCTCAATTGATTTATAAAAAAATCAAAGACTAAGCGAGTCGAACAAGCAAATGCAAAAATGGAGTACAGTCAAAGAGCGGGGTGGTATGTTGCCACTCATGTTGATGCTAGGCTTTTACCGTTTAGGCGGGCGTTGGCTATGTAGAATTGTTTTGTACTTTGTTATTTTGTGGTATTGGCTTTTTTCAAATACTGCTCGTCAAGCATCTTTATTATATTTAAAAAGGTTGCATCACTTTGCAGGTGACAACTCTCCATTTAAAACAGAGCCTCAACTTTGGCATAGCTATAAGCATTTGATGCATTTTGGTGAATGCATTTTAGATAAAATTGAAGGATGGCTTGGGCATATTCCTGAACAGGAATTAAAGTTACATGGTCATGCGCACTTTCGTTCTCATTATCAAAAAGGTGCAGTGATTGTGGTATCCCACTTTGGGAATATTGAATTACTGAGGGCTATTAAAGCAGAACATCCGCAGAAAATTAATGTATTGGTGTATCAAAAGCATGCCACAAAATTTAATGAGTTTTTAAAAAAACTGAATAAACATGCCGATGTTAATCTAGTGTCAGTAGATGAATTAGGTATAGAAACTGCATTGATTCTACAAGATAAGTTAGATCGGGGTGAGTGGATTATTTTAGCTGCAGACCGTGTACCCGTACAATCAGATCGGGTACAGTCTGTTTCTTTTTTGGGTGAAGATGCTTTGTGGCCACAAGGGGCTTGGATACTTGCCAATTTATTGAAAGCACCAGTGTTAGCCGTGTTCTGTTATCGGATAGAGAAACATTTTGAGGTACATATTCATCAAATGGCTAAGCAATTAACTTGGCCACGTAAAGATCGTTTACAGGCTATGCATCAGACCATTCAGGTATATGTAGAACTATTGGAGCAGCATTGTATACGTGCGCCTTATCAATGGTTTAATTTTTTTAATTTTTGGGATAAAGGGTAATTCTTGTGTTAATTGTTGGGGAAAATCCACTTAGTATTGAAGATGTTGTTGCTATCGCACGTAAAGAAAAACAGGTCAGTTTGCCTTCATCTGTAGAATGGATAGCGTTAATTCAACGTGGTGCAGATTTTCTGGATCAACTTTTGCAAGATGAAGGGGTGATTTATGGTGTTACTACAGGCTATGGAGATTCTTGTTTAGTTGGAGTCCCAGCACATCAAGTGCACGAACTTCCATTGCATTTATCGCGTTTTCATGGCTGTGGTATGGGGCAAAATTTAGACCTTATTACGGCACGTGCGGTGTTGACTGTACGTTTGTGCTCGTTGGCGCGAGGTTATTCTGGTGTTTCGCATGCTTTATTACAGCGTTTAGTTTGGATGTTGAATGAAGATGTAATTCCTGTGATTCCATCTGAGGGCTCTGTTGGTGCTAGTGGCGACCTAACACCTTTATCTTACATTGCGGGTGCTGTAGTTGGTGAGCGCGACGTGTACTATCAAGGCAGAATCGTTCCTGTTTCTGAGGTATATGTTGAAAAAGGTGTACAGCCTTTAGTTATGCGTCCTAAAGAAGGTTTGGCTCTCATGAATGGCACAGCAGTCATGACAGCAATTGCTTGCCTCAACTATAAAAAAGCAGAACAAATATCTTTTGCGAGTACTTTAATTACTGCATTGAATGTTTTGGCTTTAGAGGGGAATCCTAGTCATTTTGATGAGGTGCTTTTTGCTCAAAAGCCACATCAGGGTCAACAGACCATTGCTGCTCAATTACGTGACTGGTTAAACAGTGAGGTACAGACCGCGCATCAAAGTTCACGTTTACAAGACCGTTATTCACTACGTTGTGCACCACATGTAATAGGTGTTTTTGAAGATTCAAAAGTATGGTTACGTCAATTTATTGAAAATGAGTTAAATTCAAGTAATGACAATCCATTGATCGATCCAGTCAACTTACGTGTATTGCATGGTGGTCATTTCTATGGGGGGCATATTGCTCAAGCGATGGACAGTCTAAAAGTCATGATTGCTAATATTGCAGATCTTATGGATCGTCAGTTAGCACAGTTAGTTGATTATAAAATGAATAATGGGCTACCACGTAATTTAACAGGTTCGAGTCTTGAGCGTTTACCATTAAATCATGGCTTTAAAGCAGTACAAATAGGGGTTTCAGCGTGGACTGCAGAAGCATTAAAACAGACTTTGGCCGCATCTATTTTTTCACGCTCTACCGAGTGTCATAACCAAGATAAAGTCAGTATGGGGACTATTGCAGCCCGTGATGCAAGTCGAGTAATTTTACTCACTGAGCAAGTAGTTGCAGCATTAAGCTGTGCTGCTATTCAGGCAATTAAATTAAAAAAAATGGATAATGATTTAAGTCCCGTTTTAAATATGTTTCAACAGTGGGTGCTTCAGAGCTTTAACTATGTAGAAGAGGACCGTGCTTTGCAACATGAACTTCAATCATTGGTAAATCGCTTTGAAGACTTAGAGTTGTTGAGCCATATTGTTGTTAAATATTGATAGGACATCACTATGTATGCAGATGTAATAATAGAAGTTCCATTTCATGATGTTGATACTATGCATGTTGTTTGGCATGGACATTATTTGAAATATTTTGAAATCGCACGCTGTAAATTATTGGATCAATTTAATTATAACTATAATCAAATGCGTGATTCAGGTTATGCGTGGCCAGTAATTGAAAGCCATGTGCGTTATGTTCAAGGTATTGAGTTCGAACAAAAAATTAGAGTGCGTGCAATTTTAAAAGAATGGGAAAATCGACTGAAAATTGAATATTTGATTTTTGACGCAGCTTCGGGAAAAAAACTGACCAAAGGTTATACAACACAAGTGGCGGTACAAATCGAAAAGCGTGAAATGTGTTTTCAGTCTCCCCAAATTCTATTGGATTGCTTAAAAGCCTGGTCCGAATTTAAAGCAGAGTAGTACAATTATGACTCGTTATAAGTTTGCCAAGAAGGTCGTTACTTTAAGTTGTATTATGATCTTTCTTGCCCCAACAGCAAAGGCACAGAGTGTTCAAATGAAACAAGTGTTTGAGCAACTGGGTTCAACACCTATTGTACGTGCTCAATTTGAGCAACAAAAAAAGCTAACATCTTTGAATAAAACTTATGTGTCTAAAGGTGTTGTCTTATTTAGTAAAAGTCAAGGTGTGCTATGGCAAATTCAAAGTCCAGTAAAAGCTGATTTGGTTGTGACACCGCATAAGCTAGTACAAAAAACCTTGCGTACATCAAGTCAAATAGAAATAAATAAAACACCATATGGTTCTGTGGCGACTATGTTTTTGCAATTAATGTCAGGCAATGAGGCAGCATTAAACAAAAACTTTCATGTGGTTTCTGCAAGCTACAGTCCAACGCAGTGGAATGTCAGTTTGACACCTAAAAGTAGTTTATTTAAAAAATTATTTGTACGTGTCGATGCACAAGGTCAACGTTATGTTGATCGTATTCTAATTGAAGAGCAAGCGAGCAATCGTACAATTATTAACTTCAGTCAGCAGACATCTCAACCTCAAACTTTAACGGCTGCTGAAAATGCGCTTTTCCAATTGGCAAAATAAATTAACAGCCCTTTGGCTATGTATTCTATGTGTTATTGCTTTAGCACTAGGAATGGCTTGGTTAAATAAAGGTATTAGTATAGACACTAATATTTTTTCTTTATTGCCAGAGTCACATCAAGATGCAAATTTGAAACATGCACAACAATATATTAATCAGCAGCTAAATGATAAAGTTTTTGTGGTATTGGATGCAAAAAATGATCAGCAGTTAGAGCAGGCAACACAAGTACTTAAAACTCAAGCAAATAAAAGTGGTTTTTTTCATCCTCTCCGCTCACAAGTCGATCCTGATCGCTTTGCTCAAGTGCTATATCAACATAAAACAGGATTACTTTCCAAAACTGATCGGCAGATTTTGCAGGAAAAAGACTATGCTGCATTAATGGAACAAAGTTTATTGCAGTTGATGAGTCCTGGTATGCCAATTACGGCTGACATGCTTAAGCAAGATCCGTTGATGTTGTTTTCACGCTATGTATTAAGTTTAAGTAATTTACAAAATAATACTGATATCAATCTTGAGCAAGGTTTTGCGACCCTGCGTGATGAACATGGTATATCCCGTTTAATAGTGCTCCAACTTAACAATAGTCCTTATAACATTGCCTATCAAGATCAGACCGCAGCCTTTATTCAAAATATGAATCAGCAGTTTAGCCAATTGCAGGTTAAGCCACATTGGACGGGGACATTGTTGTTTGCACAGTTTGGGACTTTTTCTGCCAAAGAGGAAATATCGACTATTGGGGTTGGGTCAACGATTGGTATTTTACTTTTAGTTTGGTTTGGCTTCCGTTCACTACGTCCAATGCTGACTGAAATGGTTGCAGTTGGGGCAGGTTGTTTAGTGGCTTTTGCTGTGACTTATTGGATTTTTGGTGAAATACATCTGATGACTTTGGTCTTCGGGGCAAGCCTAATAGGGGTTTGTGTTGATTTTTCATTTTACTTTATGGCAATGCAATCTCAGCACAGAATGATGAATGGATTTGATGTGCTTAAACCTTTATTGCCTAGTTTGTTTGTTGGACTCATGACAACACTTCTGGCTTATGTGGTACTTAGTTTTACACCTTTCCCTGGTTTTAAGCAGATTGCAGTTTTTTCAATGGTTGGGCTGAGTGCAGCATGGATTACCAGTATTTTATTACTTCCACGCTTGCCCGCATTAAATGCTGAACCTGCCATCCGTAGATTAAGTTTTATAGGTAAAGTGCGTAGCTACGTGCAACTTCATAAGACTCTACGTCATACCTTGATTTTATTGATTGTATTCGTGACGGGTACTAGTTTATTTTTTCTAAAAAGTAATGATGATATTCGCAATTTACAAAGTATGGATGTAGCGCTCAAGCAGGAAGATCAATATGTCCGTTCTCGTTTTATGCAACAACAAAGCAGTGATTATTTTGTAATACAAGGTCGAACCTCTGCAGAGGTCGAACAACGTGAACAAGAGTTGTTGGTAAAACTAACAAGTTTACAGGAAACAGGGAAATTAGGTGGTGTGCAAGCTTTGGGTCAATGGATACCTTCACTTGAACAGCAGAAGCAGAATATTGCGATGCTAAAGGAAATTCCGAAGCCTATATTGAGTGAGTATGTCCAGGCGTTGCAACTAAACATTGAAGACGTTTTGAATTGGCAGGCAGGCTTGCATGAGCGACCAATATTAACAGCGGCTTCTTTTAAGGATCATCCACTTTATTTTTTGCAAATGAGTTCAACACAACGTTTAGTCATGCTCGAAAACATACATGATGTAAATGCATTGCAGCAATTAACAAATACTAATATACAGTTACTGCGTCCAGTCAATCAATTATCTGAACTATTTAAGCAACATCGAGAGCATGCGCAGTCATTACTAATTAGTGCTTTGATGATTCTAGCTATTGGTTTAGGAATACTTTACGGTAAAAAATCCATCCTTCCTTTGATATTACCTGTCAGCATGGCACTTATGACAACCTTTGCAACCCAAGCATGGATGGGTATTGAAATTAATTTGTTTAGTATTATGGGAACTTTCCTAATTATTGGGATTGGGGTGGATTATGCAATTTTTTATCATCATGGGCACGACCATCCACAGGTCGTAGGTATGGCCTTATTTTTGTGCATGATGTCTACATTTTTTGGATTTGGCTTGCTTTCTTTTAGTCATACCTATGCGATTCATAGTTTTGGGTTAACAGTTTTACTCGGTGTTATTTTTTCATTTATTTATGCAACACTTTTTACATCATCCGATGTAAAGCATGTTGTGGTTCAGCAATATCAGCCAAAGAGTTGAGTTAAAGGATACAGTGCAATGAGCACAATGCAATATACAGATGTTTTAATCATTGGTGCGGGGCCGTCAGGTAGTTCAGCGGCAGCTTTACTTTGTCAAAAAGGCTATCAAGTCACAGTAATTGAAAAGCAATATTTTCCTCGTTTTTCCATAGGTGAGTCTTTATTGCCTCAATGTATGGTTTTTTTGGAAGAAGCTGGCTTGTTAGACACGATTCATGCACATGTTGATGAATATGCTTTCCAGTTCAAAAATGGTGCTGCTTTTTTAAAAGGAAAGCAGCGTAACTTTTATGATTTTACTCAAAAGTTTAGTGAAGGCCCAGGTACAACGTGGCAGATACGCCGTGCTAACTTTGACCATCTTTTGGCACAGCAAGCAGCTAACATGGGGGCAGATGTTCGCTATGGTCATGAAGTACTAGGGGTAGATGTTGTATCTGAACAGCCAATTTTGACTGTGAAAGATGAGCAAGACAATAGTTACCAAATTCAAGGAAAATTTTTATTGGATGCGAGCGGTTTCGGTCGAATTTTACCGAAATTCTTGGATTTGGAAAGTCCATCAGATTTTCCTGTGCGTCGTGCTGTATTTACCCATATTGAAGATGGCTTACAAGATGATCCAGAATTTGATCGGGAGAAAATATTAATCACTGTACATGAAAAAGATCATCGTGCTTGGTATTGGTTGATTCCCTTTGCAGATGGACGCGCATCATTTGGTGTGGTAGCAGAGGAAGATTTTTTTGAAAAATATGGTTATGACGGTAGTGTAGATTATGATTTAGAGGCTTTACAGAAGCGCATTTTGGCAGATGATCCTAGTTTGTCACATGTATTACGTAATGCTAAGCATGACACTCCTATGCGAACTTTAGTTGGCTACTCGGCAGATGTTAAACATTTGGCATCACATAACTATGCACTTTTGGGCAATGCAGGTGAGTTTTTAGACCCTGTATTTTCATCAGGTGTAACGATTGCGTTGAAATCATCGAGCTTAGCCATTCCTTTGGTAGATCGAGTTCTTCAAGGACAGTCAGTTGATTGGATGAAGGAGTATGAAAAGCCGTTACGCAAAGGCATTCAAGTTTTTCGTGCTTATGTTGAGTCATGGTATTCAGGTGAATTCCAGGATGTAGTTTTTTCGACCCATCAAGATGAAAAGATCCGTCGTATGATTTCTTCATTGTTAGCAGGTTATGCGTGGGATGAGAGTAACCCAATTCATCGTAATGCTAAGCAACGTCTGAGTACTTTGGCTGAATATTGCCGAGAAGAGAAAGCAACCAAGAGCTGTTGATGGATGAAATCTAAGTTACGTTTTAATGTCATTAGCTTGATTTTAGCTAGCTCTTTATTGTTTAGTGCTTGTCAAACATGGATTCCTAAAGCTCAAGGACTAGTAACCCAACAGTGGGGCGAACGAAGCTTTCAGCGACAGGATCAAATGGAGGTACATTGGAGACAGCAAGGTTTTAGCTTTTTAATGTATCAAGAACAGAAAGGGCAGACTCTTGAAATGTTGGCACTCAGCCTGACAGGACAGCAATTGTTTAAACTTAATTTTGATGGTCAAAAAGTTAAGGTTGAGCAACGTATTGAGCAATTGAGATTCTTACCTTTTGATTATGTAGTGCGGGATATTTTATATGCAACATATCCCAACTTTATATCGCTGCATGTCGGGAAAACTACTGTCTTGCAAAAGGAAGGCATAATTTATATTCAGCAACAACCTGTCTTGAAAATAGATCATCAAGAGGGAGTTATTGAACTGGAAAACCTACAAGTACCTTATGAGATGGTAATTAGTACGGTTAGTAATACATTGGAAGCTGATTCAGGCGGTAATGATGACTAAAAAAATGCAGCACTCTTCAGCTGTCGGAATTCAATGCAGTGTGGCGTTGTCTGCTTTGGGGCAGAATGTAGATAATATTCGACGTACTTTGACTTCTGAAGAAAACTCTTTGTCCTTACGTGATGATTTAATTGCAGGGCGTAAAGTTTGGGTTGGGGCGTATAATCATCCTTTGATTCAAGAAGTACCAGAGGATTTGAGTGGGGCAGACTCACGCAATTTACGTTTTGCATTAACAGCTTTAATGCGAATTGAAGCAGAAGTTCACAATTATACAGCACAGTTCCCAAAACATCGTTTGGCTGTAATTATCGGCACATCTACATCTGGTGTTGCTGACAATGAGCCTGTATTAAAAGCATGTTTTCAGAAAAAAATATTACAAGGTGTTTGGCATAAAAAGCAGGAAATGGGTTGTCTAGCAAAGGCATTACAGCAATATTTAGGCTGGAGTGGGCCTGCATATACTATCTCAACAGCATGTTCTTCCGCTGCAAAAGCTATGGCAGCAGGTCAACGAATGCTCAATGCAAATTTAGTTGATGCTGTGCTAGTGGGTGGAGTGGATACTTTATGTAAATTAACTTTAAATGGTTTTGATAGCTTAGAGAGTCTTTCTACTGATATTTGTCAGCCCTGTGGAGCTAGCCGAGATGGCATTAATATAGGTGAGGCGGCGGGATTATTTTTACTCTCTAAAGAGTCTGCTCCTGTCTGTTTGTTGTCGACTGGAGAGTCGATGGATGCATGGCATATTTCTGCCCCACATCCAGAAGGATTGGGTGCAATAGAAGCAATGAGAAAAGCTTTAGAGGGGGCTGGACTTCATTCGAGTGATATTGATTATCTAAATTTGCATGGGACATCTACGCCACAAAATGATTCGATGGAAATTAAAGCTGTTCAAGCTGTATTTGCAGATCAACAAGTGGCATTGAGTAGCACCAAGCATAAGACAGGGCATTGTTTGGGGGCGGCTGGTGCAATTGAGGCATTTATTTGTCAGCAAGTTTTGTTAGATCAAGCATGGTTACCTTTACATCATTCTGGAGAGTTAGACTTTGAATTGATCACGAAAAACTATGTGCGAAATAGCCATTTAGAAGCACCAATCCGGTATGTAATGAGTAATTCATTTGCTTTTGGTGGTAGCAATATCAGTTTAATTATGGGAGCAGTTTCACCATGATGGATGCTATTACGTTTATTCCGCATGAAAAGCCAATGGTTTTTGTGAGTCATCTAATTGAGGTAAATGATATATTTGCAATTGCTGAGCTTAGAATCACTCCTGATTTAATGTTTTTTGAAGAAAAGGGCTTACCAACATGGAGCAGTATTGAATTGATGGCGCAGACCATTAGTGCTTATGCTGGTTATAAAGGACAAAGCAAGGGCATGCTTCCGAAAATTGGTTTTTTATTAGGGACACGAAAAATCCAATTTCCATGTGCTTTTTTTACTGAGGGGACAACAGTAAGAATTCGTGTGGAACAAAGTTATCTGCATGAGGGTTTGGGGCAGTTTAATTGTGAAATTGAATATCAAGAGTATAAGTTCAGTGCCATGCTTAGTGTGTTTGAGCCTGAAAATATAAATGAAATTAGTGGGAAACTAGTGTGAAAAGACGAATTTTAGTAACGGGTTCTAGTCGTGGAATTGGTAAGGCAATTGCTTTGGAATTAGCAAAAGCAGGTTTTGATGTAACAGTACATGCGCGTTCAAGACAAGCAGAAGCTGAAGCGGTGGTGAAGGAAATCCAAGAAATTGGACAAGCTAGCCATGTATTAATGTTTGATGTAAATGATCGTGAACATATAGCAGAAGTTTTGGAACAAGATATCGCGAAGCATGGTGCTTTTTATGGTGTCGTTGTAAATGCGGGGCTTACAAGAGATGGGGCTTTCCCTGCATTAACCGATGATGACTGGGATCAAGTGGTTTCAACTTCATTAAATGGTTTTTATAATGTACTTAAACCTTTGATTATGCCAATGATTCGTTTAAAGAAAGGCGGGCGTATTGTGACCTTGTCTTCTGTATCGGGGATTATGGGGAATCGTGGTCAAGTTAATTATAGTGCTGCTAAAGCAGGGTTAATTGGTGCAACTAAAGCTTTAGCTTTAGAATTGGCAAAAAGAAAAATAACAGTGAATTGTGTTGCTCCAGGCTTGATTGAAACAGAAATGGTAACAGAAGAAGTAAAAGAACATGCTTTGAAAATGATTCCATTGCAACGTATGGGTCGGGTAGAGGAAGTTGCTAAAGCGGTTAAGTTTTTATGCAGTGATGATGCAAGTTACATCACACGCCAAGTAATTTCAATCAATGGAGGCTTGATTTGATGAAACGCGTTGTGGTTACAGGTATGTCAGGGATTACCTCTTTAGGAGAATCAGCAGACCAAGTTTTTGAACAATTTGCACAAGGTAGAAGTGGCATTCGCTATATGCCAGACTGGGAAATCTATACAGATTTACGGAGTAAATTGGCAGGTCCAGTTGAGTCTTTTACAGTGCCAAAGCATTTTAATCGAAAAGTTACCAGAGGCATGGGGCGGGTTGCTTTAATGTCTGTAGTGTGTGCAGAAAAAGCATTAGAGAATGCTGGTTTACTCAATGCAAATATATTGAAAAACGGTGAAGCTGGAGTAGCATTTGGCTCATCTGCAGGTAGTGTTGATGCTGTGCGCGAATTTGGGTCTATGTTACTTGATCACAATATGAGTCAGCTTAATGCAACAACTTATATTCGTATGATGTCTCATACTAGTGCGGTCAATATGACGATCTATTTTGGCTTAAAAGGTTTAACCTTGCCAACTTCTAGTGCTTGCACTTCAGGCTCTATGGCAATTGGGCAGGCTTATGAAGCCATTAAATATGGTAAACAAACGGTGATGATTGCAGGTGGAGCAGAGGAACTTAGTGCAGCGGGTTCAGCTGTGTTTGATGTGCTTTTAGCAACCAGTATGAAAAACAGTCAGCCTGAAGCTACACCACGTCCTTTTGACAGTGATCGTGATGGCTTAGTGGTCGGGGAAGGGGCTGGGTGTTTAATATTGGAAGAATATGAACATGCTAAAGCACGTGGTGCAACCATTTACGCAGAAGTTTTAGGTTATGGTAGTAACACTGATGGTCAGCATGTAACTCGACCTGATTCCGAAATGATGGGGCATTGTATGGGCTTAGCACTCAAAGATGCTCATGTTTCTGCTGAAGATATTGATTATGTATGTGCGCATGGTACATCAACAGATCAAGGTGATATTGCTGAAACTCAGGCTACCTTACGTATTTTAGGAAAAAAACCAATTAGCTCGTTAAAAAGTTATTTTGGTCATACTTTAGGAGCCTGTGGTGCGATTGAGGCATGGCTTAGTATTGAGATGATGCAACGTGAACAGTTTATCCCTACTTTGAATTTGGATAGTGTTGATCCATCTTGTGCAGAATTGGACTATATTCGTGGGGAAATACGAAATATGCCTGCTGAAATAATTATGAGTAATAACTTTGCCTTTGGTGGGATTAATACTTCATTGATTTTTAAAAATTTTAAGGTCTAGATGATATATAGAGGGAATATGAATCTTAAAAAATACTTGGTTATATTAGCCATTGTAAGCACATTAAGTTTAACTGCTTGTAGTACAGTGAAAATTTCTGACTATCCACAACGCCAATACAATGTACCTGAAAACGTTACAACTAAAGATGTGTTAAATAATATTAAACAAGCCATTACGCAACAAGCACGTGTGGGGTGGGTCGTAGAACAGTCTGACTCGAGTAAAGTCATTGCTGGTTTGACACGTCGAAGTCACTATTTACAAGTAACCTACAGTATTAATGGACAACAAGTATCTTCTCAGATAACGAGTAGTCGTAATCTAGATCAAAAAGGAAATAAAATCCATAAAAATGCCATGAGTTGGAAAATGCGTTTGGATAATTCAGTTTTTATACAATTATCAAAGTCTTTAAATTAACTTTTTAAGAGGGTGGAATGATGAATATTAAACAATTGGTTTTAGCGAGTGTGCTTGGTTTTGGTAGCTTTACGGCTGTCCAAGCAGCAGATCAAATGCATGATTTTGACTTTCAGGAGGCGGTTAATCGTGCTGTTGCTGATGGAGTTCTTGACGGCTCAGTTAAATTTTATCTAGCGGGAACTAAATCAGGGGGACGTGTTATTGAACGTGGTTTGGTAACGAATAAGAAAACCAATGGTTTTGCTAAATCAGCTGAATCTTCATGTGATCATGTATTAAGATCAGCTCTAATTCAATTCGAGAAAACCGCAAAAGTGCGTGGTGCAAATGCTGTAACAAATTTGGTGAGTTATTATAAAGCTAATGAGACCAAAAGTACTAAAACTTATCAATGTGCTAAAGGCACAGCAATTGCAGGCGTCGCATTAAAAGGTGATCTTGTAAAATTTTAATTTAAATAGACGTTACAAAAGCCCTCAATATTATTAATTGTGGGCTTTAAAATATTACTTTAACTAATATTTTACCATTGATAATTATATGATTTTAAAGGGTATTGATTTGAAGAAAATTATTCAGGCTTCTTTAATAGCTTCGACTATAATTTTGGTGGGTTGTGCAACTCCTCTTATTGCTCCAGATATTATTGAGAATGTAAAAAAAGTTGAAAGTCCATATTTGAAAAATTCAAACCTAGTTGAAGTGGATATTGATCCTAAAATTAACAATAGAGAAAAAATTGATATAAAAGTCAAAGATTCTTTAGAGTTAGCCTTAAAAAACTCGAATCTTTTTGGTACGGATGCTCAACATCCATACAAAATTACTGCTCAAGTACTTGTTGCAAGTCAGGCGGCTGTAAGCTTTGGTAATTTTGAAGGTAAGTTAGGAATTAAGTACACTGTATTTGATGATAAGGGCCAACAAATTTTCCAAGATACTATCAATACGATAGCAGGTAGTGACTTAAATCCATTAGCTCCTGGTGTTGCTCGGCATACACGTTCACGTGCTAGAAATATTGCCCTTAATGTGAATGAGTTTGTAGGCAAACTTGAAACTGTTCTAAGAAAATAAAGTACTTAAACTGAACCCTGCTTAACCTTTAATTCAAATTATAAAATTAATGGCTTAAGCAGGATTCGAGTTATATTAATTCTAAGATTTAAAAAATAATCCTAACATTGAATTCGGAACGCACTAGATAAATTCTATCTTTATTTTTGGCGAAAGCGTAATCAAACTAAAATCTCTGCCACATTTTTTGCCACATAAGTTTAAATTCTAATCAAACAGTATAGAAAAGGGATTGCATAAGCCATTGATTACGTCTAATATTCGTTTCGTAGCGTAGCAAGACGCTACTGGCAAAAGGTTCGAATCCTTGATCCTCTGCCAAATTAAAATCCAACAACTCAGTTGGTACCCGATGTTGGGGACGTGGCGAAATTGGTAGACGCACTGGATTTAGGTTCCAGCGCCGCGAGGTGTGAGAGTTCGAGTCTCTCCGTCCCCACCATACATTAAAGAGCAAGGCAATGACCTTGCTTTTTTATTGCCTGTTATTTTAGCTTTAAATCATTGCATCTCTTTGACAAGGCTTAGATGTATTTTAAGATTTAAAGTTCAGTATAAAAAAAAGCCCATAAACAGGTTATGGGCAAGATCATCTTTAAGTGTTGATGAAATACGATTTGAATTTTTATTTTTGCATCCTATCAAGTTCAACCGTTATCGCATACTTATCTATATTGTATAAGTACTTATGCTTTTAAATGGTCTTCAAATTCCTCGCCTAATTTCATTGCTAAAGCATTACCAGAAAGCTCGCAAGTGACCAAACCATATTCTTTTTGAAAGCTAAATGTGAAACCGTGACCATCCGCCAAATTTTTGACTGAATAACCTAATTTTTCTAACCAAATACGAAACGCAATTAAATTTTTTGCTTTAACAACTTTTTTCACGAGAGAACTCCTATCCATTTATTTAATTATTAATAGGGATATTTCTTGAATTTTTAAAGGGCAGAAATGTATTTCTTTGACATTTTTTTCACTGATTTTTAGAAATCTAAAGTCCTTTTCAGCAAATAGAATATTTTAAAAGAATTATTGAATATTAAGTTATTGATATTTATTGTTTTAATTGAGGTAGCATAATTAATTTTAAGTTCTTAAATGTATTGCCAAAAGATGACTTAGAAATATTTTGTTAATGATTTTTAATTTTAGGCTGTATTTATTTTCAGCATTAACACATAAAGATTATCCATTTTTTATGCCAAGCTTTAATTTAATGCAATGGATATTAGTATGGAGCATGTCGGTACCTAATAGACATTAGCTTATACTATGGTTGAGTTTGAAGATTTGGGAAATAGACATGACCGCACAAACAATTCAACAGCAGGTGGAGTGCATGGTGAAGCAGATGCAAAATCAAGGACTAGAGCCTGTTGCTGTGATGCTCGGGCATGAAGATTGGTTACTGTTTTCCTTACAATCCAAAGTGGATTATACGCCTTTTGGCAGCGCACGCCGTTATCAGCCTGCATTGTTCAATTTGCTGTTGGTGCGGGTCGATGAAATGAATGCTGTGCGTGTGGTGACGCAAACTCAATTAGATGAGTTTGCTGCCAGTAATCAGATTTTATAATCCGAGAGAAATATCAGATGCTTTATGATCAAAGCATCAATTTAAAAGTTGTCTTTGAGTTCACGTAATTTCTGAAATTCTTCGACACTTTCGGCTCTTAAAAATGGATTGGTTTCCAGTTCTAGTTCGATGCTGCTTGGCAAAGTCGGTTGATTAAGCATGCGTAAACTTTCAATTAGTTGATAACGCTCTTGAATGGCAACATTGTCGGGTTCTACATGCAGTGCAAATTGTGCATTCGCCAATGTATATTCATGGGTGCAATATACTCGGGTACGCGGAGGCAGCGCTGCCAAGCGGTTTAAAGATTGATACATTTGCAAATATGTACCTTCAAAAACACGCCCACAGCCCATCGCAAATAAAGTGTCGCCACAGAACAATACATCCAACGCATCTATAAAATACACAATATGCCCCAAGGTATGTCCCGGAACGGCAATAACATCGACCTGTAAATCATGAAAATTGATATGATCTTGGTTTTGTAAAGGATGCGTGATAAACGGAATTTTGCTCAATTCTTCACGTGGCCCATAAACAGGTAAATTACGTTCTGCAATGAGTTCAGGCACACCGCCAATATGGTCTTGATGCCAATGCGTCAACCAAATTTGCGCGATCTCTAAACCATGATTTTGGCAAAAATCTTCAACAGGTTTGGCATCGGTTGGGTCGATCACCACCACTTGTTTGCTAGCACAATGTTCAAGCAACCAAATATAATTTTGTGATGGTTTTTGCGCATCAATAAGATGGACTTGGTAGTGCATGCTCAATTCCTGAAACTTAATCGCTTGTGGCTATTACAGCATGCTTTTGCGGGCGTGTAAAAGTGTATCCCTAAGTGTCTGAGTATCGCTTTGCTGTGTTACTGCTTGGTGATGAACAATAGGTGAAAGATAAAATAGAAATAAAAATCAAATCCATAAAAAATGCCGTGATCAACACGGCATTTTAAAACAGAGATTCGGTTTGATCTTAGCGGATTTTTGCCAAGAAACGGCCTAAACGTGTCATTGCTTCACGTAATTCATTTTCTGCAGGCAAGAACACGACACGGAAATGATCAGGCGTTGGCCAGTTAAAACCTGTACCTTGAACCAATAAAACTTTTTCTGCTTTGAGTAAATCGAGCATTAACTTTTCGTCATCTTCAATTGGATAGACGTTTGGATCAAGTTTCGGGAAGCAATACATTGCACCCTCAGGTTTGACACAAGACACGCCAGGAATGTCGTTCAGCATTTCCCATGCAATGTTACGTTGTTCGTATAAACGACCACCCGGACGAATCAAGTCATTGATAGACTGATAACCACCCAATGCTGTTTGAATCGCGTACTGCGCCTGATGGTTGGCACACAAGCGCATAGACGCCAACATGTCTAAACCTTCAATGTAGTCTGCAGCGCGTGATTTATCGCCTGTAATCGCCATCCAGCCTGAACGGAAGCCCGCAATGCGATACGATTTAGACAAGCCATTAAATGAGATACAGAGTTGATCACCCGCTAAAGCTGCAACCGCAACATGCTCAATGCCGTCATAAATAATTTTGTCGTAAATCTCATCGGCAAATAAAATTAAGTCATATTTTTTTGCCAATGCTACAATTTGTTCCAACACATGACGTGGATAAACCGCACCCGTTGGGTTATTCGGGTTAATAATGACAATACCGCGCGTATTTGGCGTGATTTTGCTTTCCATATCGGCAATGTCTGGATACCAAAAGTTTTCTTCATCACATTTGTAGTGAATAGCAGTACCGCCCGATAAATTCACTGCCGCAGTCCAAAGCGGGTAGTCAGGCATTGGTACCAGCATTTCATCGCCATCGTCCAACAAGCCTTGCATCGCCATAACAATCAGTTCAGACACGCCGTTGCCTATATACACATCATTGACATGCATATCGAAAATGCCTTTTTGCTGATAGTACTGACAAATCGCTTTACGCGCAGGGAAAATCCCTTTGGAGTCGGTATAACCAATCGCATTAGGCAAATTCAATGCGACATCATTAATAATTTCCTGTGGCGCTTCAAAACCGAATGGGGCAGGGTTGCCAATATTCAGTTTAATAATTTTATGACCGGCCTCTTCCATTTCATTGGCCGCTCGTAACACAGGTCCGCGAATGTCGTAGCATACATGCTCAAGTTTTGATGATTTTTTTATTTCGCGCGGAGTCGTGTTACCTAGTACGGACATAGTTCCATCCAATGATTAGAAGATAAATAAATTATAGATTACTGAAATATCACAATCTATGCTGAAATTTAGCTAGATATTTTGCAAGGTCTAGCGTAAAAATGGAAGTACTGAAGCATGACACTGAATGTCAAAGATTTAAAGGAGTTAGTGATGGGAAAACTCAATAAAACAGACCGAGAATGGCAAAGAGAGTTATCACCAGAGGAATTTCGGATTACACGTCAAAAAGGCACGGAGCCTGCTTTTACGGGGAGATATTGGAATACTAAACAAGAGGGGATTTATACCTGTCGTTGTTGCGGTACAGCGCTATTCTCATCTGAAACAAAATATGACAGCGGTAGCGGTTGGCCAAGTTTCTATCGTCCAATCCAGCCTGGGGTGATTGAAGAACATCAGGATGGTTCGCACGGCATGCAGCGTACTGAGATTGTTTGTCATCATTGTGACGCACATTTAGGGCATGTTTTTGATGATGGTCCACAGCCAACAGGATTGCGCTATTGTGTCAATTCGGCTTCTTTAGAACTCAAAACACAAGAAAAAAATGATGAGGGAAATTATCCATGACCAACATTTATCAGTTTGAAGCTGAGTTGTTAGATGGACAAAATAAAGCCTTTAGCGATTATGAAGGGAAGGTTTTGTTGATTGTAAATACAGCCAGCAAGTGTGGTTTTACGCCTCAATTTGCGGGTTTGGAAAAGTTATACCAACAATATAAAGACCAAGGTCTTGAAGTTTTGGGCTTTCCGTGCAATCAGTTTGGTGGGCAAGATCCAGGTTCCAATGAGCAAATTGGGAGCTTCTGCCAAAAAAACTATGGTGTCAGTTTTCCAATGTTTAGCAAAATTGATGTGAAAGGGCCTGAAGCACATGCGATTTTCCGTTACCTGACCAATAACAGTAAAGGTATTTTGGGCAACGGAATTAAATGGAATTTCACCAAGTTTTTAATTGGCAAAGATGGCAAGGTGTTGAACCGTTTTGCTCCGACCACAAAACCTGAAGATTTGCAGGCGGAAATTGAAAAGGCTTTACGATAAAGGCTTGCGCTTGTGCAAGTAAGATAATTAAGGCGATCAGATGATCGCCTTAAATTTAGTTGAAATCATTAACTTATAAAATCGCTTTAAGACGTTGAATTACTTGTTCACATTGTGCCAAATCTGCAACCAAAGCCAAGCGAACATGGTTTTCACCTGGGTTACCTTGTGCGGTTTCACGAGATAAATATCGCCCTGGTAGCACTTTAATATGGGTTTTTTCCATCAACATTTTGGCAAAGTTTTCATCATGATCGACTTTGAGCCAGTAATAAAAACCTGCATCTGGTTTTTTTAATGGCAGTAAATGCCCAAGTTCCATTTGAAATAATTCAAACTTGGCGCGATATTGTTGACGATTATCTTCAACGTGCTGTTCATCATCCCAAGCTGCAATAGATGCCAATTGATGTTGAACAGGCATTGCCGCACCATGATAGGTACGATATTGCAAATAAGGTTTTAATAAGTTGGCATCGCCCGCAACAAAGCCTGAACGCATGCCGGGTAAGTTTGAGCGTTTAGACAAAGAATGGAATACGATGCAGTTTTTGTAGTCATCGCGTCCAAGTTCGGCACAGACTTCCAGTAAACCTGTAGGAGCTTGGTCAAACCATAATTCCGAATAACATTCATCAGATGCAATGACAAAATTATATTGATCTGACAAAGCTATTAGCTTTTTAAATTGTTCTTTTGAAAGGACAGCACCCGTTGGATTTCCTGGTGTGCAGACAAATAATAAAGCGGTTTTTTCCCAGACTTCTGCAGGTACGGCATCAAAATCACCCAAGTAATTATTGTCTTCGGTGCAATTGATGAAATAAGGTTGGGCACCTGCCAATAAAGTTGCCCCTTCATAAATTTGATAAAACGGATTGGGCATCACTACATAGGGTGCATCTTCACGTCGAATCAATGCTTGTACGAAGGAAAAAATCGCTTCACGTGTACCTGAAACGGGGAGAACTTGAGTGTCTGGGTTAACTTGTTTTAAATGAAAGCGTTGTGTCAGCCAATGGGCAATGCTGTGACGTAATTCAGGCAGACCTTTGCTGTTCGGATAAGTCGATAAATGCTGAAAATTATCAATAATGGCTTGTTTGACAAATTCAGGTGCAGGATGTTTAGGTTCGCCAATAGACAGTGGAATTAACGGCAAATTTGCAGGTTGTACGTCCTGAAATAGTTTGTTTAGCTTTTCAAAAGGGTAAGGATGTAATAAGGACAAACTTGAGTTCATGGATGTTCCGTAAATTGAAGTTAATGTTGACCACAGACCTGATTAGAGGCCTCATCTAAAGCAGCTTTGAGCTGGATGGCAAAGGTATCTGCTTCAGACTTTGTCATTGGGTTGCCATCTTTTTTGGTGACGAAGAAAATATCTTCGGCACGTTCGCCCAGGGTGGCAATTTTGGCGGAGTGAATATCTAAGCCTTGCATCATAAACAAGCCGCCAATTTTGGCGAGTAACCCGGGATGATCTAGTGTGGCAATTTCGACCATGTTTTGATTCAGCGCTGCATTGAAAGTCACTTCTACTGTATTTTCAATGTCAAAATGACGTAATTGACGCGGAATGCGGCGTTGCATCAAACCCGGATATTTATCTGACTGGCTCAAGGCATTCACTAAAGCCTCAATCACCATTTCTTCACGTTCAGGGTCTGTTAAGAGTGTGCCAAAACGGTCTAAGACCACGTAAGTATCCAAACTAAAGGCTTTGGTCGCAGTAATAATTCGTGCATCCTGAACGTCAAGGTTCATGCGGTCTAAAATAGCGACAGTTGTGGCAAATAGGTTAGGTTGGTCTTGCGTGTAAATAAAGATTTGTACTGCGTCTTGTGCTGATTTTCGGTGCGCGCGCATGAGCACTAATGGTGCAGGATTATCGCCATGCTCCAAAATCGCGCGGGTATGCCATGCAATTTCATCGGCAGATTCTTTAATAAAGTATTCATCGCCCAGTTCTTGCCAGACTTTTTCAACAGCACTGAGTTCAAAATCTTTAACCAGTAACTCGCTTGCCGCAAATTTGGTGTCTTCAATCAGCATTTGATAATCGACGGGACGCCCAAGTCCTGAGCGAATGACATCACGCGCTTGCGTATAAAGTTGGCGCATTAAGGATGCACGCCATGAGTTCCAGAGTGTTGGATTAGTCGCATTAATATCAGCAACCGTTAAGGTATAGAGATAATCTAAATGCTCCATATCTCCCATTTTTTCAGCAAATTCCTTGACCACATCGGGGTCAGAAATATCTTTTTTCTGTGCTGTGACTGACATCAACAAGTGATTTTTGACTAACCATGCCACAAGGTTACATTCACGTTCAGTAAATCCGTGTTTACGGCAAAACTCAATCGCATCTACCGCACCAAGTTCACTGTGATCACCACGACGACCTTTAGCAATATCATGGAAAATCGCAGCCAAATAAATAATGTCACGACGGGCTAAACGCTGAAATACCGAACTGACCACAGGAAAATCTTTCGCGAATTCAGGTTCTTTGAAGCGGCTTAAATTGCGGAGTAATAGTAAAATGTGCGCATCGACTGTATAAATATGGAATAAGTCGTATTGCATTAAACCTGTAATTTGACCAAAAGCGGGGATGTAATTGCCCAATACACCTAAGCGTTTCATAGTCACCAAGGTATTATACAAGCGGTGCGGTGAGCGCAAAATTGCCATAAACAGCGCTTGATGCGTTGGATCATCACGGAAACTTTGGTCAATACGCTTGGCTGCAAGTGTCAGCAGGCGCAGTGTTCGTGCGCGAATTCCTTCAATTTCAGGACGATTGGCCAATAAATAGAAAATTTCTAAAATTGCGCTTGGTTTTTCTGAGAAAATTTTGTGGTGCTGCACGGCAAGTTTGCCATCGACCAGTTTAAAATTTTCATTAATTTCTTCAATGTTACGTTCATAATTAGGCAAACGCGGGGTAATGACCGACTCATTAAAATAGGCCAGCAACATTTCATTTAAAGTGGAAACTTGCTGTGCAGAGCGATAATAACGCTTCATAAATTGTTCAATCGGGTAATTTTGCGGTTTACCTTCTTCTCGAACATAGCCAAAAGTTGCTGCAATATCTCGTTGATAATCAAACAATAAACGGTTTTCATCACGTTTGGTTAAACGATGGAGATGATGACGGATTTCCCATAAAAAGCTTTCGGCTTCTTCGAGTACACCCAATTCAAATTCTGAAATAAAACCTAAATGCACCAAGTCGTAAATACGATTGACGCGAAAATGGCGTTTGGCAATCCAGCCAATTTGGTTGATGTCACGAATACCGCCTGGAGCATTTTTAATATCGGGTTCTAAATTACTTTCGGTGTCATTGTGCTGCGCGTAACGCTTGCTTTGCTCCTCCATTTTGGCATCAAAAAAGGTTTTATCTGTCCAAGTCTGCGAAACAATACGACGCGGCCATTTGGCAAGCTGCTGATTTCCTGTAATTAAACGCGCTTCAATCAAGGCAGTTGCAACAGTTAAATCACTGGTTGCCTGAATCACACAGTCCTGAATAGTCCGCACGCTGGTGGCAGGTTTGAAATTGCCAACATCCCATAAAGACGAAATAAAGGTCGAAATAAGTTGTTCTTGTTCTGATGTGATTGCATCTTCCGACAACACCATAATATCGACATCTGAATAGGGCAGCATTTCTTTACGCCCATAGCCGCCCACTGCAAATAGGCTCAAATCGGTTTTGTCTAATTCAGCATGTTGCCATAAGAAAGTGAGCGCTTCATCAATCAGGTTAGAACGCGCCAAAATCACTTCACGAATGGATTGTCCATTTTCAAAACATTGTTGTAGCTGATTTTCGACATCGGTGCGCCATTGGTTAATGGCCTGAATGTCATGGTTGCTTTTTACATAATTCAGCAAGGGTAATGTAATGATCATGGACAATTCCGTTATGCAATGACGAGCTTAATTTTGATTTTCGTTTAAATGAACACGAACAGTGTCCGCAGTCTGCTGAGCTAGCTCACGCGCTTGCTCTGTGGTTTCTGCTCGTGCAGTGGCAACGCCCATACGACGACGCTCAAAACCTTCAGGTTTGCCAAATAAACGTAAATCTGTATCGGGATGTGCTAATGCAAGATTCAGGCCAGAAAATGAAAGATTCGTTGCATCGACACCTGCATAAATCACCGCACTGGCTGCAACGCTATGGCGTGTGGTATTGACAGGTAAGCCTAAAATCGCGCGGGCATGTAATTCAAATTCACTTTGGAATTGTGAAGCCAATGTCACCAAACCTGTGTCGTGTGGACGTGGAGATACTTCACTGAACCAGACTTTATCGCCTTTCACAAACAGCTCTACACCAAAAATACCGCAACCACCTAAGGCAGTAGTCACTTTGTGTGCAATTCGTTTGGCTTCAGTCAAGGCAGCATCACTCATGGCTTGAGGTTGCCAGCTTTCTACATAGTCGCCTGCATCTTGACGGTGACCAATTGGGTCGCAATATGAAGTTTCGATCGCACCAGTTTCTGGGTTTTTAGCACGTACGGTTAATAAGGTAATTTCAAAATCGAAGTCAATTTGTGATTCAACAATCACAGTGCCTTGATTGACGCGTCCGCCAGTCTGGGCATATTCCCAAGCTGCATCAACTTCATCAAAGCAGGTGACACGCGATTGTCCCTTGCCTGAAGATGACATCACAGGCTTCACAAAGTTTGGATAACCAATGTCATCACATGCAGCGCGGAAAGATTCGAGAGAATTGGCAAAGCGATAAGCGGATGTCGGCAAACCTAATTCTTCTGCAGCCAAACGACGAATGCCTTCACGGTTCATGGTCAAATTTACCGCTTTGGCAGATGGAATCACTGTTGCAATATTTTGCGCTTCAATTTCAAGTAAAACTGATGTCGCAATGGCCTCAATTTCAGGCACAATTAAATTGGGTTGAATTTTTTCAATCAGTTGTTTTAATTCTGTGGCATCTGCCATGTTTAAAGTATAAGCATAATGTGCGACTTGCATGGCTGGCGCATGGTCGTAGCGATCGGCGGCATGTACTTCTACGCCTAAGCGTTGCAGTGAAATTACCACCTCTTTACCGAGTTCCCCTGAACCCAATAGCAAAACTTTAAAAGCAGAAGATTGAAGGGGAGTACCAATGGTCACGCTCATGTGAATCGTCCTTGCTAAAGTGGGCTTTTAGCATAGCAGAACTGTTCCATGAGTTAAGCCCTGTTTGCAACAAAATCATGATTTTGTCATCTACTTATATTGCATTCAGTGCTTTAAAGCAGTTAAGGCTGAATCCTGAAATAGATCATTTGGACGATTCAACCTCTAAATTTCAGCAACATTAGAACGAAAATGGCACATAAGTATAAATTAAACCATAGGTGATGGCTGCGATAAGCGTGGCAGGGACGATTTTCTTAAACTTAAAATACAAACCTGTCAGCACTAAAAAGCCAATCAACATCGCAAAACTTTTATTGGGTGTTTCAAGCAAAGGTGGCAAGGTTGCAACCACGAGCATAGAGCTAATTGCGGCTATACCAATGCTGCCCAAAGCGATTTTAAGCCATAAAGCACCACGTTGCTGTGAGCCTTGTTGAAACTTTTGAATCACAAAAAATGGCCCAAAACGTGAGGCGAAGTTTGCGATACCGACCATAATACCGACCAAAATAATTTCTAAACTCATGATTTTGCTCCTGTATGTTCAGGGTCGGGTTGTTTTAAAACATAGTGTTTAAATAATCCCGCCAAAATACCTGAAGAAATCCCAATAAAAATTGCAGCAGATAAGTCAATAAAATAACAAGCTACGGCAGATACTAGAATGGTGATTCCCACGACAAAGGTGTGTTTCTTTTCAAATGCTGCCAATAAGAAGCTAAGAAATAAAGCGGGCAATAAAAAGTCGAGCGCCGCTTGCAAAAACTGTGGCATTTTAGTGACTTGATCGGCAAATAATCCGCCTAACAAAGAGCCTAATGCCCAAGACAACCAACTAAATAAACTCAGTCCAAGCATCCATGATTCAGACCATTCCTGACGGCGCTGTGACAGTTTAATCATGCCTGAGGCAAAAACTTCATCGGTCAGACCCCATGACCAAATTGCAGTTTTTTTGAGGTTTAAACGATCTTGAATCAGGTTTTGTAAGGCTGGGCCGTAAAGTAAATGTCGAATATCCAAGGCGATTACCGTTAATGCGGTCATCCAGATTGAAGTTCCACTGCCCAATAAGGCAACGACTAAAAATTGACTCGCCCCTGCATACATCGAGCAAGATAAAAATAAGGCTTCCCATGCGCTAAAGCCGAATTGAGTTGCAGAAACACCAAAAGCAAAAGAAACAGGCAGATAGGTGAAAATAATCGCCTGACTATCTTTTGCACCTTGCCAAAAACTTGCTGCGGGCGCAGTTTGAATATTGTGTACGGACACGACACACCTTGTGGGAGAAAGTTGAACGATGGGTCAAATGAAGATTGTGTATTATACTTGAATTCATTAGCATGATGCCGAATTGTTTGTATGGGCGAACCGATATGTTGAAATTGAAAACACCTGTAATCCTGCTTGCTTCAATGTTATGCAGTAGCCTGTTATTGCAAGCGTGTAGCAATGACAACAACCCGCAAAAAACAGTAGAAATTAAGCCTGCGCCAAAACTCACCAATGATGCGACTGTGTATGCGCAAGCCGCGTGGGAATTAATGAATGAAGTTGAGCCGTACGTGTATCGTAAACAGCGTAACTTAATTGAAGATAAAGTCCGCAAACCTGCCCGTAAATTAAGTACCGACTGGCGTATTAATGTCAAAATGACCGACTCTGTAACGGAAGGGAAATATGCGCTGTGTCGTAAGGCTTTGACCAGTTTGGAAATTTGGGCACGTGCGACGATTGACAGTTCAAGCAGTCTTGCACAAAAACAAGCTGATTATGAACGGGATAAAAAACAATGTGCTGATGCTTTGGCGCATCCTGAATTGGGCAATACTGACCCGAAACAAAAGGGCAATGTGGTGCAGTCTTAATTGAGGTTGTTCTGCATTAATGTGATGCGGAATCGCCCATAAAAAAACCTCGATGTAAGCATCGAGGTTTTTTTATTGAATCAATGCTCGGCTGTAAGCATTGTTCTAAAACTAAACATAAAAACAATTAAACATTAAAACGGAAGTGTAAAACATCACCGTCTTGTACGATATAAGTTTTACCTTCCAAGCGCCATTTACCTGCTTCTTTTGCACCTGCTTCGCCGTTGTATTGTACGAAATCCTCATAAGCAATACATTCTGCGCGGATAAAGCCTTTTTCAAAGTCAGTGTGAATTACGCCTGCTGCTTGTGGTGCAGTTGCACCTACTTTCACTGTCCACGCGCGGACTTCTTGTACGCCTGCAGTAAAGTAAGTTTGCAGACCTAACAGCGCATAACCTGCACAAATCACTACGTTCAGCCCTGGTTCTTCCATACCAAGAGCTTCTAGGAATTCTGCACGGTCTTCATCTTCAAGTAATGAAATTTCGGCTTCAATTTGGTTGCATAAAGGCACCACAATCGCATTTTCTTCTGCAGCAAGTTTTTTGACTGCATCTAAGTGTGGGTTGTTTTCAAAGCCATCTTCTGCCACGTTCGCAATATACATGGTTGGTTTTAAGGTTAATAAACCAAAACCACGAACCAATTTGCGTTCATCGTCATCTAAATTGGCTGCACGTGCAGGCTTGCCATCATCCAGTAAAGGTTGGATTTTTTCTAAAACGGCTTTGGTCGCTACGGCTTCTTTATCGCCACCTTTGGCAGATTTTGCTAAGCGTGTAATGGCTTTACTTACCGTTTCTAAATCGGCCAAAGCAAGTTCGGTATTGATGGTTGCAATGTCATCTAATGGGTCAATTTTACCATTTACGTGAATGACGTTTTCATCTTCAAAGCAACGAACTACATGCGCAATCGCATCGGTTTCACGAATGTTGGCAAGGAATTGGTTACCTAAACCTTCACCTTTAGATGCACCTGCAACCAAACCTGCAATATCCACAAATTCCATCGTGGTTGGTAATACACGTTGCGGATTTACGATTTCCGCCAATTTGTCCAAACGTGAATCTGGCACAGGTACAATGCCTGTATTTGGCTCAATGGTACAGAACGGGAAGTTTTCCGCTGCAATTGCAGCTTTGGTTAAAGCATTAAAAAGCGTAGATTTACCAACGTTTGGCAGGCCCACAATACCACAATTAAAACCCATGAATAACTCACAACGTGTTATTTAAAAATTAGGCACGATTTTACATGAAAGGGCAGATAAAGTCAGGTCATCGGACAGATGTTTCTCCAATCTAGCGTGCTTGATGCTGTACGTTGAATTTCTTTTCGGAATTGATTTTGAATTGCTGACTGTTTCGCCTGAATTTTGAATAAAAAGTACATTGTAATTATAAGAGGCTATGACTAAAGTATGACAAGCACAGTATTGATACTGCTTTGGATATCAAAATTTTAAATATGGAGATTTTATGCGCATCTTATACCAGTTTCCTTTGTCTCATTTTTGTGAGAAAGCTCGCTGGTTATTGGATCATAAAGAGTTAGATTATGATGCGCAAAACTTAATTCCAGGCGTGCATCGCGCTTTTGCCCAATTAAAAACAGGGCAAAATAAATTACCTATTTTACGTGATCAAGACCGCTGGATAGCAGATTCGACTCAAATTGCTTTATATCTAGATGATATTTACCCCGAACATGCCTTGTTACGCAGTGATGCCGAACAATATAAACATGCGTTGGCCATAAATACTTTGGCTGATGAATTGGGGCAGCATGTGCGTCGATGGGGGTTGGCGCATGCATTATCTGAAAGTGAAGAACCTTTGGAAATTTTAATTGGCGAAAAAGGCTATTTGCGTCAATTTTCTAAATATTCCAAGCCAATTATTAAAGCCTTGGTGTCTAAGGGCTATCAGCTCGATCAAGATAAAGTTGCAGAATCCAAACAGCGGATGGATGAATTAATTGTCATTTTAAATCAGCATTTGATTGATAATTACGGGCGTTATTTTGTGGGTGAGCGTTTAGGTTTAGCCGATATTTCAGTGTGTTCGATGCTTGCACCTATTTTGGAAATTTCTGGAACGCCGTGGGAAAAAGAACATGATGAAGTGATTTCTGAAGAATTTAAAGATTATAAAAAATATTTGCTGGATTTACCTTTAGGGCAATATGTTTCTCGTATTTATCAAACTGAGCGTAATGCACGTGTAGATTGGCGCGGTATTTAAATGTTATCGCCTCAGATAAAATACGCGCAATCTGCGCGTATTTTTTGGATACTGATGTATAAAAACCTAAAACCAAGGATTAGAACAAAGAATTTAAGTTATTCAAATCAAAAGTCTGTACCAAATTTGGCAGGGTAGCTAAATCAAATTGAGTGTCTGATGTGCCACCAGTTAAATTGCCAAATGCATCGCCTAATGCAGGGACTAAGCTATCAATATTGATCTCTGAACTGGTTGTAGATGACGCACCTTGCAGTAAGTCGCTGATGTTAAAATCTGAACCAGAAATTAAGTTGTCAAAACCATCACTCAAGCCATCTAAGCTGAAACCACCAGTTGTATCTCCAGTCAGATTATTTAATAAACCACCTAGATCAAAGTCACTTGCAAGCTGACCTTCAGGATTAAGCAACGCAAGAATTGGTTCTAGAGCAGCGATATCTAGACCACCTAAATCACCACCGATGTTACCGCCAATTAAGCCGCTTGCCAGTTGCGCAATTTGTGCAATATCAAGATCGCCATTGCCTTGCATTAAACCGCCTACTAATTCAGCAATGACCGCGATATCCATACCGCCTAAACCGCCACCGATATTGCTGCCAATCAAGCCGCTTGCCAGTTGAGCAATTTGCGCAATATCAAGATCGCCATTGCCTTGGATTAAACCGCCTACAAGTTCAGCAATCACTGCGATATCTAGACCGCCTAAACCTCCACCGATGTTGCCACCAATCAAGCCACTAACCAGTTGAGCAATTTGAGCAATATCAAGATTACCCGTATTACCACCGATTAACCCACTCACTAATTGGGTGAGTTTCGTAATATCTAAATCACCTGCATTGCTGTCAATCATGCCGCTGAGTAAATTGGTGATGGAAGCAATATCGAAGCTACCGCCATTGGATTGTGTCAGTTTGCTAATTAAACTGGTGATATCTAAGTTGGTATTCGAGCTTGAAAATTGGCTGATTAGATTGGTTAGGCTAGAACTATCTAAGCTGCTGCCAGAGAGTAAACTTTTTAATAAAGAATCTAGGGTAGGTGTGGTCGAGGTCGAACTAGTCAGGCTGCCAAGCAAACCAGAAAAGGTATTGCTTAAAGAGCCACCACTTAAGAGTCCATCGAATAAAGAGCTGGTCTGAGTTTCTACGGTAAATACAGAGCTAATTTTATTTTCAGCAAGCTTAGAGATTTAAAAGCCATGACGATTCCTTGTATTTTTATTGGTTTTGTTGTGCTGCATTGTGCTTATTGTCGAGCGCATCTGTTTTAATACATTTCTATACACTTGTAAAAGATAGACGGTCGGGATTGTGAAAATTTATGAGTAGAATCGTTGTTTTGTTGAGTTTTTTAAATTTAAAAATTTGAAAATCAATAAATTAGAAAGCTGTTCCGTTTGTCTGTTAAGTTGCTCAAAACGATAAGCGGTGATCTGTTGAATCATAAACATTTTGCTTTAATAATGGAAAATAATTTTCGATAAAGATGCTTAGTCTGCAAAATAATTTAAGTATAATGGCATCATGAGTTTAAATTTTATCAGATTAGATTGAGTGCTTGAAAAATGGAATTAGATCGCTACGATAAGCATATTTTAGAAATTTTAAGCAATGAAGATGTCAATTTGAATGAACTTTCCGAGCGGGTTAATCTGTCGGTAAGTTCGGTGCATCGCCGTATTAAAAGTCTGATCGATCATAAAATTATTTCAGGTTTAAAGCGTGAAATTAATTATCAAAAACTGGGCTTTAGTTTGCATGTGTTGTTGCAGGTGTCTTTGAGCAAACACGATACCGATATTTTTGCTAAATTTTTGGATGAATTGGAAAGTATTCCTGAAGTGATACGTGCATTTTTGGTGACGGGACAGACTGCAGATTTTATTGTAGAGGTTGTGGCACGAGATATGGAAAATTACAGCGAAATTTTATTAAAACGGATTGGTAAAATTGAGCATGTGGCAGGTTTGCATTCTAGCTTTGTGATTAAAGAATATGATGTTTTAAACTGTCATGGTTTATTAAATAAAGTTTAATTTATTAGAATCTTAGAATTATTTTGACTGGATCTATAAAAAAACGCACGAGAACGTGCGTTTTTAGGAATTGCAGTTAGACCGATTATGCGTCTAATTGTGCTAAAACTTCATCAGAGAATTCAACGTTGGTATATACGTTTTGAACATCATCTAAATCTTCAAGCATATCAATCATTTTCATAATTTTTTTCGCTTGATCGATGTCTGTAATTTCTGCTTTGGTCGATGGGCTCATGACCACTTCAGCATTGTCAGATTTCAAACCTGCTGCTGTGAGCGCATCTTGAACTGTACCAAAAGCTTCTGGCGTGGTAATAACCAAAATGCCATCTTCAGACACTTCAATATCTTCTGCGCCAGCTTCTAAAGCCACTTCCATCACTTGATCTTCTAAAGATGAATCTTCAAATGAAATTTCACCACGTTTTGTGAACAGGAATGCTACAGAACCATTGGTACCTAAGTTACCGTCAGTTTTAGAGAAACAGTGACGTACATCTGGCACGGTACGGTTTAAGTTGTCTGTCATGGTTTCTACAATAACCGCAACACCACCTACACCATAACCTTCATAGGTTACTTCTTTAAGATCGTCGTTATCGTCACCGCCTGCACCACGCTGGATGGCACGGTTAATGACGTCACGTGTCATGTTAACTGAAAGTGCTTTTTCCACAACAGCACGTAAACGAGGGTTACTTGCCGCATCTGGACCGCCGAGCTTTGCAGCAGTTGTTAATTCACGAATAAATTTGGTAAACAACTTACCACGACTAGCATCTTGTTTGGCTTTGCGATGCTTAATGTTGGCCCACTTGGAATGACCCGCCATGCGAACTATGCTCCTTACAGATTGGCAGTATGCCTATCAAAATTGCGCCCATTCTAACATAAGCCCTTTTTTTAGATAAAGGGCAGAGTTTTAGGTTTTTTTAAGTGTTACTTTGAGTTGTTTTAGGCTCAGGAATGACAATATCTAAGCCCACATGTTCTTTATATAATTGTTGGATAAGTGCCATATCGTGATCTAAATCTGTCGGATAGATTTTGCCAAAAATCCCACCTTGTTTGGTTTGTGAGTTGGCATACATTAAAACGATAGGCACATTGGCTGCTTTGGCAATATGCCAAAAACCTGTACGAATTGGCTTGCGGGCTTCACCTGTTTTTGCGCGAGTTGCTTCGGGTGCGATGACCAAATTGAAATGTTCATTTTGATCAAAAAGTTCGACCATTTGCGACACAATATCTTTGTTAGATTTACGGTCTACTGGAATACCGCCGACTTTTTCTAAAATAGGTTTAAGTGGCCCTTTAAAAAGCTCTTTTTTGATTAAAGTATGAATTTTAATATCATAAATTTGGAACAGAGCAAGCGAGAGGATTGCATCCATCATTGAGGTGTGTTCAAAACCGACGATCACTTGTTTATTTTCGAGGATG
This sequence comes from Acinetobacter sp. YH01007, assembly GCF_013420425.1. Classification (NCBI taxonomy): domain Bacteria; kingdom Pseudomonadati; phylum Pseudomonadota; class Gammaproteobacteria; order Moraxellales; family Moraxellaceae; genus Acinetobacter; species Acinetobacter sp. YH01007. The sequence goes on along the minus strand of NZ_VOYC01000001.1, from coordinate 9,894 downwards.
TTGGGTTCTACCTGATATTGCCATCCTGCAAGTTTGAATGCGGACTCGCCTATAAATTTTTTCAACATAGATGTAACAGCTGATGAATCTGGAAATGCATAATTTCTGCTTGTTTTATATAAGAGTCAACAGAAAATTGTTTGAAATATAGCAATCTCAAGTGATGCAGTTGATATAGCGTTATATCTTTTATTGGTTTTAACTCTAAATACTTTGTTTTTAATATTAAAAATATATGAATTGAGAGAAATTAAGTCTTAAATTGAGCAAAAATGCACTATTCAAATGATTTGTAAATCATTAGACTTTGGTCGTAATTAGCTATGATTCTATTCATCATTTCACTATTCCACGCATCATGGAAGGATACTAAAGTGGCTTATTTGACGACTTTTCTTGTGGCATTGACTGTGTTGTTATTGGTCTTGGTATGGTCAATGTTTGAGTTGTTTTTAGAAGTGCGTAAAGAGAAGCGTTTAAAGTTGCATCGGGCAATGTTTCGGAAAGTGAAGGTGTAGTTTTTATATTTCAATAATAATCAAATTCGTCTGCTGACTATCTATACAGCAATTTCTGAAAATGGCTTGTGTTTTTAAAAAATCTTCGCTAGTATTCTTTGCGCTTGAACTTGTTGAAATATAACAAATTCAATTATAGGGCCTATAGCTCAGTCGGTTAGAGCAGCGGACTCATAATCCGTTGGTCGACAGTTCAAGTCTGTCTGGGCCCACCATATAAAACAACCACTTACGTGTACTAATCGTAAGTGGTTTTTTTGTTTTTAGATTCTGGTAAGCAAATGGTAAGCAGCTTAAATCAACATTATTCTGTAAGCATTCGCTAAACCCCATAGCTATTTTTTAATTTGAGTTGGGTTTCCATCGGTGTGGAAGTAATTCTTCAATCTGGGTCACTTTATGTATCGGCAACCTTTTCGGCACATCACTTAATTGGGCATGCGGATCCAGTCCATTCAGCTTTGCTGACTGAATCAGGTGTATGATATTAGCTGCTCGCTGACAACTGCTCATCGAGCCAGCAAATAACTAGTTATTACGTCCCAAGGCCCTGGAACACATCTGATTTTAGATCCCTTATGAAGCAATGCTTCTTATGTTGATTGGTAAGTTACCATCAACCAGATAGCGGCCAGAGTGCTTGCCAGTTTTTTAGGCTGTAGTTGATCCTCAGAGCGGTTAGGGAATCCGATAGCAGCGTCAGATGGTGTTAGTTGAGCCATTAATATAGTCTTGATTTGAGGTATTCATTAAAGCGTTCAACTTTGCCTTTGGTCTGTACATAGTAGGGCTTACATAGCGGGGGCAAAAACCATATTTTTTTTAACACAGTTGAGCTGTTAGAGTTCAAGTTTGGTGACTGATTATATTGTTGCAAGATATTCCCTTAAGATTCTGACCGTTTCTAGATATTCAAACTCTAAAACTTCTTGGTAGAACACAACGGCAGGAATCCATTCAGGATAAACAGCATTTATGCGTTCGAGCAAATAAAGTTTATATAAGTCAAGAATACATATTCTAGGTTATAAGCCGATACTGTAGTGTGAACTTGAGCTGTAAATATTTACGCATTGTATTTTTAGATACTACAAGTTTTTGATTTATTAAATTAAAATAATAAACCTTGTTTATACGGTGTGTGGACTGTTACTTCTTGCACTAAAAATAAAATTTTTGAGTATTTTAAAATGAAGTTATATTAACTATTGGGTTACTTTTAATACTGCTATAGGGATATTTTACACTGCTGATAAAATATAAAAATTAAACCCAATTGATATATTAACTTAACCTGTTATTGTGTTATTGTAATGAAGTAGGTCAACTGTATGATAAATTTTTAATTGTAATCTTATTCTTTAGTATATTGTGATTTTAAATAATGATGTTTAAGGAGTATAGTTAAATAATATATTTCAAAAAAATAATAAATATAATAGATATCTTGCGTTAGTCAAAATTTAATCAGTGGTAAGCTTTGATTTTTAAATAAATATCAAAGTCTAAAATAGTCAAAATAATACTTTCGCAAGAGGTCTAATTATTATGTTTAATGGTTTTTAATGAGGTTCTATTTGAACAGTAAAATTATAATTTTTATATTTTTTAATTAAGTAATAGAAAGTATATAAAGAATTTTGGTTTGTTAGACCGATTCTTCCGAACTGAGTGCTGTTGAAGATAATGAGATTGACAGTCCCTTGGAAGGTACTCATTTTACTTTTGTGGTTCCATATTTTCATCAAAAATATCTCATATAAATCAATGCCATGGTTTTTATTCTGGGTTTTTTTAAATCTTCTTTAGTATTATGAAATCATAAAAAAGTTTCAGATGTATATGAATTACTTAAAAAGTTTAGTTTTATATAAATATATTAATTCAGATACCTTAATCAACATGAAACATAAAGTTAAACAAATTACCGAAGATAGATTATTGCTATCTACTAGTGAAGCTGCTCGTTTATTAGGGTATGCAGAACAAACACTGCGTAAATGGGCATTGTACGAAAATGGGCCTATTAATCCTATTAGGCATGGACGTAGTCTTCGTTGGAGTAAGGCGGAAGTCTACAAATTTGCTTGTGTCAAAGAAGAAGCCTAGAAAAATCGAGACAGTTTTTCTTGTTATTAAGGCTTATTGCATTTGATATAAAAAAGACACGCAATAACAAGAAAAGCTAGCTCATCCAGAAAAAATTTATAATCGATTTTTTAAAAATATCATTAGCTTAAATTTGATTGAGATTTAGGTCCTAAGATTTCTCATGCTCAAAAAAAGCCTTTATGAAATTTTTAGAATGATGAATTTGGAGCTAATAATGTCCAAAAAACAAGCTAAACCAAAGAAGAGTTTTAAGCTATCGGACCGGCAACAAGCCAAATTAACTGAAAGTTCGCTAAGAAAATTCTCCGACATAATCGACCAGACAATAAAGCTTACTAATGTTGAGGTAGGTGATCAAAAAAATGCAAAAGATCGACTGAAAAAGTCAATGATTACTCGCGTTAAGAAAGACTATTTGAGTCTTACACAACATACGTATCTTTTATCTATTGAAGCTAAAAGTAATGAAGATTGGTTTAAGAATCAAGCTAACTATATTTTTTGGTTAGAGCTATTTACTTATCTTCAAAGTCACAAAATAAAATGTGAATATAGAATTAACTTCTATAAGGAACTTTTTGATTATTTAACTAAATTAGAAGATGAAAATTTATTTTATTTAATTAATAAGGAAATCTTGAAGAGGAATAAATATCATGTTCCTAGTAAAATTTATAAAACAGATTTTATAAATTATTTTAAATTACCTAGAAATATTTTTGAAAAATCGAAAGTTGATATTGTGGAGTGCTGAAATGAATAATAAATTAGATTTAGAAGTTTTTAAATCAAGGTGTGCTTGTTTAACTGAAATTTTATCTTCATATAGAGAAGGTTTGCTTCTATTAGAATCATGTGATTTAAAAGATTTTCATAATACTTATATGACTGATGAATTTATGAGGGAATTAAAAGTTTTATGTGAAGGTATATATTCATATTTAAACATAAATAAATCTAAAACCCAGTATAAAAGTATTTTAGGGTCATCAAGTATCTGCATTTTATATAAAAATGTTGAAGATTTGGATGTTGTAAATAAAGAAAAACAGATTTCGATTAACCAAAATATTTTAAAAATTTTTAATGTTGTAAATTTTTTAATTGGGTTGATGTCCAATATGGAGAACTCTCAAGCTAAAATTGAAAGGCTAAACTATAATTTCTATCTAATTTTAAAAATGATGGAAAAAAGTTTTAAAGGTTTTCTTTCTGAAGTTTTACCTATAATTTCTCAATATTTTAATCATCTTATTGAGTTCGATCATACGGCTAAGACCATTAAAGAATTCAATACTTATGCAAAAGCCCAAAATGTACATGTCACAGAATTCTGTAAGCGCTTTGATGCTAATGTTTCAGAAAATATAATCAAATCTCTAACAAGGTATTTAGACGAGTACAGAATCGCAGTTGAGGATATCTGTTATCGCCACAACGTAAGAATTAAAAGGACGGATGAGATTGAAAATATAGAGGATTTGGACGTTGATCCGCAGACATATCATAATCCACCTTTGGTCACCGAGAGTCAGTCTGATTACTCAGATGACAAAGATAACATTGATGATGAAGTCGATGAAGATAAGACTTCTAAGCAGTATGATTATAATCTAAATGAAGATACGCGTAGACTAGCACCATTTGTCTCAAATCAAAGATTGAATCGTCATATAGATAGAACTCAGCAACCAACGGTGAGTAATATTTACTATTTGGACATACCCTTATTAAAAATTGTAAACCAGGTTTTACTTGACCAACTTCATGAAAACAAAGATATCATGGAATCTGCAAAAGCAGCTTGTTGCTTGATGTCAATCTTTACCGGGCAGAGTGCCGTTATATTTCAAGATATCGACCAGTTGCTAAAAACTAAGCAATTAAAACGTAGCCCCAATCGTGCCTATTATTTGTGGATCGTTGATGCAAATGTAAATAAAAATTTGAAAGGTCAAATTGCTAAAAAAGACAATAAATATAACGAGCATACAACTTGGGCATTTCAAATTCCTGCTATGTGGATTGATAGAATTAGAAAGGCTAACCTTTCCAATCTAACGAATACAGATTTCGAAAAGTCTTTATCAGAATGGTTTTATCATCGTCGTATAGGCCCGATATCAGTTACTTCAATTGCTTTACAACTTTCCTTTCATTTGAACCGTATATGTAAAGATGATCTTACGAAAAATTTCTTAATCGGTAGACAGGTTTCACATCAACCTGATCTAGCGTATGGGGGATTTTCTTATAAACAGTTAAATGAGGTATATGAGCAGTATATATATCTATGGTTTCAAAATAAAAACGAGGTAAATGTTTTAGATCGTCCGCAATTTATTCAAGTAGAAGAGCAAGCCCGCGTAGGAAGTCAGCGTGTATGGTCATTTGATAATGCGAAAAAATTCTTAAATACATTAAACTTGAAAGTTGTCCAAGTTTTAAAAGAAGAACAAGACATTGCTGAAAAATTTAATGCTTTCAGTGTTTGGATTTGGTTTTGTTGTTTATTGTCTTCAGGTGCACGTCCTGCTATAGGTGCATCTAGTATCAGAGAAAATTTTGATTTTATTACTAATATTGCATATATCCATGATAAGAGCAGTAGATCTCGTCCACATGGTCGTTATTCACCTCTGATCGAATTCGTTGTTAATGAGTTACAGCATTATGATGAATTTATCAAAAACATTAATGCCTTAGAGCTAGCTAATACAGCAGATCATATCTATTACCTTTCTTATTGGAAGAAAGGTTCAGAATTCATGAGCTTCACATTGGAGCCACTTACACAAAAGCATATAGCATCTTATTTATCAGAAAACTTTCCTGAAATGGATGAGTTATATCCCAATTGGACGCGCCATTTTGTAAGGAATTTTCTGGAATTGCCTGATGCGATTTTTAAGAGTTGGTATGCGCACGATCAACAAAATGAGATCGGATTTTCAAAATATTCATCTTTACAGCCCTACACCTACATGATTGAAATTCAAGATGCAGTAAATCAGCTGTTTAAAAGACTGGGATTAAAATCAGTGGTGAGCCAATCATGAAAGATGAAGAGTTACAAAAAATTCGAACTAAGCTAGAGTCTTCGACGAATCTTTTATTTGAAAAAATCTCAGAATTTCTTATCCATGAGATCACGGAATCTTGTGAAAAAAAGAAACTTGATGATCTTATTCAAAACGAAATGTATTCGAATCGAGCTAAAGTAGAGAAATACTTTCGCAATAGGAAAATCTCAAAAAAAGATTTGGAAGAATTAAGGGGATTTTGGTCTGAATTATGTGTGAAAAAAAAGCAAGAAATAGAGTCACAATTACCGTGGTTAAAGGATCAATATGAAATTAAGCTTATTCAAAGAGCATATTCAGCTCCAAATATTAAAGATATTGAATCAACGCAAATGAAGTTGCTTAGAGGGCAAAGGTTACATGAGTTTAAGCTCAAGTTGCATTTCTTTTGGGAGACTGAATTACCGAAAAGGCTTAAAACTGATGTTTTTAATGCTGATTTTACGGATGAGCAAAAGGAATTACTTCTTCGACAATTTTTAATGGCACTAATTATTGATTGTGGGTGTAGTCATAAAAAAGACTTAATGGCGATTTTAAGATCACTCAGAGCATATTTTTCAAATGATCAGTTAAAACCATCAGAATTGTCGAGTGGACTTGTATCCCTATATTGTCAAGGTTCATCAAAAACGGGTTATTTATATAATTATCCAGTAGAAAATGAGAAATATGCGAATTTAGTATATCTCGATAATTCATTCCAAATTAAACAAATTTATCTTACATCAATTAGTTTGTTAATGATGGTGAGACTCATCAATATAATTGAGTTTGAAACTCAAAGTGAAAGGCGTCAGGGAGAAAAAAGGCTCGTTCAGCTTATAGAGTCTATCGATGCTCAAAATGATGAAGGCTTTGATCAATATATTGATTTGGCTATATTGGATGTCGATAAAAATAGTGTTTTACGTGATTATTTTGCAAAGGAAAAATATCAATTATTTGAGCATGTCGATTACGTGCAGTATTTTAGTCAAAAGAATACGCTTGATGGTTTCACAACAGCATTATCTAAGGGGGCGTTAGACAGCGCTGCACTATCATTGTCAACCTTAAAAATGCTTGAGACACTTGATGCATTTAAAGACAATAAATCTTTAAAAAAGAAATTGATTACTTCCGAAAATGCATTTGATGATCCGAACGGGAGTTTTCGAAAGCCTAAGTCTGAAAATATACAAAAACTGAGCACAGAATATCATTGTGCCGCAGAAATTAAAAAAGGATTGATAGGGCAATTTCAAGGTAGAAAAAAACCCGAGACCATTAAACAATTGTCAGAAGATATTCAGTCACTTAAAGAAAGTTATAGTAATCAGACATATAAAATAGCTAAAGATATTGCGCTAGTGAGTGTTCAGATTGCGTTGATGACATGGTATCGGGATTACCTCGTGAGCGGTCAATCTTCAAATGTTTCTAGAGCAAAAGACGGAATTGCGCTGAGTTCCTTGGATACTTATAAATCCTCATTCGCTGAAGACCTTTTTATGTATGTTGTTACTCATGACCTTGATCTTCTGAAGATGGATGAAGAACAATTTGAGGGAGCATATGAGTATATTTTAAGTGAAAAATTTATTGTTGATAAGCAACGACAAAATAAAGCATCTAAAAATAATGTTAGGGAGGTGAAATATAATAGCTATGGTAAAGCTGTAAAAAATTTAAAAAAATTTCATAAAAGTTTAATGCATAATTTTGATGCTCCTCGAGTAAATTATTTAGACCAGTTAAAATCTGATGATCTTCAGATGTGTAGATCATCATATATAACCCCAGTGATGTGGGCGCATTTTAATAATTTGATTGGTCGCCAAGTTGAACTGAGTAAAGAACAAAAAAGTATATTCAAAATAATTTGTATGCTTGCTTACCGCACAGGTTTAAGGATTGGTGAGATTCTTGGATTACGGTTAAGAGATTTAGTCATGATTGAGCTAGATCCTAAAACAATTGGCAATGAGGAATATTATTATTTAACAGCAAGCAATCCTCAATTTATCAAAATCTTAATTCATAATAATTATCATCGTCAGGTTAAAACGACGAATGCAAAACGAGGAATTTGTCTTGATGAGTTGCTGACTGAATGTGAATTGAATGAATTTATTGGCCTAATCAAAAAGCATCTTAATGTAAAAGTTGGTCAAAAATGGTTAGGGGGAGAAGACTGTTTTATCTTCCAAGATGAATTTGGTCAAATTTTTTCATCTCGTTTTATTAGTGCTAAGACAAAGGAAATTTTTGATACTTTATTCAATAACGAACCACACGATTATTCCTTTCATAGCTTTAGGCATACTGCGACAAACAATTTAGCTTTAATTTTGAAAGGCAGTGAAACATTAATTAAAAGTTGGATCGGCTATTCACCCGATCATATTGCCAAAATTAAAAATTATTTATTGGGTAATACGGACAGTATTGCTGGACGTCAGGATGTTTGGAAGATTTTGGCACATTTTATTGGCCATTCATCTATTGAGATGACAGCCAACTATTACCTGCATTTTGGTTCAATGTTAGTCGGGGATGCATTATGTCCAGATGAAAGTAAAATATCAGCAAATATTGTAAGAGCTTTACTCTCTTGTAGAGTATTCAAGAAACAATTGAATACGTCTCAAATGAAAGAAAAGCTTGAATTAAAAGAAATCTTAGAGAAGATAGCTCCCAATTCAAAGATTATTCAAGACGCAATATTTCCTGATCGGTGGCATACTCAGATATTAAAATGTGAAGATGTAGAGCAAACTGATAATGTAACCGAAAGGCTCAAACTGAAATCAGAATTGAATGATATTATAGATGTAATTTCAGGAAAAAATGAAAATCTGAAGTTGAAAGAAATTGGGAGAGACTTGGCCTCAAACCTGTATAAAAATAGACACCATCAACAAAAAAACGATATTTCTAAAAGTAATCCTTTAGACATGCTGTTAAAGCATATCAATAGAAATAAGTCTGGAAATGTATTTAGCGAAGCTGATTTTGAAATTTTCACAGCTGTGCTGGATAGTAACTTTACGTTAGATTATTTTGAGCGCCGTATTCGTCTTATAGATGCTCGTATGGAGGTGTATATCCAAAGCGAAGTAGAGTATCAGGAGTTTGATAAATTTTGTCGTGAGTTAAAATTTATATACAAGCAGTTTAAAGAAAAAATTAAAATATCAAAACTGTCATGGAAGGAAATTAAAGCTGAACTTGAAGCGGCTAAAAGTAAGAAAGGGGTAAGCATAGTAATTAGTAATTACAACTATAAATATAATACCTGCCAAAAAATCTTTAGTGATTTATTTTTAGCAGTCATCTATCGCCGTTGGAGTTTAGCCCAGATTAATGATTAATTACTGCGTTAAATAATTTAACAAGTTTAAGAATGTGATTTCAAAAAATGGAGACGGACTACATGAAGGATACCCATATAGATGTAGATCATTGTATTCAAGAAGCTTTACAAGGAAATATCGTTTATTTATACGATAATTTATATTTAGTAAGTGCTGAAACAGCCTTACAGCAAGTCCTTATACCTGAGCATGTTTGCTGTACAGCACCATATTGGGTCATTGGATATAAGTTGCCTAAACCGATTCAAAACCAACAGGAATTAGAGTCATTATTTACATGGCATAACTTTTTTACAGAATTTGCTAGCAATGCTGATGAATTTAAAGAGTTTAACCCTAGGGGCGGTAATCCCCCCTAAAAATAAAAGGATCTAAAAGTAGAATTTTCTCTTAAGATACGAGCAGGAGATTCTGCATGAAAACATCTAAATTTACTGACAGTCAGATCATGTCCATCTTGAAACAGGCAGAATCTGGCACACCTGTAGCGACCCTTTGCCGTGAACACGGCATGAGTAATGCTACCTTTTATAAATGGCGTGCCAAATATGGTGGTATGGATACATCATTAATGGCTCGACTGAAAGAGCTAGAAGCCGAAAATACCAGACTTAAAAAGATGTATGCGGAAGAGCGATTAAAGGCCGAAATCACCCAGGAAGCGATGGCAAAAAAGTGGTAAAGCCATCTTGCCGGCGTAAGATGGCACAACAGGCAGTTGCCCAGCATGCCATTAGTATTCGTTTGGCTTGTAAAGCATTTGGCATTAGTGAAACCTGCTACCGCTATCAAGCCAAACTCAGCGATGACAATGCACTCATT
>NZ_VOYC01000022.1:0-50250 GCF_013420425.1 Acinetobacter sp. YH01007 | reverse complement strand
CGGTTCTAATGCGTTTAGGTTTACCTCGCCATTCAATGAGCTGATCAAGTCCTCTCAGCACACGTTCTGCTGGCAACGAAAAGTCAATCAATATATCCAATGACTCGCGATTATAGTCATCAATCACATTGTGAACTCGATAACTACGTCCATCACTGAGTTGATCATACATAAAGTCCATTGACCATGATTCATTCTTAGCTGTCGGTACTGCAAGGGTTTCAGGCTGTTCTCGTTTAATCCGCTTATTAGGCTTGATTCTTAAATTAAGCTCAAGCTCCTTATAAATGCGATAGACACGTTTGTGGTTCCACTGATAGTTTTTGATATTACGTAGATACAAAAAGCAGAGTTTGAAGCCCCAAGTCTTATGTTCATTGGTCAGTTTAATCAGCCAATCTGCGATTTGAATATTCTCCTGATCCGAACGAGCTTTATAGCGATAACACGTTTGACTGACTTTAAAAATTAAGCAGGCCATGCTGATTGAAATCTTAAATTGCTCAGTAGGTTGCTGAGCAAGTGACTTTAGCCGCTCATCAGCATACATGCGTTTTAAACGGGCATTTTCAGCCTCAAGTTCTTTAAGCCGCGTCATCATTGAAAGATCCATGCCGCCATATTTGGACTTCCACTTGTAGAATGTAGCAGAGCTCATACCATGTTCGCGGCACAAGTTCGGTATGGGTGTTCCTGCTTCAGCTTGCTTCAAGATACTCATGATCAAGCTGTCTGAATACTTAGATGTTTTCATAGAAAATCTCCTTAAATCAAGGTTATTCGATTTTCTACTTTTAAACGCAATTATTTTTAGGGGGGGATTACCTGAGGATGGCTAAAATTGAGAGATGTCCCCAAAAAAAATTTAAGGCATTTAGACATTTGATAAAAGCTTCCCCATACAAATCGTTAATTATTTGGGTGATATTTTATAAATTTTTTCATAGATATACATAAAAGATGATTGAAAAATTAGAATTTTTATTTTTCAATCAAATGCTTATAGAGATATTGATCTATAAGATGTTCATCCATACGTATGTTTAATCCATTTCCAACCCAAACAATCACTTCTTTTTGTTCCGTCACTGCAAGTAAAGAAGTTGCTGGACCTAGACTTCCAACTCTGTAATACATTTTGGGTAAGTGTTGTGATTTTTGATAGGAACGAAAGACAACGCCATTACAAGTTTCAAAGTCATTCAATCGACATTGTTTTGCTGCATATTCAGATATTGAAAAAATATCTAAAACTGAGTTGTTTAACATATTCTTAACCAATATTGCTAAATTTTCCGCACTTCCAGTTAAGCCACCAACTGCAGATAAAGCATAAAAATCCATTTTTTGTATAAATTTTTCATTCAGAAAATAGCTATTTGAGTAATCATAATCCACTTCGTCAGAAAACGATTTTCCATTCGAAAATTTTATTTTGTATTCATTCAAACCATAATGGCGAATTAGAAATTCACGAAATGGGTCACCTGTTACCCGCTCTATTAGTACACCCAGTAAACATGAATTTCTATTATCATAACTATATCTAGCATCAGGATTAAAATCCAATACTATATCTTTTAAATACTCAATATTATAAGGACACCATGATGATTGGTGTAAATCAAAAAAAGGGTCTGGGCTTTTTTTTTGATCAAACCCAGATCGATGTTGCAATAAGTCAATAACTTTAATTTTTTGAATTCGCGGATCTTTAAAATTACTGAGTTCAGGAAAATATTGAATAAAATTTTCTTCCAAGTTAATTTTTTTTTGCTTGACTAAGTCCAAAATTGCATGATGCGTAAGCACTTTAGTGAGACTTGCATATTTAAATCGGGTGTTATGTTGAATCCTTTTTGCTCCAAATGCGGGACTACCACTGATACAATGATACTTATTTCCCTGTTGATCGATATACATAAGCTGATTCGACAAAATATCGTCATCATGGATAATATGTTGCAATAACTGATGCATCCAATCCGGAGCAGAATCGCTACAGTTAATACCTGTTTCTGCAAATTTAGCCATAATAGTTCGCGCAAATGTTCTATCACCTATTTTTGTAATAAAAATGATTAAATACAAAAATACGATTAACAGAACAATGAAAAATAATTGGTTTTTTAGCGAATTTTTAACCATTTTTTTACTTTTGCAAAAAAGCCGTGTTCTTCTACCCATGCATGGTACTGCTGATATTCAGGAAAACATAACAAATGTTTTTCTTCCGTTTTCGCTCTAAAATAGTAAATTAGACTAATAGCTGCCATCGCTAAAAAATTATGAATTAAATCAAAACCCATTACACCAAAAAAAGGTACAGTATATGCCCACCAATAAATATTCTTAAACAGATAAGCAGGATGTCTAAAATATCTATACAAACCGGTATTTACTAAACCACGCCAAGTTAAATTAGAAAATTTAAAACCAAAATGTGCATGCGAAAACCAGTAAAGAAGCCAGGTTGAAATAATTAAAAATAGCCACGGGTAATAGTACCATTGGCCTTTAGCCCAATCCCCCCAAGTATAGTCATCTATTTGTGATAATAACATTTTATATAAATACAAAAAAGGAGGATAGCAAATAATGCAGATCAACCAACCAGATAAACTTTCATCAACACTTTTCACTTCGTTGTTAAACCAATGAGATACAAAAGTATAGCCAAATAGTGCAATAATCACATCTGCTGTTAAACCTATTAAGTAAAAATAGTAATCAAGTTGCTGAATATTAATTTTTTCTATAGTTAAAATTTCTGTTAAGCAAATACAAACAGAACCATAAATAAATGTAAGAAAAAATATTTTAACCATCATTTTTAATAATAATAATTTCTTATTTCCATAATAAATCAAGTCATTCTTTTTCTTATAACCGAATACAACAAGAATCAAATAACTTATAATGATTACAGGTGAGAATAATAAAACATTTGAGAAGTAATAAGAAAATATCGTTTGACCAAAATATTCACTCATTAACATAGCATAAAGCAATGAAATGAGCAGAAAAACTATAAACTCAATAAAGGCAATTTTTATAAAACTATAGTTTAGGTTGATTTTAAATTGATGTTTTTTTACAAAAATTAAAATAACAGTTAAAAATGATAAAATAGGAATTAAAGCCACTATAATTTCTAAGTTAAGAAAGTTATCAAGTTTTTTAAGCAAAAAACAATAAAACAAAAATATAATTATCACTGTCAAACTTTCTTTCATTATAAAATCCTGCATTTATCAATAAAAAAGGTCACTCATAAGAGTAACCTTTTTAATAACTAAAATTTAGTTAATTAACCACCAGCAGCAGCAGCAGCAGCAGCAGCAGCAGGAGCAGCAGTACCTAGTGTGCAAGTACCTGTACCAGCATTACAAGTTGTTGCTCTTAATTCTGAAGCTGCCCCGCGTGCTCTAGGTGTAAATGTTAAACTTGCACCAGAAGCATAGTTTGCTGTTGTTACACTTTGACCTGATTCGCAAGCATTGCCAGATGTGAATGTTGGAGGTGTATCGCCATTTGCGGCTAAGCCAATAGCTGAGCCAACGTAAGCTTTAGCTTCAGCTAAACACGCACTGTTTGCAGAGCGTTGCGTATAGTTTTGATAAGCAGGAAGTGCAATCGCAGCCAAAATACCAATAATAGCGACCACAATCATGAGTTCGATGAGCGTGAAGCCCTTTTGCATTGTATTCATAACATTCTCCACAAATGTTTGTTAATTTATTTATAAGCTTTGCAAGCTAATTTATATTTAGCACTAAACGTGCCAACTTTTATTATAGACAATTTACACAGAAAAACAGCATCTTATACATAAAAAAATTCAGATTATAAATTTTGCTGTATATTTTTGTTAAAAAGTGACAATTATTGTCAGGTTTGATTTTGTACTTTGGACAAATATTGTCATTGTGTGACTTTTATCACACTTTTATGGTGCTAGTTTTTACTTTAACTGTATTAAGGATTCGTACATTGACTTAGCAAAGAAAAGAGCCTGAGCCATACATTGAATTATTATATATAACGCAAGTTTTGCTACTGTTTGACAAGATCTCATTTAATGAGTTTAGGTGGTTCTAATTTTTATAAAATTTAAATTAAATTATTTTAATTTAACTCATTTATAGAATTGGCTAAAATACTTAAAAATGGATATTTTTACTACAAATTGAACCCTTTAGTTTGAGTTTTAAACTTTTAGCAACCATATTGTATATCGTATATGTGAGTGGAAAATAATGAATAAAAATAAAGGCTTTACTCTAATTGAGCTGATGATTGTGGTCGCTATTATGGGTATTCTGGCTGCGATCGCACTGCCTGCTTATCAGCATTATGTGCGTAGTTCTTCTGAAAAATCCTGCTTAATGGAACTAAAAAACTATGCCAATCACACATTTTATGCAATCAACGATTCTGATAATAACACCAGTCCTGTTGTGCCTGTAGCTTCTGCCTGTCAGCAAATAACAGATGCATCTGCATGGACTATAGATACTGCGGATAAAACCTTAATCGGTATTCCTAAATATAGTGGTGCCAAAAACTCACAATGTGATTTAAATAGCGCTCCGAGCTGTGCGCTTGTGCCTTAATTTATCATTCCAATTAAACTTGCCACACAAAGCACTATCATCTTGCCTAAAAAAATATAAGATAGAGCCAGTTTTTTGGTCTATTTTTTCTATGAAATCTGCATTGCTACTTTTAGCTGCCATACTCATCTCCCTTGCATGGTTATTGCCCATTCACTACCGTCCGTGGGTCACCTATACAGGTGAACTTTACGCATTTTTTGCCTTGTTTGCTCTCGCAGCCTGTCTATTCAAAGAAAAATTACAGATACCAAAAATCAGCCTGCCCTTACTAGCACTGTGCAGTGTTCCACTCATTCAGTGGGGCTTTGGCTTAGTCTACTTCTTTGACAAAGCCTTGCTCAGCAGTGTGTATATCTTCAGTTTTTGGTTAGCAATCATTTTTGGCTACAACCTCACGCAAAATAACAGCGAACGTGAACGCATCTTTACAGGTTTTAGTTATGTGTTGCTTGGCGTGGGAAGTATGACCGCATTCATGGCAATTTGCCAGTGGCTGACACTGGATCAATACCTGCCAATGATGGTGGATATAAAAATTGGACAACGCCCATATGCCAATTTCGCCCAACCCAATAACATGGCGACCTTTTTGGTAATGTCACTCATGGCATGCCTCTATTTATACGAAAAACAAAAACTTAAAACCGTGTGGATTGTGGTTGCTGCTGCCATGATTTTGGTCGGTGTGGTATTGAGTCAATCACGGACTTCATGGTTGGCGTCGCTGTGTCTCTTGATCTATTTGGGCTATCAACAATACCGTGGTGTGATGCGGATTAAATGGCGCTATAGCTTACTGTGGTTTGCCGCATTTATCGGGTTAATTTTTATTGCGCCTTCTTTCAGTCAATTACTCGCGCAAAGTGCAGAACTTTCGGTGCAATCTCGTGATGTGGTGCAACGTGCTACAGGCGATATGTCGCGTTTGGCGATTTGGCAGCAAATGCTCGCTGCAATTGAACATCAACCGTGGTGGGGCTATGGTTGGCATCAAACCAGCGTGGCGTATGTTAGTATTAGTGAATTTGTGCAAGGTCCTGTGTGGATTCGCAGCGCACACAATTTCATTTTGGACTTTTTACTTTGGAATGGTGTGTTGCTGGGCGTGCCATTTTTGGCGTATTTGGGCTATTGGGGCTACCAGTTGCATAAATATACCCAGTCGGTTGAATCGGTTGTTGGTATTTTGATGGTTGGTGCATTTAGTGTGCATGCCATGCTGGAATTTCCACAAAACTATGCCTACTTCTTGCTACCTGTAGGTTTTATTATCGGCATGGTTCAGTCACAACGTGTGGTAAAAAGCTTCACTTTATCTGCAATTTATTTACGCACGACTTTTGTGATTGGCGGATTGTTGTTGATGCTGATTTATCGTGATTATGAAGTGATGGTGCCAAAACTGAATCAGTCGGTACGCTATGAACAAACGCCTGAAAAAATTACCCATCAAGACCGTATTTTTGTACTGGAAGAATTTAACCGCCGCATTGAGTGGATTCGTTTAAATCCATATAGCCAACAAACGCCTGAACAATTGCAGGATATTCATGAAATTGTGTTGAATTATCCAACCACCTACGATTTATTGAAATATGCACGAGTATTGGCGTTTAACGGTTATGAAGCAGAAGCCAAAAAGCAATTGTGGTTGTTAAGTACTTTGCGTAAGGTCAATGTGGATTATGCGACTTTATTGGATGAGGCCGCGTCACGCTGATTTAAGTATTCTATTTAAAAAAATATGCTTGTGTGGCTTCCCCCTTTGAAAAAGGTGAGCCATATATGGCGCAAGGAGGGGGATTCAAAAAATATAAGCCAAATATGGTGAAAATCCCTCCTAACCTCCCTTTAAAAAAGGGAGGAACATTCATCATAAAATTTATTTATTGTGCAAACATGCTTTTCAAGCTTCCCCCTTTATCAAAGGGGGATTGAGGGGGATTGAGGGGGATTTGAAAAAGGTGAGCCATGTATGGTGCAAGGAGGCGGATTCAAAAACTCATACCTCAAGAAGAAGTCCTGCTTGTAGATGAGAGTTCAGAGCATAAACTAAATTTCTGAAAAATTCGTGATTTTTACTGTGCCATCGGGAAAGCGTGCAATCACTTCTAATTGACCTCCCATTGCTTCAATATGGCTGCGTAAAGTAGAAACATACATATCGGTACGCTTTTCTAATTTTGCAATTGCAGGTTGTTGAACGTTCAGTAAATCGGCCATGACTTTTTGTGATAGCCCGCGTGCTTGACGTAGTTCTTGCAAAGGCATTTCACTCATTTGCTGTTGAGCAAGTTGGTGTGCTTGTTGTTGGGAGTCGGCAGACATTTTTGCACGTAGAGCAGTAAATTTTTTTGCCATTAGATTAAACCCTCTTTTTTCAATTGATTAAGATGATCATCATATAGATGCTCTGCAATAGGGATATTGATCTCATACCAACGGTCATCGCCAGTTTTATCACCAGCAATCAGTAAAATTGCGGTACGTCTTGGGTCAAAAGCGTACAAGGTACGAAGTGGGCGACCTTGATGTTGCGTTCTTAATTCTCTCAGGTGATCGTACTTTTGCGTACCATGAATTCCACTGCTATGTGGGAATTTTAGATTTGGACCAAAAGTTTCAAGAAGTTCTACTGAAGCAGCAATTGATATTTGCTCTTGCTCTGTCAGAGTTTCCCACCATTGTTCAAACTCATCGGTATATTCGACATCCCACATGATTTATTATACTCTTTATATTCCATTGATGGAATGTTGTTGTGTTAGATAAAAGACAATTTCAACTCAGCCTGATTTTGAATCATCTTGCTGTGGTAAATGGTTGATTTTTTTGTATAAATATTTGTTTTACATTGTTTTTATTTATTTTCTTGAAATATAGATATTACCAAGCTCATGCAGACTTATAAGAAGAACTCAGCCTGACGACTATACAAAAATTATATTAACAAGCGCGTTAAATATCGTCAATTGACTAAGGCATCGCTAAGGTTGAAGATACCAATGTTGAAAATCTCTCCCAAGCTCTCTTTAAAAAAGAGAGGGGTATTCATTATGAAATTGATTTCATGTGTGAAATTGAAGTAGCGTTGAAATTTTGCTCTTGCTCGCAGGTGGAGATAAATCTACACAGCAAAATGATATTCGTACAGCACTGAAACTGGCAAAAGAAATACGAGGTGAAGCATGATTGTTGAGTTAAAAAAATGGGACATACAGGATCATCTTAAAACTGATGAAGATAGACAGGCTTATCTTGAAGCGGCTTTAGAAGAGGCGGGGGATGATCCTGTATATATTGCGCATATTTTGGGTGATATTGCTAAATCGTATGGCATGACTAAACATGCACAAGAAACGGGTTTAAGCCGCGAAGGGCTATATAAGTCTTTTGGAAAACAGGGAAATCCTAGTTTTGTGACGGTGAGTAAAGTGGCAAATGCATTGGGTTTAAAATTGACGTTCCAGCAAATATCATAAGTTCAAAGAATCCCAGCGGATGAATCTTTATCTCTTACTTTAAAAGCATGATTCAATCATGACCTAGATGAACTAAAAACCTCTACCAAACCCTAAAAACAAAAGACTGGAAAAACCAGTCTTTTGGGCGATCTAAACTAGATGAATTTTAGAGTTGGCTTTGAATATAATTTTCAATGCCTACAGTTTCAACCAAATCAAGCTGTGTAGTTGCCCAGTCTAGGTACTCTTCTTCTTTCTCTAAAATTTCCTGAACCAAATCGCGAGTTACATAGTCCAGTTGTTGCTCTGCTAAAACCACCGCTTTTTGAATCGCTTCAATATTTTCTTGGACTTTACGCACATCGCAATTCAGCACTTCAACTGTATGCTGACCGATATATAATTTGCCCAAATGTTGTAAATTTGGCAGACCTTCTAAAAATAAAATACGTTCAATAATTTTGTCAGCATGCTTCATTTGGCGAATCGACTCTTTATATTCAGCCGAGCCGAGTTGTTCAATGCCCCAATCATTAAACATACGTGAATGTAAAAAATATTGGTTAATCGCAGTCAGGTGATGATACAAAACTTGGTTGAGTTGATTAATCACATCACGATTGCCTTTCATTGCAGCACTCCATCAACAATTTCTGCCTTAAACCGCTTAAGGCAATCTATATTTCTATCTTAAACAAGACTGGGCAAAATGGCGAGTGATTTATAGAACGGCAAATGAAAATCGCAATCAAAAACAATTAGCTAGGCGGTGTTAAGAAATGTAAGACAAGAAAAACCCGCTGTAGTCGAAAGCGGGAGAGGAAACACCGAGTAAAAATTATAATACATAAATGCGGGAGAACAATAAAACGTCAGCTTTAGGCAGCAACAGCAAGACGAGACGCAATTTGTGCAATTTCATCGCTAATGATGGCGCGAGTTTCAGGCGCACAGCGACCACAGCAAGTGCCTAAGTCAAACATATCGCGAATTTCACGATAGCTGTCTGCACCATTGGCAACGGCTTCTTTGATGTCTTGATCTGTAATACCACGGCATAAGCAAACGTACATGAATGCAACCACAATAATGAAATAAGATAAGAGTTATTATTGATAATTATTATCGTTTGTCAATAAAAATCATTTGAAAAGTCATTTATTGTAATTGGGTTTTTGAATTAAAAAATGCCACTTAATAGGTGGCATCGTTTATTTGTTTTTAAGTATCTGAATGATAATGACTTATGGGTTGATAATCATCACACCATCCATTTCAACCAAAGCACCTTTAGGCAAGCTAGCCACACCTAAGGCTGCACGCGCAGGGTAAGGTTGTGCAAAATATTCACCCATAATCTGATTGACCAATTGGAAGTGTGATAAATCCGTCAGGAAAATATTGAGCTTGGCAATATCGGCCAAAGAGCCACCCGCCGCTTCGCAAACGGCTTTTAAGTTATCAAATACGCGGCGAATTTGCGCTTCAATGCCTTCTACCAATTCCATGCTGTATGGGTCTAAACCAATTTGACCTGATAAATAAACAGTATTGCCCACTAAAATGGCTTGAGAGTAAGTACCAATTGCTGCAGGTGCATTTTCAGTATGGATGACTTGGCGAGACATTGATTTCTCCTAAAATAATGTACGAACATCATAGACCATCAGACTGCATCACAGTAGTCTTATTGGTAAATAATGCGAAAAGTAGTGTCTGTACTGTGTAGGCGAATTGCCTTGCCAAGCCTTAACAGGCTTTGGCTTCTTCGGCAATGCTGATGGGGCGCGCTAAACGGCTAATCCGTGGGAAACCGTAGTGCATACGCAAATCACGAATAATTTTGGCAATTTGCTTACGGTTATTGACCACAATATTCACATAGGTTTTGCCATCGTGGCTGCGTACCATCTCTACACCCGTTTTGGCCTTACGACATTGATAGATCAAATCGGAAATTTGTTCGTCATTCATATCCATATCAATGCTGAGGTAAGCGGTAAAACTCACGTCATCGACATCTTCTGAAGTCCATTGTAGTGGCATGATGTTTTCAGGATGTTGATGCTGCTCATGCAGTAAGTTGTTGCAGCGCGCACGATGCACAATCAAACCACGACGTGACAAGTTGCCCTGAATCGGGTCGCCTAGCACAGGGTTGCAACAGTGTGCATATTTCACATCAATGCCTTCTGTGCCTTGAATTAGACGGTCAGAATGTTCGTTGCTGTCCTGATCAAGTGCGTAAATGTGGTTCGCCACCAACTGCGGCAATAAATCACCCACTGCAATTTGCTCAAATAAACGGTCTTTGGAGTCGATATGACGCCATTGCAACACATTCAACCAATCTGCTTCGGTCAAGTCTTGAATCGAGTGATTAAACAATTTCAGCG
This sequence comes from Acinetobacter sp. YH01007, assembly GCF_013420425.1. Taxonomy (NCBI): domain Bacteria; kingdom Pseudomonadati; phylum Pseudomonadota; class Gammaproteobacteria; order Moraxellales; family Moraxellaceae; genus Acinetobacter; species Acinetobacter sp. YH01007. The sequence continues at coordinate 39,771 of NZ_VOYC01000022.1, read as the reverse complement.
CACGGTTCAGGGCTTGCTGCCCCACCAAACGCTGTTCTTCAATATCCTGATCACGCAGAATGTTTTGTAAGGCACGACGGGCTTTTTGGGTATTAATAAAACTCAGCCAGTCTGGGTTTGGTGTGGCTAAAACATCGGTGATGATTTCGACCACTTGCCCGCTAATCAGTGGCGTCGACAGTGGTTTGCTTTCACCATTAATTTTTGTACCGACTGCGTGGTTACCTAAGAACAAACTGGCTGCATAGGCAAAATCAACAGCGGTGGCACCTTGCGGCAATTCATGTAAATGTCCGTGTGGGGTATAAACATGAATTTTCTCTTGGTGCAGATAATCCAGTAAATCGCTAAATGTAGTTTTGGCACATTCACCATCAATCAACACATTCAAGCTTTTCATAGAGGCTTGAATGGCAGAACGACAAGCTTGTGGTGCGTTTTCACCCAAGACCACACCAAAACGTGCGGCTTTACGCATTAATTCGGTTTGAATGGTGAGTGATAAGGTAGTTTGCTCACCTTTTAGACGCATCATCAGCGATTGGTTGCCACCTGGTAGTGGGCGACGGATATGGTCTTCGTAATGCAAGACCTGAAAGCTGTCACGTAAAATATCGGCCAAACGGTCACAGTCAGCAATACTTTGTAAAATAATTTCGAAGGCGTGGCTGTGGGTCAGTTCTTGTAGATCAATATCGTTTTTAACAAAGTGACGCAGTAATTCAATATTGTTATTTTTCTTTTTAATCCGACCGGTAATTTGATTGTCTTGCAGTAGGTCGGCAAGGTTTTGTTCCCATTTGGACTGGTATTCACAGCGTTTTGGCTTGGTGTGCAAAAGGGCGGCTTGCACATCGTTATACATATCTAAATCAAGGTTTTGATAACACAGATGTTCAAGGTTATCTGCCATTTCATTCATACCCACGATACGTGCCATGGGTACAAATACATCAAAGGTTTCTTGAGCGATGCGTGCGCGTTTATCTGGTCGCAGCGCATCTAATGTGGTCATGTTGTGATAGCGGTCTGCTAGTTTCACAATAATGACACGTGGATCCTGTAAGGTCGCTTGCAGAATTTTACGGAACGATGCGGCTTTGTTGTATTCCTTGTCGCTGGAATGGCTGAGTTTGGTTACACCATCGACCAGCTCGGCAACGGTACGTCCAAATTTCTCTGTGATGTCATCTTTGCTGTAGTCAGTATCTTCAATGACGTCATGCAATAGGGCAGCAATGAGCGTGTCGGCATCCAAACGCATGTGCGCCAAAATACAACTGACCGCAATCGGGTGTAACACATACGGTTCACCACTTTTACGGGTAACGCCATCATGCGCATGCTCGGCATAATCGCAAGCCGTAAGCACCTGTTCGACTTCACTTACGCTAAGGTAAGGTTCGATCATGGCTTGAAGCTGTTGTTTGGCTTGGCTGACCATCGTGCCTGGCATATAACACCCTTTAAAATACAAGTGATAACGAATCTACAGTTAGACCTTATAATGAAAAGCATATTGCATGACTTGTCAATTTTTTTCATGCCAAAATAGTGATAAATTTGGCACTAAATTAGGGTCTGTTGACACTTCGTCTATGTTTGCGACGTGAGAGATATATCTCGCAAGATTTTTTAGCTGATATAAGGCATGAGACAGGAAATTTAGTCATTCTAAATGACTGACTCATAACGCAATAGCAGCAAAAAATATGCTCGTTCCGAAGGACTGTGGCTAAAACTTTCTCAGATTGCGTTATGAAACTTGGCAATAGTCTCGCTATTCCCTTCGTTTCATGCCTGATCTGCTCAGTTTTAGCCTACAGCGCAAACCATTTATGAAATGTCAACAGACCCTGTGGTCTTAATCCTTATGTTATAACGGTTTTTAGCGCAAGATTAAAGTTCAGACAACAAAAAAGCCTAGTAAAAAACTAGGCTTTTTCAGAAAGTCGTTCTTATTGGAAAGAAAAACCATCTAAATTCAAGTTATTTGCTGAAAGTGCGAGGTCAAGACTCGAAGTTTGATAGTCTTGATCACGTTGTTTCAAAATGTCTTTGGAAACGTGACCTTCTGCAATTTCACGTAAAGCAACAACGGTAGGTTTGTCGTTGTCCCACTCAACGGTAGGTTCTATGCCTTGACGTGCCAATTGACGCGCGCGCTTGCTTGCCACTAGTACAAGCTCAAAGCGGTTGTCTACATGGTCTAAACAATCTTCAACGGTAACGCGTGCCATAAGAATTCTCGTTCGAATAATAAATTTAAACAGACTGTGCAGTATAAGGTGCTTTGCCTATAGACTCAAGTTTTAATCACGCGCTTGGCGGGCTAATTAACTTTTGAATCAAGGCTTGATGACGATGCGCCTGCTGTGCCATCACCAAACGATTGGCGGTAATCACAGATTCTAAATCGTGCAGAGCCTTATTAAAGTCATCATTAATAATCACATAGTCAAAATTGACATATTGTTGCATGTCTTCAACTGCGCAGCCTAGACGATGTTCAATTACATCGACTGCATCGGTGCCACGGTTAGACAAACGCTCGCGTAAATCAAACTGACTGGGTGGAAGAATAAAAATTTGCTTCGATTCAGGAAAAAGATTGCGTACTTGCTGAGCGCCTTGCCAGTCAATTTCAAGTAACACATCGTGACCTTTGGCTAACTGCTCTTTAACCGTGGCTTGCGCGGTGCCGTAATAATTGCCAAACACCTCTGCATACTCAATAAAACCGCCTTGTTCTACCAAGTCGATAAAATCTTGTTTTTGCGTGAAGTGATAATGCACACCATCGAGTTCGCCGGGACGTTGACCGCGTGTTGTGTGAGAAACTGAAACGTGTAAATTATTCACACGCTCAAGCAGGGCTTTAACGAGGGATGTTTTGCCTGTTCCTGAAGCGGCAGAAACGACAAACAATAGACCCGACATGATATTTTTCCTGATATGATAAAATATCTTCTCTATTTTAGAGTAGACGCCCCTTAAACAAAATAGCCAAGATGGCTTTTGTTGGCATAAATTTTAAACATCCCACCTATTTAACTTCAACATAGAGGGTTCTATGGAAATTGTATTGGCGAATCCACGTGGTTTTTGTGCAGGTGTAGACCGAGCAATTGCGATTGTAAATCGTGCCCTTGAGTGTTTTAACCCACCTATTTATGTGCGTCACGAAGTGGTACACAATAAATTTGTGGTAGATGACTTGCGTCAGCGCGGTGCGATTTTTGTCGATGAGCTAGATGAAGTGCCCGATGACAATATCGTGATTTTTAGTGCGCATGGCGTATCTAAAGCAGTGCAGCAAGAAGCGGAGCGTCGTGGCTTAAAAGTATTTGATGCGACTTGTCCGTTGGTCACCAAAGTACATATTGAAGTCACCAAATATGCGCGTGAAGGCACAGAGGCGATTTTAATTGGTCACGAAGGACACCCCGAAGTTGAAGGGACGATGGGTCAGTACGATAAGAAAAATGGCGGCGAAATTTATTTGGTAGAAGATGAAGATGATGTGGCTGCACTTGCGGTTCAGTATCCAGATAAAGTGGCTTTTGTGACACAAACCACCTTGTCGATTGATGATACTGCCAAAGTGATTGATGCCTTGCGCCAAAAATATCCAAATATTCAAGGACCGCGTAAAGACGATATTTGTTATGCCACTCAAAACCGTCAGGATGCAGTGCGTGACTTAGCCAATCAATGTGATGTGGTGTTGGTGGTTGGTTCGCCAAACTCATCTAACTCTAACCGTTTACGCGAACTTGCAGAGCGTATGGGGAAACAAGCCTACTTGGTGGATAATGCCGATGAATTAAACCAAGCATGGTTTAAAGCAAATACAAAAATTGGTGTAACTGCGGGCGCATCTGCACCAGAAATTTTAATCAAACAAGTGATTCAGCGTTTGCAAGACTGGGGTGCAACCGCCCCTGAAGAGCTGGCAGGTCGTGAAGAAAACATTACCTTTAGTTTGCCTAAAGAGTTACGTATTCCTGTAACACAGGCTTAAACTGCGAAGCATATAACACTTTAAAAAATTGATGAAAAATAGGTAGATAACCGTTGTATGACGGTTATCTGCTTTTTTATGCCTTTTATCCTGAAGTGTGAGGGTTTTGTAAAGTTGTTGGTTATTATTTTTAATAGGGCAAAGTCTGTGTCTTGGGGGGAGTATGCAAAGAAAAGAAAACGGGTTCACCTTAATTGAGTTGATGGTGACCATTGCGGTGTTGGCGATAGTGGCTTCAATTGCTGCTCCATCATTTTTGGATACTCTTGCATCTCAACGCTTAACCACAGCTAGTAATGAAATAGTTTCTGTATTTTCTGAAAGCAGAAGGCAAGCAATGGTTTTGAATAATACTGTTGCAGTCTGCTTAAGTAAGGATTCAGCTAAAACAAGCGTAACAGAAACAGCTTGTATCACTCAGCTTTTGCCTACGGCAAATGTGAATCAGGTCATTGCTCAAAAACGGGTACAGCTTGTGAACATCTCAGAAAAAGTGGATGTGGAATCTGCAGACTATGGTGTTGTTTTTAATGCAAATGGGACAGTTTCATCTCCAATAACAATAGAAGTATGTTCTAACGGTAAAAGTAAAACTGTGAGTGTGGCTTTAATTGGAACATTAAGCCAATCTAAAGGAACTTGCTGATGAAAAAAAATCAGATAGGCGTAGGCATGGTTGAGGTTTTAGTTGCCTTAATATTGTTGGCTATTGGTGTTTTAGGTTATTCCGCATTGCAATTGCGAGCGATTGATGCGGGCGATGAAGCTTTAGTTAAGTCTCAATCTGTCATGTTGTTACGTGGGTTGACTGAAAGCATTCGTGTAAATACGCAGGGGCAGGGGAGTTATCCTGCGGCAGTAAGGTCGTATGCATCGAAGAATGCACCTTCAGCGCCTAAAAGCTGTTTGAATTCAACTTGTACACCTGCACAAATGGCAACTTATGATGCCTATTTGGTTGCACGTGCTGCAAATCAAATAGGTGTTGTAGTTAGTATGCATCAATGTCCTGGGGTGCAGTCAGTGCGTAGACAATGCTTATTTGCAGCATGGGGAGATACAACAGTTTCTGCCAGTAGTTATGCGGGGTGCATGAGTACAACGGGTGTGTATGTCGCTAATGCGAGATGTGTAATGATGGAGGCATACTAATGAACAAGAAGCCTCATCATCTTAAATATAGTCAAAAGGGTTTTACTTTAATTGAACTCATAGTTGCACTTGCACTGGGTTTGTTAATTACAGCAGCTGCAACTCAATTGTTTCTAGGCGGTGTTGTCTCAACGCGTATTCAACAAGCTAATGCTGAACTTCAGGATAGTGGCGTATTTGGACTAGAGTATGTGGCGAGAGATGTGCGCTTGGCTAATTATGGAAATATTAGTAACCCTGAGTTGACGAATACAACCCCTATGGGAGGGATTGTATTTTCACAAGGTGGAGCAAATTCCAATGTATCTGAAGATATTGGGGAAACATCGGTTACTCGGCAGGGACTAGGGTCGAACGCTTCTGAAAACAGTGATCAATTAACGATTCAGTTTATCGCACCAAACAGAATGTTCAATTGCGAAGGTGAAGAGGTTCAAGCGGGTGAATATGTGATCCAACGTTATTTCTTGCGAAAAGATAATAATGGTGCAGCTACGGATTTAGCACTTGCTTGCGATGCAAATAAGCATGGTGTTACCTCTGCCGCAGGTATTGCAAACTTTGGTGGAAATAATGAAGGGCAGGTGATCATGCCTAGAGTTGATCACCTTCGTTTTTATTTGGGCACCATGACTAAAGATAGTACGCATACCAATATCACCTATGCATATTATAGCATTAATGACTATATTGCTGCCGTCAATGCTGCACGTAGTAATGGAGAACCTCTTCCTAGAGTTGTATCAGTAAAAGCTGTAGCTGTCGTAAGATCTATGGATAACACTAATAATGAATTAATAGATGAAACTAAGCCAGTTCAGGGGCTTGATAGTGCAGTAACTCTTACTGCGGCAAATCAAACAAAGCATTTAAGACGAACTTATATCACAACCATTGCAATACGTAATGGAATGGGAGACGCATTATGATCAACAATCACAATTTTTCTTCCCAACGTGGTGCGACGCTAATTGTTGTGATGATGATTTTATTGATCTTGACATTTGTAGGCGTTTTAGCAATTAGAGTTGCAATGTCAAGTTTAAATATTTCAACTCATACACAAGTTGGTCAGTTTTTAAGCCAAACTGCAGATACGCCAATTAATCAGGTATATACGGGTAATTTGTCGACCTTAGTTGATTTGAGTGGCGTGATTGGTTACGCATTGCAAGATAGTAAGTTGGAGCCTGGGAATGAATACAACTTTTGTTTCAAGCCAATGTCTAATGAAAAATTTGGCTCAACCTTAGGTGTTGCAGTTAAGCGACCTCCTGTGAGTAATACAGCTAAAGCTTCTGGTTTAGCATCGGGCGGTAGCGACGGTTTTTGCGATTTAGATAAAGATTTTGGAAGCAGTCGTGAAGCGGTAATTACTCAGGTTGCTGTAACTATTCCTACAGATGCAATTGTTGACTTAAAACCAGGTGCTTTGTTGAGTCGAGGGACAAACCTAAGCTTAGGCACGATTATGCCTAGAAATGTGGTTGAACAACAACGTGTACGTGTTACTACCACATCTATTGTACCTAGTTTTTCGCATGATCTGAGCGCTGCTCAAAACTGTATTGGTACAGGTAGTGGGTCTGTTGGCTATATTAGCGATGATACAGGTGGTGATACACGCGGTTTTGAAACGATTGCAAAATGTTTGGCGAAACTTGGCGTGCCAGTGAACTCACAAACTCAGGAGTTTAACTTGCAGACGATCTTTAATCAGACTAAAGATCCTTGATGAAGAGGATAACATGATGAAAAAGCAAACTTATAAATTAGCTGGTGTCTTAGGATTAAAGAACATGAATTTACGTCCATTGGCTGTCGCTTGTATGTCGTTTATGGGTACTTGTGTGTTAACAGCATCTGTGGCACAGGCCAGTGATTTACAAATTTATGCAACTCCAACTGCAGGTCAAAAAACCATTGTGATGATGTTGGATACATCAGGGTCGATGGGAGGTACGGACCAAGGGCAAACAGGTTCGCGTTTAACGCGGTTAAAAAATGGAATGTATGCCTTATTAAATAGTGATGAACCTGTTTTACGGGAAACTAAAGTCGGGTTGGGGAATTACTCATCTGGTGGTGATGGGCGTACGGGACAGATTTTGGTAGAAGCAGATAAAATGGGTCCAGTGAATTCTGCTCATAGACAAAAATTGAAAGCTGCTATAGACAATTTAAGAGCTTCAGGCGGAACTCCAACAGCACACGCCTATGCTGAAGCAGCTGCTTACTTGATGGGAACCAACACTTTAAAACGAGCAACTATTAAAGTGGATAAATTTAAGACAGAAACGAAGTCTGAAATTGTTGGTTATTCGTGTACAAATACATCATATCCTAATTTATACGGAAGTCGTTGCTATGATAGAAAGTGGGATTATTCTATAACGGCATCACCCAATTATAAAAATGTCACTCGACATTATCAATGTGCTTCATGGAGAACTACAGATTTTATTAATGAAGTACAGCGATGTTCTTCTACTGGGTGGAGTGAAGTTTCTGGTATTCCGAATGGCTATGAGCAAGACGGTGTGTATTATATAGAAGAAGTTCAAGCACAAGATAGCAATTATAGTGGTTTTAATAAATCAGAAAAAGGTGCTATACGTGATGATTTGAATTATATTTCTCCACTTCCTGCTGCAGCCCAAAGACAAAGTTGTGATGGTCAAGGGGTGTATATTTTGTCTGATGGTGAGGCAAATAACTCACGAACAAGTTATGCAGAACCGATCATGCAACAAGCGCTCAATGATACAGGGTTTCGTTGTTCGGATGCTGGCTTAAGTTCCAGTGGGTCTGGTGCTTGGCATTGTATGGGGGAGTTTGCTAAATACTTATTTGATAAAACTAAAAACCCAGCGGGCGTGTCTATTCAAACAGCATTTGTTGGTTTTGGTAGCGATTTTAACGGATTATCTAAGACACATGTACAGCAGGCATGTAAGATTAGCTCTCGTACACAAGACGACCGTCGTTCTAATGATGCTTGTTCACCGACTGCAGACACAGTACATAGATTGACTAAGCCTGGCTATGGTAATGGTGGCTATTTTGAAACACAAGCTACAAAAGGAGTAACCGACAGTGTTATTCAATTTATTAAAAATTTGGGGGATACTAAAATTGAACCTTTACCGACAGGTGCAATTTCAGTTCCTGTAGATGCACTGAATCCGAATGGCTTTCAACCTTACGGTTATTTACGTGCCTTATCACCAAATCCTGGACAGCCTGTTTCAGTTTGGGCGGGTAATCTGAAAAAGTATAATATTGTAAATGGTGCACTTGCAGATGGTGCAACGACTGTATTTACTGAATTGGGTAAATTTGATTTAACCACGCGAGATATTTGGAATAATACAGGTGTTGCAGATGGTGGATTAGTCGATCAGGGTGGGGTGTATTGGAATTTACCAATGCCAACACAAGAAGTAGAAGCCATAACTGCTAACCCATTAACAAATACTCGTGCTGTGCCTAAAATTCAAGCAAACCCGAATGCAATCCGTAACTTGTTTACTGATGCTGCTTCTGTTTCTGCTGGTCAATTGACAGCAGCAACACAGGGAGTATTGTTAGAAATACCTGCAAAATCGGGTGCTACAACAGTGAGCGGCGAGTACATTTTAGACAAATTTAACAATCAAGCTGTACTCGAAGATTTTCCATTATTGTTGAAATACAAACTTTTAAACTATTTAGGCTATAACCTAGATTTAACCACCCCAACAGAATTGCCAACCCAGTTAAACGTACCGACACAACCCTTTATTAGTTTAGGTGGAAGTATTCACTCTTTCCCAGTGCAATTAACTTACTCTGGTGAGTTGGATGTCAATGGTGATTTAACCTCGGTACGTCAGCAATCGGTTTTGTATGGCAGTATGGAGGGTGGTTTGCATGTGGTTGATGCTCGAACTGGTATTGAACAAACTGTTTTTGTTCCATCTGAAATTTTAAATAATCCTGATGCATCTAGAGCTTTGCGTTTTGGCGAAGCTGGGACTGTACAACATGGTATTAGTGGTGCATGGATAGCCGATCCTGCTTATAAAGCGGAACGAGGTACGGGTACGGGTTCGTCTGTTGTAATTGCCAGAAAAATGAATGTTTATGGCGGGATGCGTATGGGCGGTAAAAGTTATTATGGGATGGATTTAATGAATCCAAGAAAACCAGAATTACTTTTTAGAATTGGTGCAGATCAGAGTGGTTTTTCAAGAATGGGACAAACTTGGTCTAAACCTGTAGTCGCAAATATTCGGTACCAAGATAAAATTCGTCGTGTTTTGATCGTTGGCGGTGGTTATGATCAATGCTATGAATATCCACGATTTAGCTTAGGTAGTGCAAATCCTGCTGAGTTTGGTGGTGGTTGTAATAAAACTGCTGCGGAAGGTAATGCAGTTTATATTGTAGATGCACAAACAGGTGAGCGTTTATGGTGGACAAGTAATACGGGTTCAAACTTAAATAATGCCAATTTAGTCCATAGTATTCCATCACGTATTAGTACTTTAGATCGTGATGCGGATGGTTTAGTAGACCACTTGTACTTTGGTGATTTAGGTGGGCAAGTTTTTCGTATTGATTTGAATAATGCGAAAGGTACTACAGCAAGTGGGTTTGGGAAAAATGTTATTCGCTTGGCAAATTTAGCAACGACCAGTACAGGTTCTGCTGTAACTAGCGGTGATGCACCACGTTTTTATCAGCCACCAACGATTACCATACACGATGAAGGGAGTGATACCTTTATTGTGGTTGGAATTGCATCAGGTGACCGTAGTACACCACTTGATGTTGCTCCAAGTCGAGGACGAGAGAGCTTAAAACCATTCGATCCTATTCAGAATAGACCTACTAATAAAGTCTATGGATTGATTGACCGTGACTTTATTGAGCCTGAATTAATTAGAGGTAACTATACAAGTTTTAAATCTCAAAATATAACATTGGACCAATTACAGCCAAACCCTCAAAATTTAAATGCATCACTAATTCGGAATACCTTTTTAGGTACGGGGTCAGGTGTTAAGCAAGGCTGGTATCGTTCTCTTTCAAGCAATTACTTGGGTAGTGAAGTGGCAGGGAGAACACCTGGAGGGGTAAAAGCATTTGAAGAAGAGCCTATTGCAATCAAAGGAAATTTATTTATTCCTGTATATGATCCAGAAGGTACGGGTGTTGAGGATGCTGACCCATGCCAACCAAGAATTGTTGGTGAATCTAACCGCCAGCAATATTGCTTACCGTTTGGCATATGTTTGAAAAATGGGTTAAAGGATACTGATTCTGAAAAGCGTACGGGCATGATTATTGAAGATGGTAAAAATAAGAATGTCCTTGGGGCAGGTATTCGTGGTATCACTTTAGGTCCAGTAGGTGGTGGATCGGGCAGTGGTTCTGGAGGTCCAAATACAAATAGTTGTGGAACATTGACATTGATTGGCAATCTTCAAGGAGCGGGCGAGTGGGAATGTTTACGTGTTCTTAATCCTGTACGATGGTATGAAAAAAATGTCGCACCTTAATAGTATTAATAAAGGTAACACTGTGGCAAAGTGCCATAGTGTTGCTTTTAAAAATGGATTCACATTGATTGAGGTTATGGTGGTAGTTGTGATACTTGCGATTATTTCTGCTATTGCCTTACCATCTTATGTGGCTTATACCCGTAAAGCTGCAGCATCGCAAGCTGAACAAGAGATGCAAAAAATTGCAGAGCAATTGGAGAGGCATAAATCTCGTAATTTTAGTTATAAGGGGTTTGATCCCAATTATATATATGGGAGTAATGCTCCGATGACAGAAGTTACCTTAAAAGAGTACTCGATCACGATAAGAGATATGAATACTGGAAAGCTTCTCACCTCAGCGGATGCTGATATGCGGGGGAGAAATTGGTCAATAAAGGCGGAAACAACAGATAGTCAAAATTATAATTATTTATTTACGAGCACAGGCATACGTTGTAAATCTAAAGCTTCTATCTCGACTTATCAATCATGTCCAGGAACAGAAACATGGTAGTTAAATATAAACAAGGTTTTACGCTTATAGAGATTTTGATTGTTGTAGCAATTATTGGTATTTTGGCGATGATTGCTTATCCTTCTTATACGCAATATGTGATTAAAACGAAAAGAGTTGATGCTCAAAGTAAGATGATGGAAATATCTCAGAAGCTTATGCAGTATAAAACTGCGAATGGAACTTATTCTGGGGTGAGCTTAACCGATAGTAAAATTTATGGAGCAAGTGTATTTCCTGCGACAGGAGATTCAACATATACATTTGATTTATCAGTTCCGAATGCTAATAGTTGGATATTAACTGCAACACCTGTGAATACAAGTACTCAAAATGGAAATGGCTCAATAGCTATAAACAGTCAAGGACAAAAGTGTTGGACTAAAGGTTCAAGTTGTCTACCAACTGCTGCAACAAAATGGGAATAATTTAAATTCAAACCTGCGGATAAATACGTTTAGATCTTTCATTCAGGGCAAAATTCACGTAAAATACTGCCCTCTATGAAAGGGGTTTGAAATGTATCGATGGTCGATACAGGGATAATCCGTAAAAACTATAAGGTTGTATCATGGTAGTTATTCGTCTTACTCGTGGTGGTGCTAAAAAGCGTCCATTCTATCAAATCGTTGTAACTGACAGCCGCAATGCGCGTGACGGTCGTTTCATCGAACGTATCGGTTTCTTTAACCCAACAGCTCAAGGTAAAGCAGAAAAACTTCGTTTAGATGCTGACCGTTTTGCTCACTGGGTTGCACAAGGTGCTCAACCTTCTGAACGTGTTGCTTCTTTAGCTGCTCAAGCGAAGAAAGCTGCAGCTGCTGCATAATTTAATGAATTAAGTAGTAGGTAGCCCATGACACCAACACAGAATGTGCCCGAAGATCGTATTCAGATTGGACAGCTACGTTCAGCTTATGGATTAAATGGGTGGCTCTGGGTCTATTCCAATACAGAACCCATGAGCAACATATTTGACTACCTGCCTTGGTACATTGAAACCAAAGCAGGTTGGCAAATGGTCGATGTAAAACGTTGGAAACCACATGGCAAAGGCTTGGTGGTCAGCTTAAAAGGTGTGAGTGATCGTACCGCAGCAGACAACTTGGTTGGCGCAAATATCTGGATTTCAAAAGCGCAACTGCCTCAACCAGGCGTGGACGAGTATTATTGGTCTGATTTAAAAGGTCTAACAGTGTTAGGTCTGGACGATGACGAACAAGAAGTGAACCTCGGTCAAATCCATGAATTGTTTGAAACAGGTGCCAATGACGTGATGGTAGTTCGCGCAACTGCCGATAGCGTCGATAGCGAAGAGCGTATGATTCCATGGCATAAAGATGTGGTACAACGCGTTGATCTCGAAGCGGGTCGCATCTACGTAAATTGGGGCGTAGATTATTAATCCATTCAGGATTCGCAGAGCAGGAAAATAGAGGAGTCTGCGGTGTTTTTTGCAGTCATTACGCTTTTTCCTGAAATGTTTGAAGCGATTACAGCTTACGGTATTAGCGGACGTGCAGCAAAACGTGACTTGATGCAAATTCATTGTATTAATCCACGTGATTATGCACAGGGCAACTACAAACGGGTGGATGAACGTCCATTTGGTGGTGGTCCAGGTATGGTGATGATGGCAGAGCCTTTGGCGCAAGCAATCCAGCATGCCAAAAATCTTGCACAGCAAGCGGGTGCAGTTCATGTGCCAGTGGTGTATATGTCACCACAAGGCAAAACCCTAAATGAGACTGCAGTACAGCAATTCGTTGAATATGATGGATTAATTGTATTGTGTGGTCGTTATGAGGGTGTCGATGAGCGTTTAATTCAGCATTATGTCGATCAGGAATGGTCGATTGGCGATTACGTTTTATCGGGCGGTGAACTACCAGCGATGGTGTTGTTAGACAGTATTATCCGGAGACTTCCGGGTGCAATGTCTGATGAACAATCTCATGTGCAAGACTCATTTGTGGATGGTCTTTTAGATTGCCCACAATATACCAAGCCAGACCATTTTGAAGGGTTGGATGTGCCTGAAGTATTAAAGTCGGGTCATCATGCCAATATTAAAAAATGGCGGTTTTTGCAGCGTTATCAACGGACTTTAGAGCGTCGACCTGAGTTGATTGAAAAAGTTGAGTTGAGCAAGCAGCAAAAAAAATGGCTAAAAGATTCGCAAGGGTAGACCAAATAATTGGTTTATCTAAGCACCATGGCTACAGGCAGTTGGTTTGTAGTCTTAAATAGGCTCTTTATGCATTGAAGCGGTCAGGCATAAAGGGAAAGTCAATCGGGCCTATGCGCTTTAGCCTCTAGACCCAGTGGAAATCAGACCTCTTCTGACCCACACATACTGGAGATACCCCATGAGTGGTAAGCATCCTTTAGTACAAGCTGTTGAAAATGCACAGCTTAAGCAAGACATCCCAGCTTTTGCACCAGGCGATACAGTTATCGTTCAAGTAAAAGTAAAAGAAGGTGATCGTGAGCGTCTTCAAGCATTTGAAGGTGTGGTAATTGCGAAGAAAAACCGTGGTTTGAACTCTGCGTTCACAGTACGTAAAATTTCTAGCGGTGTTGGTGTTGAGCGTGTTTTCCAAACTCACTCTCCAATCGTTGCTAAAATTGAAGTGAAACGTCGTGGTGACGTTCGTCGTGCTAAACTTTACTACCTACGTGAACTTTCTGGTAAAGCTGCACGTATTCGTGAAAAGTTGCCAGCGCGTAAACAAGGTTAATTTTAACTTTGCTTTACTGCAAAAAAATGCGCCCTTGAGGCGCATTTTTTTGTCTGATCGTTGAGTTTATAAACCTTGTAATTTTAAACGGTTGGCATGTTGACGATAGACATCGACAGGGTCTGGGGCAAAAATACTTTTTAAACCCAGCAGTTGGTTTACTTCATCTAAATGATTCCAATAGTAATTGTCACGAATGGTTTTACCAAATTTGGCACTACAGCGTGAAACCAGACCATCGTTATCACGACCCGCATCAATCAATAAACTGGTTGCCAGCATGGCTGAGTCTGGATCTAATAAGTTGGTGACTGCGGTATTGCCTGTAAATGAATAGAATTGAATGCCTTTTTCTTGATAAGCTCCCTCACCACAACTTGTCGTTGGCATACCCATCGGGAATTTGCGGTTAAATTGTGCAGAACCCGCCAAACTTAAACTATTTGCGCCTGCCAGTGAGTCATGCGGATAGCTATTGGGGTCTAAACCTTGCGCCCAAGTAATGGTTTTAGAAACCAAATTAACCATATCGATTAATGGTTTTTCTAAGGCCGAACCTTGGACTTTTAGAATAAAGTCGGCCACAGGTGAGCCTTTATTTGGTGAACCTACAGCAGTTAAAGAGGCGACTTGAGCAGGCATGACGCCTGCAACATAACGAATGGTTGGACCGCCGTGTGAGTGACCCACTAAGTTGACTTTGCTTGCGCCTGTAATGGCTAAAATTTCATCGACTTGTTGTGCCAATTGTTCGCCACGAATTTCCGATGAATTAAAAGGGGATACGCGGGTTGCCCAAGTGTTGGCGCCGTTACGTGCTAAGTCGGGTAAAATTTGATACCAATAATCGACACCGAGTTGATCGCCACCAATATTGATAAAACCTGCCATACCGTGAGTAAACACAATCGGATATTTGGTTTTGGCATAACTGGAGATCACGAAGTTAGATTTGACCTGTTCTGCATTGGATGCGTGCGCGGTACTGAGGGTACTGGCCGCGATTAAGCCTGCAATGAATAATCCATATTTCATATAACATCCTCTATTTTATTGTGCTTTCCTAGCATGACAATATCTATTGTCAAATATTATTATTCAGGAAATTTGCAAGATTGCAAGTTCTGAATGATTAATGGTTGTTGAAAAAATAGTTGGTTTAAAAGGTCTTCCTGCACGTGAATTTCAAGCACAGGAAGATGGTTTTGCCAAGATTGAAATGAGTTTTACTATTACAAGCCTTGTAATTTCAATCGGTTGGCATGTTGTCGATACAGTGCAACAGGGTCAGGTGCAAACAAGCCTGTTAAACCAAACATCATGTTGGCAAGGTCGGTATGATTTAGTCGGTAGTTGTCACGAATGACTTGTCCAATGTGGGTACTACAACGTGCGACCATGCCATCGTTGTCTAAATTGCCATAAGACAGTGGGCCGAGTTGCATTAAAATAGTGTCGATATCCAGTAAATTGGTGGCTTGAGCGACACCTGTCCATGAATAGTAATGAATTCCGCGATCTACTTTGGCACCGCTGCTGCTGCAATTTGCGGCCAAGGCTGTGGTTGGAAAACGACGGTTAAAATCTGCAGACGCTGTTTCAGTTAAAGAAGCCATCGAGGCATCAAAATCCACAGGCATGTCTGGCTGTTGCTGCGCCCAAGTAATGAGAGGCGCCACCATATAGTCGCCTAAAATATTAAACGCGGTACGAGATAAACGATTATTTTGAATATCATCGGCAACTTTGGAGCCACGGAATGTTCCTGCAACACCGGTAATTGATGCCACATATTCAGGTTTGGTCGCAGCTACATAACGTACTGTTGGGCCACCATGTGAGTGACCAATTAAATTGACTTTGGATTTTCCAGTGATTGCCATGACTTCTTCGACTTGGGCAATCAGTTGTTCACCTCGAAATTCAGTACGATGTGCAGGGGAGAGTTGTGCAGCAAAAACGGTTGCGCCATTACGTGCCATATCTGGCAAAATTTGATACCAATAATCCATATTAAAGGTTTCATTGCCAATGCGTGACCAACCGAGCCAGCCGTGGACCATAAGCAATGGATATTTGGTTTTGGCATAGTCAGATTTGGCCTGTTCCTGAATAGGCAACACGCTTGAAGCCGCTTGAGCGACACCCATTGAGCCGAGCAAGCAGCCAGTGACAGCCAATGTAATTGCCTGTATGTTAGAGATGATGGTCATAAAACAATCCTGTGTTCTTTATTTTTATTACAAGTGAAGTGGTGGCTTCGCTTCCCTCCTGAAAGCTTCAGATATGCAAGTTGCCGTTGCTTGCGGCACGTTATTGTGAGTCATCCTCGACTATTTTTTGTACGCTCAGGTATTTTTTCATGCGTAATTTAGAAAAAACATATCATTTGGGGACAGTTATTGCGCATTGTCCCAGAGATTTGTAAATCTACATGCATCTTGATATCTATTTAATATTTATAGACATTTGTATATTAAATCGTTGTGGTGAGTTTGTACTAAAACAGCTTTTCAGGCATAAAAATGGGGCATGTTGCATGCCCCAGTTGTTCTATGCAATATGTTAGTCAGCAAAAGGTAATTTTCCACCTTGATCATGTACCTGTTCAAAGGTTTCTAAACGCAATTGCTCTTGTGGATTTTGAAAATGCTGTCCGCGTAATTGTTTCACGGCTTGTTGCTTGGCTTGATCATTCATTCCACTTTGCATGATTTGATCACGCGCACTTAAATAATCCTCTACTCGTGATTTCCACTGACTGCGTTGCCCATCTAATTGTTCTAAACGTTGGGTTGCTTCTGGACCAACCAGATTTAAACGCATTTGGCGGATTTCAGCAGCAGAACCACCACGTGCTTTAATTGCCGCAGTCAAGCTGCGTAAATCTTGCAAGGTGTTCAGCTGTTCTAAATTTTCTTGCCAATCTTGAGGTAATTGTTTAAATAATTCCTGCAATTGTCGTGCTTTTTCAGCTTCAGATAATTTTTTATCATCCATGACTGCCATGCGCTTTAGGGTATATTCGTGATAGGCATCTTCCGTACCAAATAAACCTTCAATTTCATAATCAGAAAAATATTGTTTACGCAGATTTTGCATGCTGCTAAAAATGCTGCGGTAATATTGCGGATCTTCCTGATTTAAATTCGGTGCTTGCAGTTGTCCAAGCGCATTGCGATAGTCCAAATAACGCTGCCATAAATCTAAAATTTGCGATAAGGCAGGCTCTTTATGCCCTTGTTGAATATAGCTTTTAAAATCACCACGAATCTGTTCAATGCTTTTTTCGCCATATTGGGTAATAAAATATTCAAAACAGTTACGGGTTTGCTCATTCACAATCAGACGATTACTTGCATCCAGTTTAAGCTGACAATTGACTTCGGTGTCCTGCTGACTTGGGCTTAAAAAATTTGCAGCAGGGTTATTTTGCATGGCTTGCTGCATGCTCAAAGCTTGAGATGTTTCATCATTTGAGCTTTGCTGGGGTGATGTATCGGGGGAGTTTGATTGTGGCATCAGCCAATACACCAAAGTTGAAATGAGCAGTATCACTACGCCTAAAACAATCCATATTTTATGTTTCTGCATTCCAATGCACCTGTATATCCATTTTATTTTTTTAATCCTAAGCCCCAAATATGCCATAAAAGTAAATCGCTGTTCTAGAAATGTTGTCATTTATCGCGGCAGATTGTTACCATGACGCAGTTTTGCTTTGACCTATGTGTGCTATGAAATCATCTGCGGCTAAAATCCAGCGTCGTGCCATTAGTGGTGTATTTTTATTGAATAAGCCTTTGGGCATCAGTTCCAATGCAGCATTGCAAAAAGTGCGTTGGTTATATCGGGCGCAAAAAGCAGGACATACGGGAGCATTAGATCCATTGGCTTCGGGTTTACTGCCGATTTGTTTGGGTGAGGCGACCAAATTTTCGCACTATTTACTCGATTCGGTGAAATGCTATCAAACCACCATTCAATTGGGACACAGCACCACCACGGGAGATGTCGAGGGTGAAGTGCTGTTGCAGCAGGCTGTACCTGCATTGAGCCAAAAGAGCATTGAACAGGTATTGGCACAATTTCAGGGCGATATTATGCAAGTTCCGCCCATGTATTCTGCCTTAAAAAAAGAAGGGCGTCCGTTGTATGAATTGGCACGACAAGGCATTGAAATTCAACGTGAAGCGCGTCCAGTCACAATTTATGCCATTGAGTTACTGTCTTTTACTGAACAGAGCATCACTTTGGATGTGACTTGTTCTAAAGGCACGTATATTCGTGTTTTAGGTGAAGACATTGCCAAAGCCTTGGGTACTTATGGACATTTGACCTATTTGCATCGGATTAAAACGGGACATTTTGACCTGATTCCAAGTTATAGCATTGAATATTTGGAAAGTTTAAGTGAAGCAGAACGTGAGGCTTTATTGCTGCCTGCGTATGCACCTGTGCAGCATTTTCTACACATTCAAGTCCCTGAAGGACGCGCTGAATATTTTAGTCGTGGCATGGAAAGTAATATTGACCATCCTGCAGCAGCGCAAGTGTTGGTCTTTGATGGTGAAAAGTGTTTAGGTTTGGCTGAAGTTACAGATAAAAAGCGCTTGGTACCGAAACGGGTTTTAAATCTCTAAGCTTTGTTCAGATACATAACTTGAATAAAGTGAGTAAGTGAATTAAAGCTTTTTATACAAATAGTTGCAGGATTTTGGATTGATCCTCTATACAGTACTTAGAGGATTAAAACGAAATTAAAAAACTGACTCCAAAACCGATGTGGATGTGCGAGTAGATTTTTATCAATCTGTTCGCCGCGCATGGGTAAAAAACAGAGGTCTGCACATGAATATTTTTGAAGCTTTACGCCAAAGTCACGACATTCAACGAGATTTAGCCCGCCAACTGACGCAAACTTCAGGTGATAGCCCTGAACGTAGAGCGGTATTTGAACAACTTAAAAATGAATTATTTGCGCATGCAGTGGCAGAAGATCGCTATTTTTATATTCCCTTAATGATGACTGATGCGGGTTTAAATATCACTCGCCATGCTTTGGCAGAGCATCATCAAATGGATGAATTACTCGAACAATTAACCGAAACGGAAATGAGCAACACGGGTTGGCTGGCAATTGCCAAGCAACTGTCAGATAAAGTGCATCATCATTTAAAAGAAGAAGAACATGGCTTTTTTCAGCAGGCAGGCAAAATTTTGTCTGAACAGCAAAAACAAAGTCTAGCCAAGCAATATTTGGCAGAATATGAAAAATACCAACAGATGTCTAAAAACAGCTTGGTTTAAACATTCTGGTTTAAATATTCTGTGGCTGTTTGGATTTTTTTACTGCTCTAAAAGTAACGCCGACCGAAGCTAACATAATGCAGCACAAAGCCAGCCATTGCAGGCTGGTGATTTTCTCACCCAATAAAACTAAGCCTGTCAGTGCAGCCAAAGCAGGCGACAAACTGGACAGTGTGCCATAACTCATTTTGCTGAGTTGTTTCAGCGCTTGTAAATCTAAAGCATAAGGAATAGCGGTGGCGAGTACTGCAATAGCAAGTGCTTTGCCCCAATATTGAGTTTCAAACAGAGCGGGTGCATTGTTATACAATCCAAATGGAATTAAAGCCAAAGCCGAAATACTGATGGCGATGGTCAGCGCGTGCATGCCAATATTTTGCTGCACCACTTTTTGCCCAAAATAAATATAAAAAGCCCAGCACAATCCTGCACCTAAGGCACATGCTGTACCAAACAGACTAAAATGATCACCTTGCGCTTTCCCCCAAGGCACCATAAGAATAATGCCTAAAATTGCCAACAATACCCAGACATAATCTTTACGGTTTTGAATGGACAATAAAGCCAGCCCCAAAGGCCCGACAAACTCTAAACCCACCGCAATACCTTGTGGCAATTTGCCCAACGACAGATAAAACAGAATATTCATTAAGCCCAAGGCGGCGCTATAGCACAATAAGTCACGCCATTTTAAGTGTGCGAGTCGTGACAGAATTTGCCATGAGCGAAACATGATTGCCACAATTACACTGGCAAAGCACAGTCGCAAAATCGTCACAGTAAGCGGGTCAAGCACCTGAAACAATTGTTTGGCAAAAGAAGCACTGATTTGATAGGAGATCATGGATAAAACCATGAACAACACCGCAGTGAGTTGGGCGTTTGGCATGGGGCAGAAAAATACTCAACAGTGTGGAAATGGGAAGGTCAGGCAGATTATAGCAAGTTTAAAAATACAGGGCTGTGGCAACTCAAGGTTACTCATAGATCAGGCATAAAAAACCACAGTGCTAAGACTGTGGTTTTTTGTAGCACCAGCGTGTGGTCTTAGAACAAGACACGTACGCGAATTGTGCCTTCAACTTCGTGTAAAGTATCTAGTGCTTCTTTAGATGCAGTCGCATCAACATCCATCACTAAATAACCGACATCACCTTTGGTCATAAGTGATTGACCAGAGATGTTGATGCCGTGTTCAGCAAACAAGTTGTTGATTTTAGACAATACACCTGGAATATTTTGGTGAATATGCAATAAACGGTGCTTGCCTTCAGTCAATGGCAGTGCAATTTCAGGGAAGTTCACTGCAGACAAAGTCATACCTTTATCTGAATATGCAACAAATTTCTCTGCCACTTCTAAACCAATGTTCGCTTGCGCTTCCATGGTCGAACCACCCACGTGCGGTGTTAAAATCACGTTTGGTAGGTTACGTAGTGGGGAAACAAATTCTTCACCATTGGCTTTTGGTTCTTTCGGGAATACGTCAACTGCAGCACCTGCAATATGACCAGACTTGATGGCATCTGCCAAATCTTCAATCACCACACAAGTACCACGTGCCGCGTTAATGAAAATTGCGCCTTCTTTCATTTGTGCAAATTGTTCTTTTGCCATGAAATTGCGGGTAGAGGGTACATCTGGAACGTGTAAAGAAACCACGTCAGCATTTGCCAATAATTCGCCCATAGAGCCAACTTGACGTGCATTACCTAACGGTAACTTGGTCACAGCATCATAATAAATGACCTGCATACCCAAGCTTTCAGCCAATACTGAAAGTTGAGAACCGATTGAACCGTAACCCACGATACCTAAAGTTTTACCACGTGTTTCAAATGAACCTACAGCAGACTTGTTCCAGCCACCTGCATGTGTATCGGTTGATTTTTCAGGTACGCGACGTAGCAATAAAATTGCTTCAGCCAATACCAATTCTGCAACCGAACGGGTGTTTGAATAAGGGGCATTGAAAACTGGAATACCACGTTCCATTGCTGCAGTTAAGTTCACTTGGTTTGTACCAATACAGAAACAACCTACCGCAATTAGTTTGTTCGCAGCTTCAAAAACTTCTTCAGTTAGCTGTGTACGTGAACGAATTCCGATGAAATGCGCATCTTTAATCGCTTCTTTTAACGCATCGCCCTCAAGCGCTGTTTTACGATAATCGATGTTGGTATAACCCGCTGCATTTAACACGTCGATTGCGTTCTGGTGTACGCCTTCTAACAACAAGAAACGAATTTTATCTTTAGGTAGTGAAAGATGTTGGCTCATTACGGCTCCGCTACAAAGGCCAAATTTAGTGGCGGTATGATAACATAGGAGATGGGTCGATATACATTTCCTTTATGACCAAGAGTGCAGGTATTTTTTGTCAGATATAATCTCTTTCAGAAATATTGCCCAAAATTATCCTGTTCTTACCACGTTATATTATCGGAATTGCCAATATTCACAGGTTTTTCAAAAAAATCGCTTATAATAAGCGGCACACATGAAAGCCAACCCACGCTGTTGCTTTGATGCACATATTTAGTCTGCAGTATCTTCAAATTGATCAAGATATGCAGACAGTCGCTTTTCTTCCTGTTTAATTCTTGCTAGGTCTGCAAACGATGAATGCTCCAGTCGCTTTAACCCCTGAGTTATTGACCCAATTAACGGCAATAGTCGGTGAAAACCGTATTAAAACGGATGCCGATAGCCTCCAAAACTGGGGTCGTGACCATACAAAGCATTTTGATCCGAACCCATCGGTCATCGTTTTCCCATCAAGCACAGAGCAAGTACAAGCCATTGTAAAATTGGCGAATCAGTTTAATGTGGCCATTACTCCATCGGGCGGACGTACAGGTTTATCTGCGGGTGCGGTGGCAGCCAATGGTGAAATTGTAGTCAGCATGGACAAGATGAACCAAATCTTGGAATTTTTCCCTGCAGACCGTATGGTACGTGTGCAAGCGGGTGTGGTGACTGAGCAACTACAAAACTATGCCGAAGAACAAGGCATGTATTATCCAGTCGATTTTGCATCTTCAGGTTCTTCACAAATTGGCGGTAATATTGGTACCAATGCGGGCGGTATTAAAGTCATTAAATACGGCATGACCCGTAACTGGGTGTTGGGTCTGACTGTGGTAACAGGCAAAGGAGATATCCTGCGTCTGAACAAAGGCATGATCAAAAACGCAACAGGTTATGCGCTGCAACATTTATTTATTGGCGGTGAAGGCACACTTGGCTTAGTGACCGAAGCTGAAATTAAGCTAGAACGCCAACCGCAAGATTTGCAAGTGATGGTGTTGGGCGTACCTGATTTTAATTCGGTGATGCCTGTATTACATGCTTTCCAAGCTAAAATTGATCTGACTGCATTTGAATTCTTTGGTGAATTGGCGATGCAAAAAGTCTTGGATCATGGTCATGTGCAACGTCCATTTGAAACCCAATGTCCATTCTACGTGTTACTTGAATTTGAAGCGCCATTTGAGCCAATTATGGACAAGGCGATGGAAATTTTTGAACACTGTATGGAACAAGGCTGGGTGATGGATGGCGTATTGAGCCAAAGCCTAGACCAAGTTGAAAGTTTATGGCGTTTGCGTGAAGACATTTCTGAGTCGATTGCACCGTTTATTCCATATAAAAACGATATTTCAGTATTGATTACTCATGTTCCTGCATTTATTCAGGAAATTGATGCAATTGTGGCAGAAAACTATCCTGACTTTGAAATTTGCTGGTTCGGCCATATTGGTGATGGTAACTTGCACCTGAACATTCTTAAACCTGCCGATTTAAGCAAAGACGAATTCTTTGCCAAATGTCAGGTGGTAAATAAGTATGTATTTGATACTGTGAAGAAATATGATGGTTCTATTTCTGCAGAACACGGTGTAGGCATGACCAAAAAACCATATTTGGAATATTCACGTTCAGCTGAAGAAATTGAATATATGAAAGCGTTGAAAAAGGTTTTTGACCCTCAAGGCATTATGAACCCAGGCAAATTATTTGATTTGTAATTCCTTTCGCCTTTCATTTATTTAAGTGAATTGAAAAACGCATCCTCGTGATGCGTTTTTTTATGCCGCTGTTTTAATTTTACATTTCTGTTCTAGCGTTTCTGCTCGAACAAGGCATCATAGAAGCATAAATAATAATCAACATTTTGGAGGAGTTATGTTGCGTTTAATCACGGTTTCCGCATTGGGTGTTGCGTTATTGTCAGGCTGTGCGACTACACAGAATATTATTTCACAAGTTACGCCTGCAGAAACACCTTTGGCGCAGGTACTCAAACAACGTCCAGATTTGCGTAAAGAATTGGCTACCGTTGAAATTCGTCAATACTTTAACCGTGTCGAAGCACCAACTGCGGCAGAAGTAAAAATTACCGAAACAGGCTTAATGGATGATTCGGTACGTTCAATTCGTAGTATTTATCACTTTAAAAATATTAATGGACAATGGCAGCAGGGTGATGTGCAAACCGCTTACTTATGCGCACGTGGTAAAAATACCAAGACTTTCCAAAGCAAAAAATGTCCTTAAATTGCTGTAGGGCTTAGGTAAATCTTGCATGATGTTCTAAAAATGCAACAAAGCGTCTGTGGATAATACTCGTGTTATCCACAGCTTTTATTTAGGATGACTTCATTCGATTCAAAAACGTGTGAGCGCAGCATGTCCATCAAAACGCTAGCATTTCTACACTGTAATGATCGCCTCATTGCCGTGGGTAGTTTTATCCTGTACTTTCGGTATTTTCATATTATGAATTGGGCAATACCGTATCGCCTTAACCCGCTGAAGGAGGTGATGCCTAACTTGGTCTGATGTCACATCAAGTGCCGCAATTTATTTAACGGACTTAAAAAATGCGCCATAAATTTGCCATTCAACTCTGTTAAACTGCAGCTCAATTTTCTATTTTTATGGGCTAAACGCGGCTGACTTGCATCGTTTTGTCCTTTATAACTCATGCCACAGCAGCAAAAAAATACCATTCAACGTGCCACACTCATGTTTCCCTTGGCTTTGGTCTTGTTTGAGTTCGCGGTTTATATTGGCAATGACTTGGTTCAACCCGCAATGTTGGCCGTCACACAAGATTTTGGTGTCAGTAGTGCATGGGCAGCTTCGTCCATGTCATTTTATTTGCTGGGGGGTGCTTGTGTGGCGTGGTTATTGGGGCCACTCTCTGACCGTTTGGGACGCAAAAAAGTATTATTGGGCGGCGTGGCATTTTTTACCCTAACCTGTTTATTGATTTTATTGACTCAGAACATTGAAAGCTTCCTTGTTCTTCGTTTTTTTCAAGGTTTTGGTTTGTCAGTCATTAGTGCAGTCGGTTATGCGGCTATTCAGGAAAACTTTGCAGAACGTGATGCAATTAAAGTCATGGCGCTCATGGCGAACGTCTCTTTACTTGCTCCCTTGCTCGGCCCAGTCTTAGGTGCATTTATGATTGAGCATGTTTCTTGGCATTGGGGTTTTATCGGCATAGCACTGTTGGCATTTTTGAGTTGGTTTGGACTGAAAGCCAAAATGCCTGAAAATCAGCAGCGTATTCCCAAACCTCCATTTCGAGATGTATGGGATGATTTTAAACAAGTTTTTCAAAATACCAGATTCTTAGGTTTGACATTGGCGCTGCCCTTATTGAGCATGCCTTTAATGTTGTGGATTGCGTTATCTCCTGTGATGTTGGTGGAAGAGTTAGGCTTTAGTAGTCTGCAATACGGTTTGGCGCAGTTTCCTGTTTTGGGTGGTTTGATTTTAGGCAATCTGGTACTGATGAAAGTCATTGACCGTTTACCTTTAGGAAAAACAGTCTTGATTGGTTTACCTTTAATGTTGTTGGGTAGTGTGCTGATCGTATTGGGGGCAATTTGGCAAAGCTATTTTGTTTGGTGTTTGGTGATTGGTATGAGCTTGATTAGTTTTGGTGAGGGAATGAGCTTCTCAGTCTTATACCGTTTCGCCTTAATGTCATCGGAAGTGTCTAAAGGTACTGTTGCTGCTAGTGTTTCAATGCTATTGATGCTGTGCTTTTTTATTGTGATTGAACTGGTGCGTGTTTTATATATGCGGTTTGATATTTGGGCGTATAGTTTGGCTTGTTTGGTGCTGATAACGCTCTGGTTTAGTTTGCCACGCATGATGCTTAAACAGGTGATGCAGGAGCGAGTTGCTGCAGGGCAGTTTTAAGGGGTTAAATTTTTCAGCTGCATCATAAAACAAGGTGATGTGGCATCATCTTGCAAACATTTGATTTATAAATTAAAGTTGAGAAAATGTGTAATATGATGAAAGCTGAAAAGGACTTGCAGATTAAGCTTGTACTGGTTGTTCCATCTTTTTCAATTTAGCATCAAAAACAAATGGGCCAAAAGGTAAAATTGAAGCAATTAAGCCCAAAATAAACATTTTAAGAGACCATTTTTGTTTTTCGCAAACCACAAAAAGCACTACTAAAAATGCGATAAACAATACGCCGTGTCCCATACCTACATATTTCACTAAAATTGGGTTATCGAACAAATATTTCATGGGCATAGCAATAAATAACAACAATAAGAATGAAATACCTTCTAGGAACCCAACCCAACGTAATGTTTTAATATTCATGCCCAAATCTTTTTCATGTCGATAAAACAGCAGTGTAGCGCAAATAGTGACAATAGCAAAGACGAGCTGTTGCGAGCTCTGCACATTGATGAACTAGATACGATGGCTGCAAAATTGAGCTAATTTTGTGCAAGTTAGTAGCAAGTTATTCAAAAACGAGTAAGTGTGGTTATGAAATACGACCGATATAAAGCAAGAAGAGCTGCATTGAGTGTCGTTTGAGAATAATCCTAAAAAAGATAAATTTTACTTTTTGCGGATAAGTCGAAAGGCATGTGTATAACCCTTAACTTATCCACAATTGGTAATAAATGTTTTATTGAAAATGCATCATGCTCGCTTAAATAATCCCACAGGCAATTCGCTCACCGCCGCCGCCCAATGGTTTTGGATGGTCAGCATAGTTATCACCGCCTGCATGAATCATCAAGGCCAACCCTTCAACTTGTGCCAATGTTAAACGGGGTGCAATCACAGTCACTTTGGCTGTTCCGTCGTTTGCAACACTTAAAGCCGGTAAGTCCCCTAAATGTCCTGTCAGCGGTGTACCATGATTCGGGATATTTTTGGGATTAAAATGTCCGCCCGCTGCCAAAGCAGCAACCATTTTTCCATCTTTTTCTGCTACTGCACATGAACCTTTTTCATGGATATGAAAACCTCGTTCGCCTGCAGGGAGTTGTTGGAGTTGGGGGTGAATGACTAAGCCTGCTGCACTGTCACGCAGTTCAACCGTACCTAATTCCTTGCCAATCCCTTGTGCTGAAACAGCATGCATTTTTAAGATTTTAGATTTTTGTTGTGTGGTCGCGGTGGTGCTGCAACCCATAAGTACTAGGCTGCTAAAAGCAGCAAGACTGGCAAATTTGAGTATTGAGCGCATAAAAGACATCCTGTTTGTTGTGCATAATATTTAGGGATGTCTTGATTGAAGCAAAGTTAGCTCCGTTACAATACAACGTTTGCGTAGTAGTATGTATGTACTGTGTTGAGCTGATTTATTCAGATCAACACAGCCATGTGAGCAATATGATCAGTAAAACAGCTTAATCAAGCTTTGAATTGGATGATGAATCGTCTTCAGGGAGATCATGCGCAAGCGTGGCTTTGGGCAACATTAAAGCTTCGGGCTGGTTGTTTTCATGCAACCATTCACGCCAAATGGCCAGTAACACGGCCAAAATCACAGGGCCAATAAATAGACCAATTAGACCAAAACTGGCAATTCCACCTAAAACTCCAAACATGATTAACAGGAATGGAATTTGAGTTGCACCTGAAATCACCAAAGGACGAATCACGTTATCGGCAGTGCTGACCACACATACGCCCCATGCCATCACGCCAATCGCTTCCATCGTATGCCCTTGGCTAAATAACCACAGCGAAACCGAACCATAAGCTAAAGGTGGGCCAAACGGAATTAAGGCAAATAAGAAAGTCACAATGGTTAGCACCATTGGGTTAGGTACCCCAGCGACAAAATAGCTCACGCCTGCGAGTAAAGCCTGCGCAATTGCAGTGAGTCCAACGCCATAAACCACAGCACGTGTGGTTTCAGAAATAGTATCTAAATAGTGATGAATACGTGGCCCAATCACCATTTCTAGCGCTTTGCTGACTTGATGCAAGATGGTGTGACCATCGCGGTAGAAAAAGAATAATGACAGCAGGGCAAAACCCAGTTTGATCAGGTTTTTGCTGACTTCATTAATCACCACTTTACCGTAATTCAAATGCCCTTGAATCCATAAGGAAATGGATTGCACAATGCTGTTCGGATCGTGATTAATTTCTTTAAGGGTGCGGGTGACTTCTTTACCAATAATAGGTAAATTGCGAATGAAATCAGGGACATTTAAGTGTCCAGAAAAGACCTGTTTTTGTAATTCGTAATATAAGTTGCGACCTTCATGTTGCAGGATAAAAATGGCAAAAGTGAGTGGAATGCCGACCACCAACGTGACCATCAGCATCATTAAGGCTGCGCTAAGCGTAGGACGATGACCGCATAAACGTAGCACCGACTGATATAGTGGCCAGCTCATATAGGCAATGATTGCTGCCCAAACAACAGGAACAATAAAATATTTGAGTATGTGAAAACCCAAAAAGATCAGGACAAAAAACAGTCCAAACAATAAAATTTTTTGTAATGTTGGCGCGTACTGTTGCACTGAATTCACTGAAACATTCCTAAGGTCATGTGCCATATTAACTGAAAAAAAAGCTCCCGAAAACGAGAGCTTGGTAAGTTCTGGTGAATAAGTTCTAAACGGTGGCGATTCTAGGCTTTAAAACCATTGAGCAGGGTCATCTACAATGGCATTCAGTACAGGCTGCCATTGATCTTGCATTTGCAGATAAGTTTTTTGGGTTTTATCAAAAATACTTAAACCTTGCATTGCCAATTGTCCATAGGCTGCACGTTCTGAAATCCATGCCACAGGCTGTTGCTCGATTTTCTGGAAAAAATCCTGAATATCTTTAGAGCTGGCAGAGTTGGGTTTGACCCGATTGGCCAACAGCAAAATTTGGACTTTGCCTTTACGAATCCGCTTAATGTCTTGTAAGTGTTTTAAGAAGCGACGGGTGGAGTCAATGTCAAAAAATGAAGGCTGTAGAGGTGTGATAATGGCATGTGCTTCGCTAATCAGCTGCTCGGCATGCTCACCCGATAACGCACCAGGTGCATCAATAATTAAATATTCAATGTTTTTGGGTGCATCGCCAATCGACTTTTCATGACGCCAATCTAAACTTTGAATTGGAGCGGCTGTTTCTGGTCGTTGTTTTAACCATTGCAGCGCAGATTTTTGATTGTCGGCATCCGCCAAAGCAACTTTATAGCCTTTTTGTGCAAGCGCAGATGCTAAACTAATAGCCGTAATGGTTTTTCCACAGCCACCTTTTTGGTTGGCAATTAATATAGTTTTCATGACCCTCGAATCGATTTTAATCTGCTCATCCCTAGCATATCATTGTTTTGTGCTCGGAATATGACAGTTGACAAAAGTCGTATCGAGTTCTGCAAAAAAGGTTTAGGAAGGTTTTATGTCAATCTGGATGGCGATGCTGATTGGTGCCTGTATAGGCGTGGTGCTGACCACCTTAATTTTAAGCAATAGCCGCAATGGACGGATTAAAGCCGAGTATGAACAATATATTGCAGAAATTGAACTGTCACATCAGCAGGCATTATTGCAGGCACAAAAGCGCAGTGTAAATACCAGTCGTGCGGTACTGAAAGGCAAAATGGCAGAGCAATTAGCACCGATTATGCCTGAATTTCAGTATTTACCGAGCGATGCCAAATTTTTAGGTGATCCTGTTGATTATATCGTGTTTGATGGCTATACCGATTATCGGGATGGCAATGGGCATGCCGAAGATATTGCAATCGTCCTAATTGATATTAAAAGTGGTGGCGCACGTTTGACCAAAGGTCAGCAAGCAATTGCGCAGGCCATTCAGCAGGGCAGACTGCGTTTTGAAACCATTCGGATTGATTTTGAGGATTGTGATTAAAGAGGTTTATGTACTCGCGCCAATAACATGCGCTGTGCAAGACTGGGGATATCTGCAGCATCAACATATTGGATTTCACCCAACTCAAAACCAGT
The DNA here is from genome assembly GCF_013420425.1 of Acinetobacter sp. YH01007. Lineage (NCBI taxonomy): Bacteria > Pseudomonadati > Pseudomonadota > Gammaproteobacteria > Moraxellales > Moraxellaceae > Acinetobacter > Acinetobacter sp. YH01007. The sequence goes on along the minus strand of NZ_VOYC01000022.1, from coordinate 10,237 downwards.
TTCCAGTAGGGCAATTTCAATGTCACGGTTTAAGTGACAGCCATCTGCAACTTTCTTTTGAATTGGTGTGAGCAGATGTTGTAAACGCTGAACATTCAAATTTTGTCGATTTAAAACGTGTTCTACGAGGTGCAAAGTGCCGCCCGGTTGTAAGACACGATAAATCTCTCGCAAGCTTTGTTCTAGGTCTGGAATACTGCACAACGTCCAAGTGGATACCACATGCTGTAATTGATTATTTGCAAAAGGCAGTTGTTCTGCACTTGCGGTGATCTGCTCAACCACGAACGGTGCTGCATCAATTCGTTCCTGCGCCAATTGGAAAATTGCTGCATTGGATTCTAAGGCATACAGGGTATCTACACCTTGATAAAAAGGTAAATTTAAACCCGTACCAAAGCCAATTTCCAAAACCTCGCCCGATACGCCCAATAAAAGCTCACGTCGTAAATCCATTAAGGATGGAGTTTGCATGACCTGATTCAGCAAGTGCGGGAAAATATGTTTTTGATAAAATTTATAGAGCATGTGCAGATCTAATTATTGATTTTTATGCCGATAAGCTTAGCTGAAATTACAGGGTTTTTGCCATGTCAGAATGAGCCAATGACTGCATTTTGTTACCAATTTCAACTATTGTATTCATGATCTGTGATTAAGATAAATATAGATAGATGAATTTAATAGGCAGATTTTAAGATGAACACGCATATTTCGCTAAAACTCACGGCATTGTTACTGACTCTGGCTTTGCCATGTTCCGTCTATGCTGCGGTCGAGCGTAATATTGCCAAAGGCTTGCCTCCTGTCATGAAAGGTCAGTCGATTGAAGTGTTGCAACCTTTTAAGGGTGATTTTCGAATTTTGGGTTCAAAAACCTATCAAGATGATGCCCAAGCCAAATTTTCTCCGATTGATTATGCGGTGAGTTGGGGCTTGTTTGCTGAGCCTGAAATTGCCCGTCATATCACAGTCAATCAATATGACCGCTATTTAAACTGGAAAATAGACCGTTTACCTGTGCCTGCTGAACAAGCCATGCAAATGGTATCTAATATGCACATCATTCCTGCCAACCCAAAAATTGCCAAAGACATTCAAAAAGTAAAACGAGGTGATTTGGTACGTTTAAAAGGTGAGTTGGTTGAAGTGAAAGATCACGACTTGGTTTGGACATCCTCTCTTACACCCACCGATACGGGGGATGGTGCTTGTGAAGTATTTCGCGTTAGTTCAATTCAGTGGATTGAAAAAGTCAAAAGCTGAGTGTGATGTTTAGTTTAGAGTTTGAATTGTAGATACTTGCCGAAACTGTATCTCATACACGGTAAACAGCTTGAGTATTGCTCCACGTGAAACGTACACATCCCTAATAAAAAACCGCATGATTAGGTTTAACTTTCATGCGGTTTTTGCTTGGTTAAAGTTGTTTTTATTTGGCGCTGAGGGCTAGCGTTTCAAACTGAACGCCATCCCAACCGTGCTGCATAAACTGGCGGATATTTTGATGATCAGTTCCATCAGGTGTTGCAAGTACTGAAGCATAATGTTCTGCAAATAGGCTGAGGGTTTGCGCCTGATCTAAGCCATTGAGTTTCGCAAATGAAAATATTTTGGCACTGCCCTGATTTTCATTGGCGGCGTTGAGCTGTTGCCCATTTTTGAAAGCAGTTGGCGTGTAGGTGTAACGTGCTTCAATAAATGAGAGCACATCGGTAAATATTGCAGTGCCTGCTTCAAGTTGCGCCAATAATTCCTGAGCCATCCTGTCCTCCATTGCGCCTAAAAATAACATGCAGACTAGCGCAATTTTTATGGCAAAGTCTATGTGTTTTTTGAGTGTACATTCGCATTTAAAATCATGATTCTTGTATAGTGTGATCAGGTTTTAATTGTGCGGTGATGGTTCATTCATCTCACTTTTTTTCATTAGGATTCAAAACACAATGAATTGGCTTTTGGTAGCAATGGGCGGTGCAATTGGCGCAAGTTTACGTTATGCCGCAAGCCTGTATTTATTTAAATCGGCACAGCATTTTCCATGGGCAACGTGGTCGGTCAATCTGTTTGGCTGCTTTTTGGCAGGTGTATTTTTTGCATTGAGTCAGAAATATCCTGTGTTGCAGCAGGAAGCCCGCTTATTACTGATGGTAGGTATTTTAGGTGGCTTTACCACTTTTTCCAGTTTTAGTTTGGAAACTTGGCAACTCTTAAGACATGGACAGCAAGGTATGGCGTTTAGTTATGCGCTTTCCAGTGTGGTTTTGGGAGTGATGTTGCTGGGATTGGGTTTTTATGTGATTCAACAGTTTTTAAAACATTAGATTAGGGTCTGTACCAAATCAATCGTTGAGTAGAAAAATCCATTAGATAAAAATTATAAATAAAAAGAAGCCCAAGCTGGAGGAGAGTGCTTGGGCTTTGAAGATAGAGGATATCCCATCGTTTCGATGAGCAATCTTGCTATGTTTAAAATATAAAACAGAAAACTTAACTGAATATGAAGTGATTGTGAGATTTTGCAATAAAACTCAAGCTTAGCGTTTGAAACGTGCAAAGCGTTTGTTGAAGCTCGCGACACGTCCTTCATTACTGGTTTGACGTTGTTCACCTGTGTAGAACGGATGCGATGCGCTTGAAATATCCAAAGTCACATAAGGATATACCTTGCCTTCATATTCTTTACTTTGGCTGCTTTGCAAGGTGCTGCCAATCACAAAATAGGCATTGGCGTTGGTGTCGTGGAATAAAACTTCACGATATTCTGGGTGGATATTCGGGCGCATGAGATTTCTCCAAACTAAGTGTGTAATTTGTGAAATGTTATAACATAACAATTAATTTGGCAAATAAAACCCACATGCATTCTTTCTAGTGAGTTTTACATCAAAAATTATCCAATCCCTTTTTAAACCTGTTGTATAAGGGCTGTCATTGAGGGAATAGTGTCTGCACAGATTAAATAATTTTTTCTATTGGAAGTGAAAAGGCATCGTAAGAACAAGTTTGACCCATGCCATTTTAAGGCATAAAATGGCATTCAGTGGTATGTATGGAGTAGATGATGACAACATTGGTAAAAAAACGGGTTCAATACACGGTTGATCAGGCAATTATGGAATCGGCAGAATACATTATGACAAAAGTTGGTCTGACGCCTGCCACTGTAATGAGCATGGTTTACGCTGAAATTGCACGAACTGGAAAAATACCTGTCACGACTCAAGTGAGTGACGAGGATTTGAATACAGCAAGATTAATCGCGATGAGCCATAATGTTCCTAGTGTAAAAGTGTCTAGCGCTGCGGATACTGCTGCTTTTTTAGAAGATGATGGCGGCTACTAATGACCCAACAACTCTATTGGGCTTATGTTGGCTTTACAGATATTGCCGAGGGTAAGACCAGACCTGTGTTGTATATTCGCCAAACGGACACCGACTATGTTGTATTCCGTTTAAGTAGTCAGTACGAAAATAAGTCTGCTTTTATTAAAAGCAAATATGTGGAAATTAAAAACTGGCAACAGGCTGGTTTAAAAAAGCCATCGTGGATTGATACAGTACAAACATATCAGCTGCCTATCCAAAAAACACAACTCACTTATATTGGACAACTGTCTGCCGATGATCTGGAATGCTTAATCAAACACCTTGAAATTCAATAATTTGAATTTCATCGTTTCAACTTGAATGAATCGGTTTAGATAACAAAAAATCCTCCTACATTTGGGAGGATTTTTTGTCTGGATTATAATTTTAGTTACGGAGCATAAAACAGATTGGGCTTTATTTTCAGCATCCTTTGCTGAGTCCAAAGTTGAGTCTAAGCTCGCGGTGGAACCAACTCCTCAAAAATATCATTTAAATTATCATGTACTTTTAAATGAATTAAATTCCAATAATGCCCTGAAACAGTTCGATTCACCATTAAGGTATCGGGAGAAGGCTTAAACACATCCCAATATTTCAATGAACTTTTGACCAACTCAACGCCATCATGATGGGCAGAATTTTCAGCAAAATCATAATGTGTGGTTAGCGGACGCATCAGCACTTCTAACCATTGCAAATATAAATCTTCAGGGAATTTACCCAATGCAGAAATTGCCTGCAGTGCATCTAGATGCTGTTCAATTTCGGCAATATCTTGCGCACGCGCAGCATGAATCAGTTGTCGAAAATGATGCACTACATCATTCGATAGAGTTTTGACGCCGCCATAATCATAAATCACCACAGAACCATCTTGGCGGAACGCAAAGTTGCCCGGATGCGGGTCGCAATGAAAGCGTTTTAAATAAAAGATTTCTTGACCCATGGCACGCAATAAACGTCGTCCCAAAGTGTTGCGGGTACGCTGTGACCATGTGCTTGCCGTTTCTATATTTTCACCTTGTTCCAAACTTAAGGTGAGAATATGCCGCGAAGAATAGTCTTTAAACACTTGTGGGATAATAATTTTATCATCCAAAGCCGCGTGAAAGGTACGCGCTACTTCTAGGTTTTGTGCCTCAATCTGGTAGTTCAGCTCATTGTCTAAACTTTCCTGAATTTCCTGAAATAGACGGTCTTGTAATTTACGGTCTATTTTAAGTACACCCATTAAACGCAGTGCCAAACGGACTTGTTTCAGGTCACTTTCGCAGGCTTCATCGACCCCAGGATATTGCACTTTGACCACCACTTGCTCGCCATTGGGTAAAATGGCTTTATGCACTTGCCCAATAGATGCGGCTGCAAACGGAGTTTCATCAAAGTGTTTAAAAATTTTGTCGAGCGGTTTACCGAGTTCTTTTTCAACTTGTGCCTTAATTTCAGCAAAAGGCATGGCAGGTGCTTGGCGCTGTAATTTACTGATGGCTTTGGCAACTTCAGGCGGAAAAATATCTTTATATTGCGAGGCAATTTGCCCGACTTTCATCACCGCACCTTTCATTTCGCCTAAGGTATCAGCAATTTGGATACCAATATCCTGAAACAATTGGCTGCGTGCCGCATTTTTTTGTTCTTCATCTGCGGTGAGGTTTTTAATCGAGTTCGATACCGTTTTGGTTGCAATACTTGCTGTCATGCTCGCAAGTTTCATAAAGCGACGACCAGGTGTACGCGCCGTTTTTGCCATGCGATGTTCCTCAAGATCATCTTTACTATCTTTTGATCATAAGTGTTCGTGAGCAAAATGCCTACTTTTAATTGTTAAAGTATTTTTTGATCACAAGACCCACGTGCCAAAACGTATTTTGGCATGTAGGTGAGTAGGCTGAGGTTTATGCTGTAAATTGGCGTTCCAGTCGTTGATTGTTGAAATATAAACGGGTCAGAAGTAACACACAGGCAATGCTTAAACCGACAATCAGCCCGACCCAAACCCCTGCAGCGCCCATACTGCTGTAACGAGTTAAATACACGCCAATGGGGAAAGCCACAACCCAATAAGCAAGCATGGTAATCCACATTGGGCCCTGAGTGTCTTGCATGCCACGCAAACAACCTGCTGCGCTAATTTGCCATGCATCCATGAGTTGATAGGCAATCGCAAATAATAATAGAGACATCGTCACTTGCGCCACTTGCGGGTCGCGGGTGTAAATTGAAATGATTTCAGGACGGAAAAACCACATCAGCGTCATTGTAGAAAAGGCAAATACAGTTGCAGTTGCAAAGCCTAAGCCTTGTACTTTACGCATGGCGTGAATATTTTGTTCGCCATAATATGTGCCAATACGAATGGTCAGGGCAATTGCCAAAGACATGGGAATCATAAATAACTGAGATGTGACTGACATGGCAATTTGATGGGCTGCCAGTTTGGTTTCTCCCAAAGGACTGATTACAATGGCGGCAGTACTAAAAATACTCACTTCAAAGAAAATGGCTAAACCAATGGGCAGTCCTAACAGCAAAATACGTTTAATCCAGACCGCATCAATCGCTTCCCATTGGCTAAATACCTGCGTGCTTTGATAGGCGCGACTTTTAAAAATATAAAATGCCAAAGTTATAAACATTAACCATTGCAAAATGGCGGTGGCAAAACCGCAACCCGCACTGCCCAGTTCAGGCAGAGGCCCCCAGCCATACATAAACATAAAGTTCAGCGGAACCAATAAAACCAATGCCAACAGACTAATTACAGTCACAGGGCGTGGATAGCCCAGTGCTTCTGAATAACCGCGCAAGGCAGCATACATGGTCACGGCAGGCATCCCAAAACCAATGGCATGTAAAAATAAGCCTGCTTTGGGCTGTAAATTTTCAGGCACACCAAATAATGGCAATAGTGCAGGCATGAGCTGTAAAATCAGCGCTGCAATCACACCTAAAATAAACGCAATCCATAAAGACTGACGGGCGATGGTGGCAATTTTTTCTGGGGTACGCGCGCCTTTAGCCTCGGCGACTAAGGGTGTGGTAGCAATCATAATGCCACTGAACAGCAGCATAATGGGCATCCACAAACCGACCCCAACAGCAATAGCAGCTAAGTCGGTGGCAGACATGTGACCTGCCATAATGGTATCAATCAGACCTAAACCTGCTTGCGCAAATTGTGTGACCAAAATTGGAATCATCAGTTGAAAAAGCTGTTTTAATTCAAAACGGGTCGTGGTCACAGAATGTATATTTGACACAAAAAATCTCAATGCATGAGGTGCTTAGCGTTTGGGTATTAGCGTTGTAAAGTGAGAAGCACACCAATAAAAATCACCACGCTACCTAAAAGACGTTGCCAATTGATACTGACTTTTTCAGTGCCCAAGAACCCAAAATGATCAATCAGCATTGATGTGACCATTTGTCCAAAAATAATCACCCCAGATAAAGTGAGTAAACTTAGTTTTGGAGCACTATAAATACTCATGCTGATGGCATAAACCCCTAGACATCCGCCAATCCATAAATACCAAGGAATGTTGAGCAAGGTGCTGAGGTTGGGTTTCTCGACTTGTTGAAAAAATACCAGTATGGCTAAAACTATTGTACCAACCAAAAAAGAGAAAAGGGCAGCTTGTAGCGGAGAATATAAATATTCACGCAATTGGCTGTTGATTGCAGTTTGAAATGCCATTGCAATCCCGATGCCCATCGCCAGTGGCAAAATTAAGAGTAATTGGCTGGATATCTTCATCATTTTCACATTTTTTCTTATTAAACAGATTCTAGTCTAAAGCAAATTCTAGGGAATACATCAGTGTCCTGCTGTAGTCATGTTAAAATCTGTATCACTGTTTTGATTTTGCATTGAGCCTGTCTTTGAACCCACTTCATCCCATTGATATTCCTTTATCTTTATATATTCACATGCCGTGGTGCGTGCGTAAGTGTCCGTATTGTGATTTTAATTCTCATGCTGTGCCTGACGGTAAATTGAGTTTAGATTTAGAGCAAGAATATCTACAGGCTTTGCTGGAAGATTTTAAAACTCAGACTCAGTTTGCGCAGGGTCGAAAAATCCACAGTGTCTTTATTGGCGGTGGTACACCTTCGCTGATTTCAGCACAGGGTTATCAATGGTTATTTACACAGCTTAAAGCTGTGCTAGCTTTTGAAGATGGTTGTGAAATTACGTTGGAAGCCAATCCGGGAACAGTGGAGCATGATCCCTTTGCAGATTATTTGGCTGCAGGCATTAACCGTTTGTCGATTGGCGTGCAGAGTTTTAATACTGAGCATTTAAAAAAATTAGGGCGTATTCACTCCAATGATGATGCGATTGCCGCAATTGGCTTGGCGCGTGAAGCGGGCTTTCAGCGAATTAATGTCGATTTAATGCATGGCTTGCCTGAACAGACTTTGCAGCAAGCACTGCAGGATTTAAAACTGGCAGTGGAACATGGTGCAACGCATATTTCATGGTATCAATTGACTATTGAGCCTAATACTGTTTTTTTCCGCACTCAGCCAATTTTACCTGTAGATGATGTCTTGGAAGAAATTCAAGCGCAGGGTGAAGCCTATTTAACTGCGCAAGGTTTTGTGAATTATGAAGTGTCTGCATGGCGTAAAGAGTTGCCGTCTGCACATAATTTAAATTATTGGCAGTTTGGCGATTATTTGGCGATAGGTGCGGGGGCGCATGGCAAAGTGACTTTGCATGATGGTGTGTATCGCTTCCAAAAAACCCGTTTGCCGAAAGATTACTTAGCCAAAGTACCTGCGGAAAACTTGCAGTTTAAAGCAATTGCAGCCGATGAGTTGCCATTTGAATTTATGATGAATGCACTGCGCCTGAATGATGGGGTTGAGGCAAACTTGTATACTGCCCGCACAGGTTTAAACTTGGATGATTTGCAGGATATTTTAAATACATTGCGTCAGCGGCAATTGTTGCAGGATGATCCGAAACGATTGGCATGTACTGCGCAAGGGCATGTGTTTTTAAATTCGGTGTTGGAAGCGTTTTTGTGATTTGAGTTCAGCTCAGGCATCTGTCCTAACGCTTATCGAATATTGTGCTAGAGCGACAGCTTGTGTCTTGCACTGCATGCTATTTAAGGTAAATTTTGTTATTGTAATGGCTTTGTTATTGTATCGCCTTGAAGGTTTGAGATGAACTCTACTAGTCCAAAAGTTTTAAAGGCTCATGATGAATTAGTGGTAAACAAAGAGGAAAACCTTTCCCTCTTTGAATCAATCCCTTTTTATCCAGAATACCCAAGTAAATTTAAATTTATTGACCTATTCGCAGGAATTGGTGGATTTCGGCTAGCGTTACAAAATCTTGGTGGCGAGTGCGTATTTTCATCAGAAATAGACCTATATGCCCAAAAAACATATTCCGTCAATTTTGGTGAAACGCCTTATGGTGATATCACTTTAGAGTCTACTAAAAATGCGATACCTGATCATTTCGATATTTTATGTGGAGGCTTCCCTTGTCAGGCTTTTTCAATTGCAGGTAAAAGATCTGGATTTGAAGATACACGCGGTACGCTATTTTTTGACGTTGCGGATATTATAAAACGGAAACAACCTAAAGCTTTCTTTTTAGAAAATGTTAAAGGCTTAATTAGTCATGATAAGGGAAATACACTTAAAACTATTTTAAAAACATTAAGAGATGATTTAGGTTACTACGTTGCTGAGCCTCAAATTATAAATGCTAAAGATTTTGGTGTTCCCCAAAATAGAGAGCGAATTTTTATTGTAGGCTTCCATAAAGATACTGGAATTCAAAATTTCTCTTATCCACAACCATTAAATAAAAAAACCTGTTTTGCCGATATAAAGGAAACTCAGGTTGTACCTACTAAATATTACTTATCTACACAGTATTTAGATACCTTGGAAAAGCATAAAGCTCGACATGAAAATAAAGGAAATGGTTTTGGTTACGCTATTATTCCAGATCACGCAATTGCCAATGCCATAGTTGTAGGTGGAATGGGGAGAGAGCGTAATTTAGTTATAGATCATAGAATTACAGACTTTACTCCAACTACTAGAATTAAAGGAGAGGTAAATCGGAAAGGTATTCGGAAAATGACGCCAAGAGAATGGGCACGGTTGCAGGGGTTTCCAGATCATTTCAAAATCGTGGTTTCAGATGCCTCAGCCTATAAACAATTTGGAAATTCTGTTGCTATTCCAGCGATACAGGCAACTGCAAAAGAAATATTAAAAGCATTGAAGATTGGTGAGTATGATTACAGCAAATAAGGGGGAATGGAGTGAACTCTATGCCCTTTTTAAATTACTATGTGATGGGGAGTTAAGTGCGGGTGATGAAAACTTAAATAAAATAAATAATTTAATTTATCCTGTAATTAGAATTTTACGTCAAGAACATCATCATTTATTCACTTATGTACCGCATAAATCAGAGGGTATAGTAGAGATTTTGCGGGGCGAAGATGTTTTTCAGATACCATTACAGGAACTCAGAGATATTACTCAGTTTTTGCTGGCAGAATTACAGAAAAAGCAAACGGCATCATTTACTATTCCAGATGTGGAAAACTTTATATCCAGATACCAATCAAATAAGATTAAAGCAAAATCTAGTGCGAAAAGTGATATTAGAATCGTAATTTATGATGCAAAAATTGGAACAATGCCTGAATTGGGATTTAGCATAAAGTCAAAATTAGGTAAACCATCCACATTGTTAAGTTGACAAAAATAACTAATCATGCGAAAAAGTTTTTTTAGTTAACAGATGTTCACACATGCCTCGAATTGTTTCTGTACCACTTAGTTTAGAACAGCGAGAACGACTCATTTTTCTGGCCAAGC
>NZ_VOYC01000021.1:0-56678 GCF_013420425.1 Acinetobacter sp. YH01007 | reverse complement strand
TTCCGCATACATCTTTTTAAGTCTGGTATTTTCGGCTTCTAGCTCTTTCAGTCGAGCCATTAATGATGTATCCATACCACCATATTTGGCACGCCATTTATAAAAGGTAGCATTACTCATGCCGTGTACACGGCAAAGGGTCGCTACAGGTGTGCCAGATTCTGCCTGTTTCAAGATGGACATGATCTGACTATCAGTAAATTTAGATGTTTTCATGCAGAATCTCCTGCTCGTATCTTAAGAGAAAATTCTACTTTTAGATCCTATTATTTTTAGGGGGGATTACCGTATCTTTCACATTCGTCACAGTACCTTGACCTAAGGTTGCCTTGGTCAGTTGTTCTGTTTCTTGCCCGCTGCTATTGATACCAATGGTCGTTGAACCTTTTGGAGCTGTAGAAGCTTCTTTAGTTCCCTTTTGTGGAATACCAATACTGGTCGATACATTAATTTCAAAAATTAAAATCCTTTAACGTCTTTCCTTTTTCATCCAATAATTTATATACAAAATCAGGTTCAATTTTTAAAAATAACTCAATAACATCATGAATTTTCCAACCATGTATTTCTGGATGATCAATGATTGAAATTAAATGTTCTTTTAAAAATGGAATATATTCTTTGAAGTCCTCATCGATTATTAAACCAAATAAAGAATCTATTCCAAAAGGTTGAGTATTAGCAAGCTCTATTATTTTGACAATATATGGAAACAATTTTTTTCTTGTTAAGGTACCTAGACCATGGTCAGATTTATCAGCCCAATAACGAATAAATGCTCTAAGAACATGTTGCAATGTATCATCATAACCATTTAGCCTATGATCAATAAAACCATTTAATTTATTGTTTTCAAATAATGCAGTTAAAGCATTAAAACCATAATCATCTCCCCAAAATGTCAACAATTTAGCAGCTTGGAATACAATATAGTCATCCGAATTTGTTAATAATTCTCTTAACTGTTCTATACGGCTAACTGAAATATCTTCAGCATCTAAGTCCTCTGCTATATCTGTATAATTGACACTATCAGGAATCTCATTTAATAAGTCTATAATCTTCTGTTCCAACTCTATACTCCTTACAAACTATTTCTTTATGTATTCTGATGGAACACAACCTTTGATTAAGCATTCCCCATCTCTAATAGCATGATTCAAATCTTTATTTGCATCTCTTAATTTATCTCGATTTTTTTTACTAGGATTACGATCATATTTCGCCTGAGCTGCATCGACTTTAGATTGTAATTCCTTTCTAACTTCGGTATGTGTCACAATCTGACTACCAGAAATCTTACCTGCATCAATATCTTCCTGCAATCGCTTCGTATCAATCTTAATTTGCTCACCACCATAATTTTTAGAATCAATAGCTATTGCTGGATCACTTGTTGAAATGTATGGTGTATTCTCAGAATTACCACCTCTAATATGAGATTGAACAGATCCTGTTCCTTCAGGGTTTGCAGCAACCAAATCACCTTTGTCATTTATGTAAGCTTTTGGTTTACCTTTATAATTTTCTGTAGCAGAAAAATCATGATCATTACGAGTAACATAATCAGGAACAGTAGGTTTTACTGATATTTCATCACTATTTTTAGCTTTTCCTTTCCCTGAAATTAGTGTCTCAGCAGCTATACCAACAATAAAAGTAGCACCTAGCTTTGCATTTTGCAGTGATTCCGCATAATTAAGACTTCGTTGAAAATCATCATCGCTTAGTCCAAGCTGTTTCAACTCACTAATTTTTTCAGACCGACTCCAATCATCATATAGACCATCTGAAAGTCCGTAGAGTGATTTTACTAAATGATCTGATACCGCATTTGTAGCATAATCAATATATTCTCCACTAAATTGATTAACTATATATCCTGCTGTTGCTTTTACAGGCCCTCCTAACAACACGCTAGCAGCAAGTTGTATTTTTTCAATGTCAACACCACTATCTACAGAAATTTTTTCTATATTTTTACTAATTTCTGCTGCCGCATGTAAAAATTTAAAACCTAGTAAATCCGTTTCTTTTACAGCAAGAGAACTATCTGTATTTTCAGCTAATATACTAATTAAGGAGTTTGAGTTGACTATTGGTTGCTCTTTAGAGAGCTCAGAATTAAGAATCTGTTCAATGCCACTACCATTCTGACTCAAAATATCTAATTGTTCTTGGACAGCAGATAATTTTTGAATTGCATACCAATAATTATCTGTATCTATAATCTTTTCGACCTCTTTAATTTCAAGACCATTTTTCAATAGCTCCCCTGCAACTTGCTGCCCATATTCCTCTAAACCCTCAAAATCTGCTGGTAAACTATAAAGTTTTGCTTGTATATTATTTAAACTTTGTAAAGCCTTCTCTTTATATTCTCCCTCAGGCATTTGCTTCACAATATTTTCAGCACTTTGACGGAAATTTTCAGGTAATTCCTTCTGCTCTTGAATAATCTCCGCCCGTCCACTCTTACTCAGTAAACGCTGATCAACCGTCACAGAACCATCCAGCATGCCCGTCACTTGGTCACGAGTAATTTCTTGCGTATTATTAATGTCCCGATTGGTGCTGTCTGAGGCATTTGCAACAGTCCCTTGACCCATCGTTGCCTTAGTCAATTGTTCTGTTTCTTGTCCACTGCTGTTAAGGCCAATGGTGGTTGAACCGTTTGGATATTTGGATTTTTCTCCATCTTTGTTGTTCGTGGTTTTGCCTATCGTCGTTGATACATTAAAACCACTGCTACTGTTGTAGTTATGATCTTCTATGTCTTTCAGCGCAAGTTCGCCTGAATAGTTCAGCTTACCGTGATCCGTTAATGTGCCGTCTTCATTCTTCGTCGCATTGGCAATCACACCACCAATACTGGTAATATTTTTAACACCCATCGCATCTAGATCAGCATCGTTCTGCGCATTGCCAATCAGCAGCTTACTAGTGTCATTTACCCATGCACTGTCAATGCTGCCCTTACTTTGGTTATAGCCAGCGCTGATATTGCTGGCTTTACCGTTAGAACCAAAACCTAAGCCAATATTTCCGCCTTTGCTGCTATTACTGCTAGTCTCTGTATCCTGCAAGCTTTCTACATGGATCTGATTTACTTGTAGATTACCTCGGTCAGCGATAGAAACCTCACCGCCCTGAATATTCAGTTTGTCTATTGCACCTTCAGTACGATTCAGCACAACTTCACTATTTACGTGGGTGAGGCTTTCGTTTTGTGATTGGCTGGTTTGCTTGCCTATTGAAGCACTGCCGCCACCGCCATAGGTATAGCTCACACTTTGGCTATTGGTTTTACTATTGCTGTCCTGTTTACTATGCTCGACGCCTGCAGTCACATTGAGGTCTTTGCTGCCATCAAAGGTCGTGGTGCCTGTTGCATTCACTCGGCTGCCTTGGATATTGATGTCTTGGCCTTCTGATTTAAGCTGAAGGTTATTTAAATCTAAGTTGCTACCTTGCCATTGGCTTTGTTCTGTATTCGTGGTCGTCGTAGTTTCAATCCTTTCACCATTGGCACCAATAGTAAAGCCATAGGTTGCACTGCTTGCAGCCGCAGATGCGGCTGCTGCCCCTACAGCAATCTGTGCACTTGCCACATTGGCCGTTGCCATTGCGACATTGGCTTTGCTGTCATCTAAGGCTCCTTTGGTAATTCGACCCGCTGCATAGTCACGTTGTGCTTGGCTATAATCATCTTTAGCTTTAGATAAGGCTTTAGTTGCATCTGCAACAGCTTCTACCGCTAAGATTGCATCTAAATAGGCATTGCGAATGCCGACTTCTGTACTGATGGTTTCAGTATGAGTCTTTTCTTCTGTGGTGGTTTTATTTTCATAACCGCCTATGTTAAGATTTCCTCGACCATGATCAATGATCGTATCACCTGTCGCTGTGATATTTTGGCCGAGGATATCTACACCTTCTGCACCTTGAATTGTTAAATTTTCAGTATTGATATTGCCTGACTTATGCGTTGTGGCTGTAGTTTTAACGGTATTCTCTGCGTCTTCAAGTACAAAGCCGCCCACTCGAATGCTGTCTTTATTCAGCTTAACCCCAAGACCTTGTACCGTTTCTTTGCTGTTTGACGTAACAGTTTTGTGTTGTTCTTCTGCTGCATCGAGCGTGACTTTTTTGCCCGCTAAGACCGTGTTCTGTGCATCAATGTTGCTACTGGTCAGTGTCGTTTGACCTGCTGAACCCACATAGACATTATTGGCACCAAGATCGGTCCCTGTTTGTGTTCTTTGCTCAGTCCGTGTGCTCGATGATTCTCCGATCGTGATCTTCGGTGCTTTTAATCCCGGAGCTAAAGCCTCAATACCCGCTAAGCCAACAGCAGTCACTTTCATTAAGTCTTTGGCAATGCCACGATAACCTTTTTGGGTTTCATCCCATTGCTGATCATTGGTTTCTAATGTCGTCAGACTGACATTTTCGGGCAGGGCATTACCATCTTTGGATTTTAAACTGCCATCCGCTTGGCGTTCGAATTGTTTATTGCCAATATAAATATTGTCTTGAGCTTGTATATCATTGGCTTGCAGCTCGATATTTTTACCGGCATTGATATCAACATTTTTGCCAGCTTTGAGCTGTGTTTGTGCAACATCTTCGTCGATATATCCTGATTGACGGTTTTTAAATTGAATTGTATTTTTCTTGGCTGTTTCCGTGCTCTTTATATCAGTATCAATATCTGACAAAAGTTTTACATTGCCTTGGTTTGCCGTAATTTGAATGCTGTCTTTCGCACCAGCTTGCAGGTGCGTGGCTTGAATATCTCCTGTTTGGCTATTGATCAGGATATTGCCACCCGATTGGATGTCGGTTGCAATCGATTGACTGGTCGAAGATTGGATTTTTTTATCTGTTGTAGAGAAGCCACCTTTTTCTTGGGCTGCAAGCTGAGAACTGCGTTCATCTCGTCCATTTTCGATCAAGACATTTTGTCCAGCATCAATCACTACATTGCCCGACGTACTGTTCAAGGTGCTGGCTTTAATCTGAGTATTGGCACCACTTTGCAGGGAAATATTTCCTTTCGCCTGAATCTGCGTCCCTACATCTCGACTCGAAGCATTCAGAATCTGATCCTTGTCACCTGCTGAGCTTAAATCACTGCGACTGACATTCACCGTAGAAAGATTCAGGTCTTGTCCCGCTTGGATCGCAATGCTACCTTGGCTTTGTAGATCTGATGCAGTCAGATTGATATTATTCTTGGCATTGGCAACCAGCTGACCATCCGCATCTTGTACATACAGCCCAGCAACACGGCCAATGTTTTCAGCGCTAAATTCACTTAAACCGTGCTTATTTTCAGTTTTAATCGTCGTGGTGATGTTGTTAATGTCTCGGCCCGCATCAAGGGCAAGGATTTGATTGGCGGTCATTGTCCCACCAATATTATTGATATCGGTGTGTGCTGTCGCAAAGACATCTCGACCTTGTATTAAGCCACCCACGTTATTAATGTTATTGGCTTCAAGACTCACCAATTGGCGTCCAGCAATACTGCCTTGGTTGTTTAAATCCCCACTCAGTTTTAAATTGACCGTCTCGCCTGCAATCAAGGCACCTTTGTTGTTTAAGTCCCCCGACTGTACCGCAACATACACTTTCGGTACCAAGACTTGGATTTTTTCGCCATCAACGGTAATGGTTTCTGTCACCAGCCACACCATATCACTGGTCAATCGAGCAATCTGTGCTTCTGAGAGCTTCACTCCAACACTTAAATTAAGATCTTTGGCAGCACTTACCCCAGAATCCATCAAGGCTTTGAATTGATCCTCGAAGTTCGTATAACCATCTAAATAAACTTGACCCGTCAGTTGTGCAATTTGGTCATTGACCAGTTTTTGCTCGTAATAACCATCCCCTAAACGTTTTTGCATATTTTGTGGGTTGGTCGCGAACATTTGCAGCATGTAATCACTGCCTAACCAATTTTTATAATTGGTAAAGGCATCGCTGCTTTCAATCAAAGGGCGGTTATTATTTTCTTTATTAACGCTGTATAAGGATTGCAGCGGTAAGCTGAGTTCTGAGGTATCACCATTTAATGTGCCTTGGTGAGCACCATCATATTTCACCACATCAAGTTTTATTGGCGTTACGATATCAGCTGGATTATAGGGTTTAACACTGTTCCACTTACTTCGTTTACTTGTACCTAATGTATTCCAACCTACATAGTGATACTGTGATGTCCCCGTTTTAATCACACGATGCTCACCCTCAGCATCAATATTATTCACTTCATTTTGTTCAATATTAATGCCTTTCGTCGCTAGAATTTGGCTCTTGTCATTGGTCAGGCTTTGGCCTTTTAGCGTCAGTGTGCCACCTGAAATAATCTCCGCTGGTGCACTGGAATCCACATAGTGTTGGGTTTCGTACTGGTTGTAGATATATCGGGTATAGTCTTCATATTTTTGACCATCCAGATAAATGCTGTCATAACTGCCACGACCTGTAATATGCGATGAATCAAGAATTTCAGCGCTTCCAGCACCTTGATAAGCGGTCACATCTTTGCGGGTTTCTGGTATTTCTTTGACACTTGAACTGAAATGCAAATTTCGGTTGGTCAAAATATCCACGCCTAAGTACATATCACCCACGGATTGAATACGTGCACTGGCATTGTCTAATAATGCGGCAGAGCCTTCTGCCATATGGTTTGCATTGAGTTGTCCACCAACAGTCAGCGCACCTTCGCTGGCAATTAAGGCTTGTTCTCGGTTTTCAATTTTTCCGCCTGCAATATCTAAGCGTTGACGTGCCGCAATCGTGCCTGCTTTGACATCGCCATTGGTTTGCTGTTCTGCATTGAGAAGATGCGCGGCTTGCAGGGCAATATGGTCACCATAGATTTGACCTGTACCCACGTTTTGGATGCCTTGACTGGCATCAATACGAGTTAAACCTTGGCTATTAATGAGGCCGGTATTGTTGACGTTTTCAGCCTGAATGCGTTGATCGCCTAGACTTAATATCTTGCCATTATTGTTTAAATCTTTTGCTTGAAGATTTAAACTCGCTGGGGTGCTATCGACTTTATTTTCTGCAACTACTGCACCGCTATTTTGCAGCTCGCCATTGGCACTGATTTTAATATGCCCGGCTGAAGCAAACACTTGCCCTGCATTGTTAATCCCAACCCCTTGTTCGGTACTGATTAAACTGATTTTGCCCGCATACATTCCGCCTAAGTGACTGGTATCAATGGCAAACTGTGGCACAGTGCCTGCCAACCCCGAAGCCGCCTGTATCGCACCAGCCTGCGGATTAACTTCAATATCATTTTGTCCAGCAACCACCGTCAATTCTTTAGCCCAAATCCCCGCATTGATCTGTGCAGCACGGCTGAGTAACTGGGTATAGTCGGCTTTACTGGCATCCAAGCCCTGACCTGTGATGTTAATCACCCCGTCACGGACTTGATAACCTGTCACTTGTCCATTTTGAATATTCGGATTGGCGGTACTTAAAGTCACCCCACCTGCATTGATAAAACCGCCACCATCGACATTAATCCCAGCTTGGTTGGCAATGATCACATCTGCTTTACGTCCACCGACCTCTACATAGCCATTTAAGTGACTTGGATTGCTGCCGTTCACCTGATTAACAATGACTTTGGCTTCACCGCCTGCAAGCCACGGATTGGCTTGGATATAACCCCCAAGCTGCGTTTGAGTATTTTGGCGGCTGTTATTTAAAATGACACCGTTCTGATTCACATCAAATTGCTGGTAGTGATTCACCGATACCCCAGCTTTGCTTGGGGTTTGAATATTCACCTGCGTTGTGCCATTGGCACTGTTCAATATCGTTGGACGCTGATTGCCTGCCGCATTCGAGTCTGCAACAACATTGCTGTGCGATACACCAATAGATGCATTGATCAGGGCAGTGCCTGTAATCAGCATCAATGAAAATGAAAGAACTTTTAAAGCTAAACTTTTTTCAGAAGCAACGACTGGTGTTTCAAGATCAACCGCTTTATTATTCTGTGTTGAGGCTTGTCCTGCAGCTGCGACATTTTCTGCAACAGCAATCATTTCACCACGGGTTTGACTAAAAATCGTTTTATAGCAGTTCTTATTCATTTTTCAATTACCAATGTGTCTTTATTTGGGAGATTTTTTCGCTTTAATACTACGAGCTCATTTTTTAGTTTGTACTTTTCTTTAGATCAGAATGAATAACTGGCACTAAAACCATAATTCAAATCATAATTTTGGAAATATTCAGGCTTCTTGATTGGTTTACCGATAAATATATCGTAGTAAAAAGTGCCACCCACCTTAAATTGACCACGTAGCCCCATCGCACCACCCACAAGGGTTTTACCTAAAAGCCATTGGGCAGATTGACCATCAACATGCCCAGCATCCAAGGCCATATAGAATTGATGTGCGGGAAAAATAGACATGGCTAAATCATTGCGCCAGTAGAAGCCACGGTCTGCTGCTAGGGTTAGGTCACCATCAAAACCGCGTACTGTATACCTTCCACCAATGGAAAGCCGGTCTTGGATGGTCAGCGGGGTGTCATTGTATTGCGCTCTAAAGGCACTTGAGTAGCTATATTGCTGGTTCTCAAATTGGAACGGAACATTCAGATTGGCATCTAGCGTCCAGATCTTCATCCGTGATGTACCTTCGTTCAGCGCTTCCTCAACTGCTGGTAATGAATCGAATGCACCTGTGCCTCGCTTATACCCTAGACTCAAATCCAGCACTGCAAATTGAATATATTCACGATGATCAAGGTTTAACTGCCAACCCGCAACATCTCTGCGCTGTATGGTCAGTTCGGCATCATCAATATAGCTTTTAGATTCTCGATGCCAGCCTTTCAAGGTCGCTGAGGTTTTACGCTTGGCATCCCGATAAAGCAATCGGGTCAAGCCTAAGTCTTGAGTCTGACTTTCTCCATTATAGTTATAGACATTATTGGTGCCTGCAACAGCTTGGTCATAATTGTATCGACTCGCATTGGCGCTGATCAGCCAGTTTTTATAAGGGACTGAATAATGAAGGGCATAGTTATGGGTTCCGCTCTTCACAGTGGTTCCATTTTGATCCGTAATCTCTTGCTGATCTGCTAAGTTACGGCCCATGGTGACGTAAAATAAGTCACTTCTAAATAAAGGGTTATCGACTGAAACGGTGATGTTACCTTGGTATTTACCGGTTTGACGACTACCGGCATCATCAGCACTTAAGGTCACGCGAATTGGAATTTTTCGCTGTTTCCATTTGACGATAACATCACTTTGATTGGGCGCATCTGCAGGAATAATTTGAATATCAGCTTCCGCTGTAGGCAGTCTTTTTAAGTTTTCTAAGCCTTGCTCTAAGTCACGTAAATTGAGAATATCGCCACTCTTCATTGGAAAGATATTTTTGGCATATTGAATTCGGCCTGCTCGGGTATTTTCCTCATCACTTAAATCGAGTTTGATTTCTCGAACTAATCCCGGAATGACGGTGAGTTTTAATACGCCTGTACTTAAGTTTTGAGGTGCAGCCAATATTCGTGTCGTAGTAAAGCCTCGGCCAATGATGATGTTCTGCGTTTGCGTCATCAACAGATTAATTCGCTGCTCACCCATGCATAAACCTGGAGTAAAACTTAAATCTTTTAACGCTTGTTGCACATATTGATCAAAATGCTTACTCATTTCGCCATCAAGTTCAACTGTCTTGATTTCAAAACAATTCTGATCTTCAAGGTCGGTAAGTTGTACAGCTTCTTTTTTTTGGATGACATCTAAATTAACATCACGTTCTGGTTGTATAATTTTTTCTAGTTCTGCTTGGCGCTGCTGGTTTCGAATCAAACCATCTATCGCTGGATCAAATGTTTCTGCAAATGCAAAAGGAGTAACAACAAAACCACCCAAAGTAAGCAAAATACTTTTTAATACTATATTTTTTTTGAACATAAATTTATTGCATGTTAAATTTTGCGCAGAAATTAACAAATAATGACCAAATATTCAATGGTATTTTATTTTTCAATTTCTCCCATTAGATTGTACCCCTCAATAGACACTTAACTTTCATTCTGCAGGACACCTTCACTTGCCACATGTGTCGTTGATAGCCAATCTGACCATTGTTCTTGATATAACTGTACCATATGAGCACTTGGCTGTTTTTTCGTAAGCGTCCGCTGAACACACCTTATGAATTCATCCTATAAGCCTTAATTTAGTCCCCACTTAAAAACAAGTGGGGACTTAAATTTATGACGACAAATAATCAGACATCCATCGCATCTCTAGCGAAAAAACGAAGAACATACAGTGCTGAATTTAAACAGCAGATCGTTCAGGCTTGTAAAGCACCTGACGTTTCAATTGCTTCGGTCGCTTTGCAACATGGATTGAATGCAAATCTTGTATCCAAATGGATTCGCTTATTTGATGGTAAACCAAAGAATGATCGCTCACCACCACCGAATAAACCTGCATTTATTGCCTTATCCTGCTCTGCACCATTAGATCCTATTTCTACTAATATGTTAACGGTTCAAATTGCTTTACCTCACTCAAAAGCAGAAATTGGCTTTGTGATACGGGTCTGATTTTTCTTGATAAGCTGTGGCTCAAATTTACCCTCACGATCTCTAGGGGTATCTAGTTCAAACTCACCATCATCAGTCAGTAGACGCTTCGTTGTGTAACCATTGCGAGCATTTTTACCTGTTCGTGGACTATTCTTTTCGTAACCTAAATGGTCGGTGAGTTCCGCATTAAGGGCAGTTTCAACAGTCAATTTCTTTAAAGCCCGACTAAAATTATTGAGATCGAGTTCGGTTTTTAGGTTCTTGGCTAACTCTTTAGCGAGTGCCAACATTGCTTCATCTTTCATGGTAAACACCTTTTGTTTGACCCCAACAACGTTGGGGGAGTTTAAGCGTTTACATAGTTTTATTTACAGTCTCAACAAATCCGAAAACAAGGCATCACCATTGCTCATCTAAGGAGTAGACCCAGATACGATATTAGGCATATTTAGGTTTTTTGTCGTGTACAGAGTCAAAAAAGATAGAATCTGGATTTTTATTACATTTACTATCCGTATACTTCAACAGCAGCTTTGAATGTTTCACTTAACCTTAAACTTTTTTTAAAATTAAATATATTTACATATACGTTCTAAAATTTGATATAATTTATTAAAACTTTAGATTCCAAGTGTAAATAATGAGAAGCGCTAATATTCGACGTGATGGCTACTTAAAATTTCTGAATACATGGCAAGACCGTGATGTCATTAAAGTACTTTCAGGTGTGCGTCGCTCTGGAAAATCCACCTTATTGGCAATGTTTCAACAAATCCTAAAAGCACAGGGTGTACAAGCCGAAAACATCATTGCCATCAACTTCGAATTTATGGAATTTGAAGAACTCACCGATTACCGTAAACTACATGATTATGTATTGTCCAAAGTTGATAAAAGTAAAAAAAACTATGTTTTCTTAGATGAAATACAACATGTTACAAATTTTGAGAAAGTAGTCGACTCTTTATATGTTCGGGATTATATCGATTTATATATTACAGGCTCAAATGCATTCTTTCTAAGTGGAGAACTTGCGACTTTACTTACAGGACGCTATATCGAGCAACATGTTCTACCTCTGTCATTCCAAGAATTTAAACAGTGGCATATTGAAAATAATCCGATCATCCAACAATTATCAAATCGTGATTTGTATGCCATGTATACGCGCAGTAGTTTCCCTTATACGCTTGCCATGACTAGCCAGCAGGAAACTTATGATTACTTGCAAGCAGTCTATGCCAGTGTAATGTTTAAAGATGTTATTCCCCGTTTGAATACTGCCGATATTAACTCTCTCGAGCGTGTCGCAAGATATTTGGCAAGCGTGACAGGCTCACCTATTTCCATCAATAAAATTAAAAATACCTTTGTTTCAAGTGGGGTTAAAATTTCATTTGAAACAGTAAAACGCTATATTCAGGGCTTACAGGACAGTTTGTTATTTTATAGTGCCGCACAATTTAAAGTACGCGGGCGTGAGTTATTACAATCCTCTGAAAAATACTATTTAGTTGATGTCGGATTGCGCCGGATTATGTTGCCTGATGCTAATGCTGATCAAGGTCATATCTTAGAAAATGTGATTTATCTTGAGCTTGTCAGACGAGGTTATACGGTCTATGTAGGGCGGGTTGATGAATATGAAATTGATTTTGTTGCTGTCGATACTTTACAGAATTTAACTTATTATCAGGTGGCATTAGAAACGCTCAATGAGGAGACACTCAGCCGAGAGTTACGTCCATTACAGAAAATTTCTGATTCGTATCCCAAGTATTTGCTTACCTTAGACACGATAGGGACTGAAGCGAATTATAATGGTATTGTAAAAATGAGTGCTCTCGATTGGTTGCTATCTGAAAATAAGTAAAGTTGAGGGTAGACATGGATACACTTATTTATTAATTAAAACTCAAAGACTTTTCAGCATTAACCAAGAGTGTGATCAAGCATAATTTCTGCTCCATTTGTGATGGATTGATTTACCTCGACTCGATTTCTATCTGATTAAGATGTATGGTCCGCTTGCATCATGTGAGGACAGGAAAAGGCGAAACGGCTACTTTTTGCATGTGATTAGATAGTTACGGCTGTTATAATCCGTTACTTAACGGGGGATTAATATGTTTAAAAATTTATTACTGAGTTTATTTGTGGCTGTTCCACGGCTTTGTTGCATAAAGATTTTGTAAGCTTCTGATTTAAATAGGTTTGTATGAATTTCAACCTAAAAATTAATGAACAAAATCAGTTGGTTATGTATTTATGCAACAAAGCCTATGTTAGAATATTTTTTTATCGATAGTCCAACATTAAAATTTCGTCTATCTGCGGGCTCAAAGAAACGATTATTACTATCATTGACAATCACGGAACCCACATAGTTTCGATCTAATAAATTATCTAGTCGTGCATAAGTATTTACTTTCCAGTCTTTATTGACCCACAAATAGCCAACATTTGCCGCAACGACCGTATAACTTGGTGCAGTATCAGAGTTGATATCATCGACATAAATCTTGTCCATATAACGTGCTTCTAAGCCTGCCTGAAATCCCTGCTCAGGTTGCCATGCCAAGCCTACAAAAGCTTGATTCTTGGCAATACCTGGAATATATGTTCCTTTTTGTATCAGCGGTTTGGTTGTGGTCGCTGGAATATCAGCATCAAAAGTCGCATCTAAATAACTATAACTGGTTCGAATATTGAGTGCTTGCCAGAGCTGTTTTTGCCACGATAACTCTAAGCCTTCACGTAAGGTTTTTTCTGCATTACGAAATGTGCTTCGCCCGCCATTGGCATCGTCAGGCACAATGTCATTTTTAGTTTCAGTATGAAATACAGCAAAAGTAAATAACCCTAAGGTATTCTGCGATTTTAAGCCAAGTTCTACGGTATCACTGGTCGCAGGTTTTAAATTAAAGTTAATGCCTGAAGTCCCTACTGTAAGATAGGCCATCTCGGTAAAGGTTGGTGTTTCGAAGCCTTTGCCATAGCTAGCATAAGTATAAAGCTCAGGTAATATATCCCAGCCTAAAGCGACAGTTGGAAGTAACTTTTGATAATCTGTTGAACCACTGTCATCACCATTGCCTGTGGTTTAGTCATGGTGCTGAAGCTATTTCTGATGTCTTAATTCTATTACCTGCAACACAGTACATTTAAGTTGATGATGCTACTAGCAATGTTTTAACTATTGGAAAATATTACAGTAATTTAAATTATTTGGGGGAATTTTCAATAAACATAAATTTCGACACGTCACATTGTGTCGTTAGTAAGTAGGATGATTCAATCACTTCAAACTTAGCATTGGTATAACCCTGCCCTATGAGACAGCTTCATAATAAGGCTGCTTATATCTAGAATACTGTGGCAGTTTAAAGTTTTATTTTAATTTTACCTCAAACCACATTTGATAAATAATGAAGAAAACCTAGATATAACCCCCACAAACTACTGATATTTTTAATTTGCTAAAATTTTACATTGATCATATTTCATTCATGTAATTGTCATTTTTGCTTCTTATGATGAAGCTTTTTAAACATGATGCTTCAAAAAAATGAAAAAAAAACCACTAACCTTAGCTTTATTAGCTTCGACAATTTTATTAACCGCATGTACTGATGATGGGGACAATGGTCAAAATGGATTGAATAGTTTGATTCAACAGACGCCTTTAGTACTTGGAAATGATGATTGCTGGAGTGCTGGAACACGTATTGAAAGTGGTTTGGATAAAAATCAAAATGGTGAGTTGGATGCGAATGAAATCCAGCAAAGCTCCATCCAGTGTGGTCCAAACTTATTTGCCCAAGGGGTTGCATTGCCTTACCAAAACTTAACAAGCTTTAAGGCGAATGGAACAACTATTGCGAGTGCATTTACACTTCGACAGGGTGGCTTTGGCTCTGATGTTGCTGCCCATCCTACGAACAATAAACAATTTTACGCAATCACAGATCGTGGCCCAAATGCTGACTATAATGATGGCGTGAATGGTGCTGGTAAGATTTTTCCAATGCCAGACTATATACCTAAAATTGGGTTGTTTGAGGTACAAGATGATGGCTCAATCAAACTCATCAAAACGATTTTATTAAAAGATCGTGATGGAAATAATATTAGTGGATTACCGAATACTGCTGCACTAGGTGGTACAGGCGAAACACCTTACGATATTCATGGCAAGGTCATCGCTAAAGATCCATCAAAGCCTTATGACCCAATAACGAACCCTATCAAACTTGATGATTACGGTCTCGATTCTGAAGGTTTGGCAGCATTGAATGATGGTACATTCTGGGTGAGTGATGAATATGGTCCTCACATTGTGCACTATGATGCCAATGGAAAAGAAATTGGTCGTATTAATCCTTTTGTAAATGATGTGCGCAATACCTTCACTTTACCGCAAGAATTTAGTTATCGTCGTGCCAACCGTGGTATGGAAGGTTTAACTATTACACCTGACCAAAAAACATTGGTTGGGATTATGCAATCGACAATGGACTTACCGACTAAAGCTGTTAATAAATCAACCTTAACACGTATTGTGACGATCAATCTTGAAACAGGAAAAGTTGCTCAGTATCTCTATCGTCAAGAAATTGATGCTAACTCAAACTCAGCTATTATTGCGATTAATGATCATGAGTTTTTAGTACTGGAACGTGATGGCAAATTCCTTAAAGACGATCCGAATATCATGAAACATGTTTATCGTATTGATCTGAAGGATGCTACCAATTTGGAGGATATCGCAACTCAGGGCGATCTAGTGCAAGATCCTAAACTTGGTTTAACGATTGCAGGTAAAACCCTCGAGCAATATTTCATCAATAACGATAAAAAATGGGAAGCATTACAAGCACTAAATATTCAGCCAGTAAGTAAAACATTGGTATTGGATATGGGTAAACGTGTAAGTTATGCGCATGACAAAATGGAAGGTCTATGGTTGATTAACCGACAAACTCTTGGCATTGTGAATGATGATGACATGGGTCTTTGGACAACCAATGGTTTAGAGCAAAAGTATTTGGATAATGTGGGCATGCGTGTCGATACACCTACCTTATATATTGCCGATAAGTTAAATCTTTTCAACCCATAACAATGAATGAAGCCCAAAAGCTAAAACTTTTGGGCTTTTTAAATTCAACTTTTGTCTAGAGAGAAAAATGAGAATAACTCAATCGGCTTTGATAACTTTCTTGGCAATTACAGTGCTACCATCGCTGAGCTATGCATCTCCCAAAGCCACATCTCGCGAATACAAAGTACTATTAGATCCCATAAATTTTAATTATGGAAATGAAGCAAGCAGCATAAATAGCTATTTTTCAGCGGTGAAAAATGCGATTGAAAATAAAATCAGTCGTGACGTAACTGGTGCTATGATCTTTGATACACAAAGAGAAATCCGCTTTTACGATACTCAAGGAAGCTGTACTTTAAAAAATATGGGATACAGCTTCAGAGAGCGTAATGAAAATGGTACAAAAGAAGTAACTTTAAAGTATCGTGGATATGACCATTATATTGCTGACTTCAAAGATTTGACTAGCAATGTATCAGGCGCAAAAACTAAGCTAGAAGATGACATTACTCGTAAAGATAACTTGAGTTTCCTTGTAGTTGCAAGCAAGTCAACAACCGTACCAACCTCGCGAACCATTAACGATTTTGAGGATATCAATATTCTATTTACTGGCTTCAAAAATGACTATAATTTTAATAATAGTCTAGCCCTGAATCAAGTTGGTGGTCTAACTATCTATGAACGAAAATATAGTGGTGCAACGATTGATTTAGGTGAATTCGATGCAGATTTAGAGTTAAGTTTATGGTATACCCTATTGCCTTACGGTAGTCTAAAACCTGTTTTAGCAGAAATTTCGTTTAAATATTCAGATCCCAATGCGAATTTCACAAGAAAAGTAGTTGATCGTGCTGCTTTAAGCTTCAGTGCTTTAAAAGGTTTAACCCAATATAATGCACCAACTTCGACAGCAACAAAGACTCAGTTTGTGTACCAATATCAATCAAATTTCTGCAATTAGCCTTCATACACATCTAGAAAATTTAACCTGATAGAAACAATAAAAAATGGGTAACTGTCAGATCAGGTTTGAGATACAAGTTATCCTTCTCTGCCCCAATTTCAAGCCCAATATTTAAAGCTTGGGCTGTTCTAAACACATTAATCACACAGCCTAAACCGAGTGAATAAATCGGCTGTCTTAATAGAACAACAACAGCACCTAGAATATGCTCAACTTCAGCCACAGTTTCAGGCTCGTATAGGTATTTTCCGTTCGCTTCTACGTGATTGTCAGTTTAGGACGCAAACTGGGGCTCATCCCGCCTGCACGTCCAACGCACAGCTTGGGGTATGAAGAATCACTCTATTGGTTCAGAGTATTGGCCTTCTTCGATGGCAAACGCAGCCGCATGTCGAAAAGGCCCATCAGGCGAAAATAGCAAGCCCCCCATTTGATCACTTACCGTGGCAGTTGGGACAATGGGGCAACACTTGATATGCCGAGCTTAAGAGGGTGAATAAGAGGGATGTGAACCGCCCCAAGGAATGGGGCAATTGGGGATGCGGTAACAACTCCTAACCGCATCAAGAATACCAAACTTGCAAAAGTCCCAAATTGGGACTAATATCTATTTATGAGAATTATCGCACTATCAACCTTAAAAACATTTTGGGAAGACAGCTCAGAATACATTGACGCTAAAGAGCCAACGTTAGCTTGGTATAGGCATGCATTAAACGCTGATTGGGGAGCACCGGCGGATGTGAAACAGGACTTTAGAAATGCCAGCATCCTCAAAGATGGGCGTGTCGTGTTTAACATTGCCGGTAATAAATACCGGTTAGTTGCTTGGATCAATTATGCGTACAAAGTGGTTTACATACGGTTTATCGGCAGCCATGCGCAATACGATAAAATTGATGTACAAACGATTTGAAGCCAAAAGGTAGTAACAAGAGGTAAATATAATGGACATCAGACCTATTAAAACAGATGCCGACTACCGCGCGGCATTAAACGACATCGAAAACCTAATGATGGCGGAGCCTGATACCGTCGAAGGCGAAAAGCTGGACATTTTGGTTACGTTAGTCGAGGCCTACGAAGCAAAGCATTTTCCAATGGATTTGCCAGACCCTGTTGAGGCAATAAAGTTTGAGATGGAGCGCAAAGGCTTAACCGTTAAAGATCTTGAACCCATGATAGGTAAAAGCAATCGTGTTTATGAAATCCTAAACCATAAGCGATCACTCACGCTAAAAATGATTTGGAAACTTCATGAAGGGTTAGGTATTCCAGCAGAGTCGCTGATCAAGCCACCGCAAGTTCGCGCTTTATAGTGCTGCGAATCAAAATTAGTTTGTTATGAATGACGCTCGCTACCCAAACATTTCTGCTATTGATAACAGGCTAGCTGAGCTTGAAAATGAAAAGCAGCAGCTTCTCGCATTAAGAGAGGCTTTGCGTAGCGCTCAAATCGAGCGTTCAGTACAGACATTCACGCCAGAACAAAAGGTCGCCTTATTCAGACAACGATTTCGTGGAAGAGAGGATATCTTTGCCAATCGTTGGCAAAATCAACAGGGGCGCAGTGGCTATTCCGTAGCCTGTGATAATGAGTGGGTAAGCGGGCTATGCAACAAACCCCGCATTAAATGCCAAGACTGTTCACACCGAAAGTTTAGCGAATTAAACGAGCACATTATTTACAGGCACCTTGCCGGTCATCAAGTGGTAGGTCTGTATCCACTACTTAAAGATAATTCGTGCTATTTGTTGGCAGCCGATTTTGACAAAGGCTGTTGGCAAGAAGAAGTCAAAGCAATGTCTAAAGTGTGCCAAGCGTTTGATATTCCGCACGCGATAGAAATCTCGCGTTCTGGCAACGGGGCTCACTTATGGATATTTTTTGAAACCAATATCCCAGCGAACCATGCTCGGGCACTGGGTTTCGCTTTGCTTGATAAAGCCATGGAAATATTTCCAAATCTATCGTTTGACTCCTATGACAGGCTCTTTCCTAACCAAGATGTACTTCCTGAAGGCGGGTTTGGCAATCTCATTGCGTTACCACTTCAAAAGGAGGCTCGCCTTTCAGGTCGTAGTTGCTTTGTTGACAGTGACCTGAATGCCATCGATGATCAATGGCGGTACCTTGCTGAGCTTAAAACGCTCACTCAGTCGAGTATTGACCAACTCATAACAACTATTTCACCCAACACCCTATTACTGTCCGAGCAAGGGCTAACAGACAACCGCCCTCCTTGGGAAATCACAGCCAAAGCCGCACCAATAAAATTAGAGTCTTTGCCGAAAAACGTGACCATTACCTTGGCCAACCATATCTACTTTTTGATGAGCGAGTTACCTGGGCCATTACTGGCCGGACTAAAGCGATTAGCTAGTTTTTCTAATCCTGTGTTTTTTAAAACACAAGCGTTGCGCTTTTCAACCCATGGCATTCCGAGGTTTATTTCCTGTGCTCGTATTGAAAACGGTTATCTAGCACTACCGCGAGGCTGCCTCGATGATGCGATTGCTTTGCTACAAGAGCAAAACATTTCGCCACTATTTGACGATAAGCGTGAAATTGGTAAACCATTATTAAAGCTTACCCCTGAGTTCACTTTGCGAAAGAACCAGCGTGACGCAGTGGCCGCAATATCTAAACATGACTTCGGTATTTTGCATGCGCCAACTGCATTTGGAAAAACGGTTACTGCCATTGCTATGATCGTAAAACGCAAAGTAAATACCCTCATACTGGTTCATAGCCGACAACTGCTCGACAATGGCAAGAGCGCTTACGCACGTTCCTACCCGAAGTAACCATTGGCAGTATAGGCGGAGGTAAAAGAAAGCCGAGTGGCATTATCGACATAGCCACCTACCAAAGTTTGGTTAATAAAAAAGACAATTCCATCACTCCTCTCATTCAAGACTACGGCCATATTATTGTTGACGAATGCCACCACCTATCTGCACCAAGGTTTGAAATGGTACTCAACGAGGTAAGAGCAAAATATGTATTGGGCCTTACAGCAACACCAGAGCGACAAGATGGTCATCAAAAGATCATTTTTATGGCGGCAGGGCCTATTCGCTACAAAGTGAAACAAAGCCCTGATGAGCAATTTACTCAAACCGTGATGATTCATCAGCTCTACGATGTACCAGCAGCAGAGCTTATAAAAACAGATGAGCGCCCCAAAATAAGCGATGCCTACCGCTGGCTCGTCAATAATGAGCAGCGCACTTCAAAAATCGTCTCAGACGCCTACGAGTGTGTTCAAAATGGCGGACACCCGTTAGTCCTTACAGAGCGTAGAGAGCACGCAGAATCCATACACTCACGACTTACCGAAATGGGTATAAGCACTGTCGTACTTAAAGGCGCCATGAAAGCTGCGGAACGCAAGAACGCTGACAATCATCTGCAATCGGCTCAAGTCGTCGTCGCAACAGGAAAATATGTAGGCGAAGGGTTTGACCTACCAAGACTGGATACGTTGTTTTTGGCCATGCCCATCTCATGGAAAGGAACATTGGCTCAATATGCCGGTCGTATTCATCGTGAATCGGAAGGCAAAACACAAGTCACTATTCACGACTATGTGGACTGCACTCTCCCTATGCTGCAACGCATGTTTAAAAAACGCGAGAAAAGCTACAAGGCTATGAGGTACGCCCTTGAGTACATTGATGACAACAGTAACAAGCAACCTTCATTGAAATTAGAAAACATCCCTTCACCAAATACCAAGCCAAAATAAACAGCAGCACTTCATTAAACACTTCCCCATGCCTTTACCCCCATACGCCAAAACTGAGCTAAATCAGCTGTGGTTTGTGCTCCACAATTGGAAATAAATTCAGCAATCTCTAAGTAGCTGGCACCTTGAGATTGTTCACCATCATAGTATTGAAGCTGTGTCATGGCCGACGAAAAATGCAGCCGCTTGTCACCGTCGCGGTCAAACCGTTTTGTTAAGAAGGTATGGTGCTGTGACGAAAATTGCCTCATCTCACTTGGAAACATGTCAACACCTGCCGCTAACGCCAATTCATAACAGACCATCTCCCACGCGCCCACATCATGGGTATCGTTTAAATTGGGAAACTTAGCAATCCACAAGTGGTCTTGTTCATCTGTGACACAAGCTTTGGGCCTTGCACCACCTAATGATGAGCCTGGAGAAATCAGCATTTTCAACCAGCGGTAATACTCGTCACTGTCGATGTTATCGTCTTTTTCAATCTGCATTGCTGCATGCTCTAGCTCTCGCAAAGAAGCCATTGGCGGCGCAGCAAATTCAGAATTGTCGTCCAAAAAAGCATTCGAGCCTGTTCGCTTAAATCGAATACCACCCATCCGGTAAGAGTCATTTACGCCCAGCAGGTAATCCAATTCGTTTAATCGACTTGTTGCTCGAATGCCTTTGCGCGCCTCAATCGCCGCACGCCGCTGCATTAAAATACGCCCCCATCTATCAGGCGATGAATCAAGAAATGCGCGGAAGCTTTTATCGACTTCATCGTTTTAGAGTACACCGGAGTGGAGGGTCAGGATGGGATCAATTTGCAAGCGATAGGCTGAGGTTAAAAATGCTTTATCGTAGGCAAAACTAAACACGCCACCTCGGCTTGAATCGCTGTAAGAAAGCAGCCCTATTAGCAAAGGTGCTTCAATTGGCTGCCAGTCGGCATAGACTTCAACGATTTCACGGCTCATCTTGAACCTTCCAGCAATTTTATGTTTTGCAGCTTGATACCCACTTCATCATGGGCGGCCATTTCTGCAAAGTTGCTTTCCATGCCAAGAACGGCCATCACCTTTAAGTAAGTGCCTATGGCAACGCCCGGATCACCGGCTAAGACTTAATTCACGGTTTTATGATCAAAACCAGTACGTTCACACAGTAGCTTTTTGGTAAAACCACGTCTTTTCATCGCCAACAGCAAGTCTTCACCAAACTGCGTCAGGATTTTACGCTGCTTTGGAAACAATATATTGTGTAAGTCACGCTTAGCCATATCACCAACCAAAGGGACTATATTCCCACTTTACTCAATATAATTGGATTTATATCCTACTTTTAGGTTTAGCTTGCGCGTTGGCCAAGGCGATGATGTGAATCCCTGAATGCCAAAGGTCATCAAATTACACTTTTATGCGCATAAAAATGTAAAATTCCGCACTTTTCTGCGCGTAAAAGTGTAGGCTGAGTTATACTACAGGCAGTTAACAGTCTTAATTGGCGGGAAATGACAATGCAGCGCAACTTACTAAACGCCCTAATAACATGGAAAAATCAACCGGTGCGCAAGCCATTATTGATCGATGGTGCAAGACAAACAGGTAAAACCTATCTGCTACAAGAGTTATTTGGGAATACCTTTGCCAACATCCTTCGTATCGACTTCCTTGAAAACCCTGCCTACAAAGAAGCGTTCGATGGCTCTCTGTCACCTGACGAGCTAGTAATGAATATTGAGTTGTTAACCAACCAAGCGTTCAACCCAGAAACCGATCTGCTGATATTAGATGAAATTGGCGAATGTGAACGTGCCGTTACCTCACTAAAGTACTTTGCTGAAAAAGCACCGTCCTATTTTGTCGCTGCCAGCGGCTCGAATATTGGTTTGCTCAACACCTTCCCTGTGGGCAAGGTAGAACAATACAATTTACGACCACTGACCTTCCAAGAATTTATTTACGCATCCAACGAGCAAGCGCTGATCAAAGCGTTTGATAGTCAAGCAAGCACACCGGCAGTACACACCAAATTGATGGACAAACTCACTGACTACTTTTTTACTGGTGGTATGCCGGAAGCCGTTTCTGCTTGGTATCAGTATAAGGATTCAAGCATTCTAGAGCGTGTTGAAAAAGTCACAAAAATTCATGCCGATTTAGTGGAAGGTTATCGCCGCGATTTTGGTAAGTACGCGGGCAAGGTCGACACCACACTGATTGAATCGGTATTTAATAGCATTCCAGCCCAGCTATCACTTGTCAGCGATGAGTCGGTTAAACGCTTTAAATTTAAGCATGTGCATGAGCGTAAATCTCGTTATAGCGATTTTGAAACCGCGATCCATTGGCTTAACTGCTGCCGCCTAGCTTTGCCAAACTACCCTATTGAAGGATTGCCGAAATCTCCGTTAGCGGCCTATAAAAAAGAAAATATGGTGAAACTGTTTTTGTTTGATGTGGGTCTGCTTAATCATATGCTCGGCAGCAGTTATAAAGAAATTAAGCAACAAAACTATGAATACAAAGGTTATGTGGCTGAAAACTTTGTGCAACAAGAGCTCACTGCCATTGGCGTTGACCCAAGCTATTCATGGAATGACGCCCGTGCCGAAATCGAATTTATTTTGGCGACCGATGAAGGCGATATCGTCCCTGTGGAGGTCAAAAGTGGTAAACGTACAAGAGCAAAATCGTTGGCATCCTACGTTGAAAAATGTACTCCAAGTAAAACCTTTAAGTTAACGGGTACACAAGGCTCATCCGCATTAGAGCAAACCAATATCGTGATGCCTTTGTATTTCACGCAGTATTTACCACAGAGATGGTAAAAGCGCGTTACTTAGACCCCGAGGTCTACACAAAGTGACTTCATAGGTAACAATTTGTAGACCTTTGGTGGGCTTACAACCTTTCAACCAACCCTCAATCGGTTTTTTGCTAACGTCATTTGGCCAGCCTATCGCCTCATCGTTTAAAGCAAATCACTCAAGCGATTTAACAGTGCTTTACGGCTATTATTCGCCACAACAAAGCGCTTAAAACGTTGTTCAAACGCCGCTTCATCAGCTTTGAACTGATAGGCCTCAAACAGCTGATGCAGATAGCGTGATGCCGCATCGTAACCACTGGCGCAAGTTCGATCCGCTTGCTCTTGTGATTGCTGCCAGTAGTGCTCACGTTGATTGTAGATATACGTCAACGCTTTTTCTTTTTCCGCTTTTTCGATAGCTAATTTTTTTGCGAGTGCTGCGGCTTGCTCTTGCTGTAATTGACTTTGCGCTTGCTCAATGAAAGGAGAAATGACGGCGGAAGTTAACCAGTATTGATAGATCTCGTCTGTGTTGACAGGTTCTTTTCGCGTCAGCGCTAAGGCTTGGTGACGGGTTAGCTGGCCTTGCTCAAACAACGTGCGTAATAGCGTGTCTTTCTCTGCTTGCGAGAGATTATGGATCCACGCATCAAGCGTAAGCTGAGTTTGTTTGGCTTGGTGACTGGGTTGTTCGCTCAGCACCATGGCGAGCGCCTTAACCAATGCTAAGGGAATATCATACAGCGCAGCAAACGACTGCTCCTCTTCCCTGAGGTGCTCAAAATCGAATTGAATTAACGGCACTCGCTCAACGCCATCATTAAAATCAAACGCTTTGAGCCACATTAAGTACACAAGGCGCCAATCCCCTTGCATTAACCCGCCGCGTAAAGCGGCTAAATGCTGGAAAAAGTCGTCAGCATGCTCATCGTCAAAATACTCATCACACTCCTCAAGGGAAAAAATCAGCAACTGCCACTCATCGTTTTCGTGAACATGAAGTCCATCACTTGAAAAGCCAAGTAACGCATCTGGAAGCGTTCCTGCTGGTAGCTTGATGTATACATCGATTGAGCCCCAATCGGCATAGTAAAAACCGATATCAAAGTATTTTAACATCAGCTCAAAAGGCTCGGCCTTTAGATCACTGTAGGTGTAATACACCTGAAAGGCCGTAGCGCTGATCTCGGCACGGCTTGAAATGGCTCTGAGTGCTTGACGTGCTTTAGCATCTAAATACCCATCCAGACGCTCAAATTTATAGTATTGAAATTCGCTCACGGTGACCTTGCTATTTATTTATTGTGAATTGAAAAGTTTGTTTTAACAAAGGCTGTACCTGAATCACTCTGGCGACTTGTTCAGCGTTTATATAACGTCTTGGGTCAATCGTTACAAATCCCCAAAACTGCAAAAATCGCTCAATAAATCGTGATTCGATGAGCATACTTAAGTTTCTTTCTGGCGAGAAGTAATCATCCGTAGGGAATACCAGCAATAGATTAGGGAAAGCTGTCATCACCTCTTTCACAAGCTGCTCCACACTGTTGTGGCTTTGAATACGCCACAGCATAAACAACCAAAAAGTGCGCAAGTCGACATCGTATTCGAAACTGTCCAAATAACCCCAGTTATATTTGCTGATAGCGGCCTCTAACATAGGTTTGAAAAAGGCCTGTATGCCTAGCGCTTGATACTGCTTTTGCGCTGATTTTTTTACATGGTAGCGGCCACTGCGCCGATAAATAATACCGCTAATTTCGGCAAGCACTCGGGTGTAGTGCAAGGCATTAAATTTGTCTTCATTGCTGCCCGAAAACTCGCTGATGCTTATACTACGTTCTAATTGAGCAACGGCAAACTCAGGCAATAACTCACTGGCCTGTTTAACCAACTTAGCCGGTAAGTTGCCTTTACTCGTGGCTTTGAAGGAGCCTTCTTGCGCCATGGCCTCATCAAGAATGAGGGCTAGATAACGCATTATTGGGCTGGCAGAAAGAGAGTCGGGAGTGCAAATTGTCACCCACTTTAATTCATCAAAAGGCGCATAAAGCCAATTGGCCATTTGCGTTGGCGTTACGCCACAAAAATCGGGATGAGGTTGATGATTGCGTTCTTGCACTTTGTGCTGCAAAGCGGCATTGAGTTCATCAAGACTCAAATTTGGGTTCATTGCCAGCATGGTTTCAACATCATCGAAGACTTGGGCATGTTGCTTGGAAACGCTGCTCATACAACAACGTTTAAATTTTTTACCACTGCCACAATGGCAAGGATCGTTTCGGCCGAGCTTCATTACTGTCCCTTCTTATTGTTATAGAAAAAGCGCTGCATTTTCTTGTTTACGCTGCTCCAATGTCTTAGCAATCACGGACATTGTTGTTTTACTGATCCCTTGTTGCTTGGCAAGATACGTAAATTGGCTGATGGCTTCTGCGACTTCTTCAATAACTTGCTTTGCATCATTCCAATTCGCAAAGCCAGCACTAGTAGCAAGTTTTTGCATCACCTTAAGCGATGGCGCTTTGCCATAACCGCCGAAAGCAGTGGCGTGTTCGTTGAATGGATGTGGGCTGTAGGTAACATCGTAAAAAGGTGCAGGGTTCCATTGACCGTCATCCGCTTGCAAAAACGCCCAGTTTTTACTGTGGTCGTCTTGGTTAGACGACAGCAGGTTAAAAACGGCACGGCGAAATTGCAGCTGCCCAGCAGCAGGAGATTTACACAACTGACGGCTGGCTTTGATCAAGTCAATATAATCTAAACTTGGCGTTCGAAAGTCTGCATCCAGCAGCCCGCAAGCGCTGTGCATATGCAAGCGACCTGAACTGCGATTACCGCTTAAACGGGCCTGCTCCGTGACATAATCAAAACGCTTAAGCGCCAACCAGGCAGACGCACCGCTTGTAGTTGGTGCTTCAATGAGTTGCCAGACTGGTGGTTGGCACTTGGCAAGCTCGGCCATTTGCAAATAAACCGCTTCACACAACCCTTCTTCATGCCCGAGCGCGAGATTTTTCGAGGTAAACTTAATCAGCCAAGCCTCATCTCCAGGCTGAGCAAAGGTTCGACAATGCTGAGTTTCCCCTGCAGGCATATAAATCTGCGCCTTAGGCCTTGCTCCACCCGAACTACCACCGGCGACTAATGCGGCCAACACCTGTTGCGTATGCCCATCTAACTCATCGTGATTATCATCCATATAATCTGACATTGAAGCATCGAACAGCGTTTGTGCTTCTAAGCCCAAGGTTGCTAAATCAATGTCCGCGTATGTCGTGGCTGAAAACTCAGACACCGGAGCAAAAGACAGCGCTCCCATGCCTTTATCACCGACAAAGGCCAGTCTATCCATCGCCGTTAATTGATTAGGTAGGATGCCCTTTTGCCGGAAAATACGATCTTGTAACAACATGCCCCAGCCATCGGGCAAACAATCCCCAAATACGCCATGTACACCTTGGTGCGGCGCTTTAGGTGCGGCTTGAACTAGCGTATTCGCTTGCAAGGTAAACGGTGATAAATTGCCAAACTGCTGCAAATAGTCGTCAGTATACTGAAAAAAAACGCCTTGCCGATTCTGCGCCAAGACTCCAACAGATATCTGCTCACCTGAGCTTAGCGTACGAGTAACATTAAGCTTCTGAATCGGTTTAAAACTCATCTTTTAGCACCTCATCAATACTCATGGGTATAGCAGCGCGTTCTTTGCTAAGTTGCGTGAGCTGATAAAGCCTATCTAGCGAATCAAGTGTCTGCCATAGCAACAGCAATTGACGAAATGAAATTTGCCCGGTCAGCTCAAATTTCTTAATGGTGGCCGCAGGTACGCAGCTTCGCTCAGCCAATGCAGCGCGCGACAGCTTTGCCTGCTTGCGTAACTCACGTAAATAAGCCGCATAAGCTTGGCTTACATCGGTATCATCAAGTAAGGTAAAATTCATCCGCAAAGACCAAATGGATACAGTTATATCCATTATAGCGAAATAAAACATAAAGTGGATACTATGATATCCATAATTGCGTAGAGTGTTGAAAAAATCACTCGATAAAGCCCTTCAAAACTGCTATTTTTAGACCCTAACAGCAGCATAAGATTAACCCGTTAGGTCAGGTGGCCTAACTTAAATAAAAAAGTCTCCGACAAACCCGGTACGGTTCAGCCATATATAACTCCATCAACCTGATTTTTTACCATTCGGTTTACCTAATTAATCATCACAAAATTATGTTGGTGATTATTTGGTAAATTTTTAAAAACTTATGTGACCAAAATTAAACGATCTTAATAAACATTAATTCCAATAAAAATATTTTAAAACGTAAGTTATTGATGTTATTGTACTTATATACACAGCAATTTATACAATTTAATGTAAATTATGTTGGTGACTATTGCCAAGGTTGGGGTTTCTGCAATACTTGAAATACGTTGTGCTAGATCTTGATCTAGCCGGTATTTATTAGGCAAACGTATTTGTTTTTCTATCCCCAAACTAGGTTCATAACTATTGGCTTGTTTTCGCTCTAGTTGTGTATCCGTCTTACGTACTTGCATACCGGCTGTAACAGTCCACGGATTTTGCCCTACTTTTAATCCTTGTCGGGCAAAGTCTGCATAATCTTGCTCTGATATTGCAGCACGCACATTCGGATGTTCTACTAGACTCTGTTGTACTGCTTCAAGTGGTGGCAAAGCAGCTTCAAGTTGAGGTTTTGCAATTGCTGTCGAAGCCACTGTAAAACAATAGCCCAACCCAAACAGATACCAAATTTGGCCTAGAAGTGTTGATTTAAATTTGATATTTAATGTCATTAGTCAAGTGCTCCTTGGCTCATATAACCAGAAATTAATGTAGGTATGACCCAATAAAAACAATCACTTGATTTAAATTTTTGCTGAATATGCGCCAAAACCAATGATACAGATTCGTGTTGTACAATCAGCAATATAAGATTCCGTTCAGTTGCTCCGCGAATTTTTTCCTGAACATTACGATAATGTTGGCGATTACCAAACCCTTGTGCGTTGACACAAGTACACCCTGAAATCAACTCAGGAATTAACCACAAATGCTCCATAAGTTCTTCAGCAATATCAGAGGACACGTTAATAGAGAGTTGGCATATTTCAGACATGATGATCTCGCGCTAAACCAAATTTTTTAAACAAGTTAGGAAGTAAAATCAGAGTCAGCAAAGTACAAGAAATAAGCCCTCCAATCACAACTATCGCCAATGGACGTTGAATCTCGGCACCAGGGCCAGTAGTAAATAACAATGGGATCAAACCTAAAGCTGCAATACTCGCGGTCATCATGACTGGACGTAAACGGCGCATAGCACCTTCACGAACAACTTCCTCAATTGCAACACCACGAGAAATCAGTTGATTAAAATAACTAATCATCACTAAACCATTCAGTACAGCAATCCCCATCAAGGCAATAAAACCAACTGATGCAGGAACAGATAAATACTCACCTGTTAATGCTAATGCAAATACTCCACCGACTAACGCAAAGGGAATATTGACGAAAACCAATACGGCTTGACGCACCGAACCCAAAGTCGTAAATAGTAAAAAGAAGATCATTGTTAATGCAGCAGGTACAACAAGCATTAAGCGAGCAGCCGCACGTTGTTGGTTTTCA
Source organism: Acinetobacter sp. YH01007 (assembly GCF_013420425.1). NCBI lineage: Bacteria > Pseudomonadati > Pseudomonadota > Gammaproteobacteria > Moraxellales > Moraxellaceae > Acinetobacter > Acinetobacter sp. YH01007. Next base: position 27,800 of record NZ_VOYC01000021.1, on the reverse strand, counting down.
AATTGCCCCCCCCATTTGAGTGAGTAGCCGGTTGGTAACTTGACTTTCTCTGCAACCAATTGTTTTGCTTCATCTACAAAACTAACTAAATCACGATCACGTACGTTGGCACGTACCACTGACATTCGTGATGCATTTTCACGATCAATTTTTACGACACCCTCAGTCTTAACCACTTCTGCTAAAGATAACAATGGCACTGCAGCTGCATTCTCAATTGGCAAGGCAATATTGGAAAATTCAAAACTCGACTCTCCCAAACGTGGATCCCCTTTCATCATTAATGGAACAGGGCGCCCCTGTTCAATAATGGAACCTATTTCTTTGCCTTCCACGAGCATCTTGAGTTGGGCTTGAACATTTTGACTGTCCAATTGATTTCGTATAGCCATATCACGATGGATTCGCAGCTCTTGATACTGTACTCCCGAATTTTCGAGTGTCATGACATCTTCATTGCCTTCAATGCCTTGTAGAACTATTGCAATTTGCTTTGATAAATCATTAAGCTGGTCTAAATCACTTCCAAAAATTTTGACAGCCAAATCTCCTCGTACTCCAGACAACATTTCTGAAGTGCGCATCTCTATGGGTTGACTAAATGTTAAGTTCACGCCAGGAACATCTTGAAGTACAAGACGAATTTTTTCTAAAATTTGCTCTTTATTTTTGACTTGCCATTGCGTTTGTGGTTTTAGCACAATGAAACTATCTGTTTCATTTAACCCCATAGGGTCTAATCCCAATTCATCAGAACCTGTACGTGCCACAATTCTTTCAACTTCAGGCACTTGTTCCAAAATACGTTTTTGAATATCCAGATCTAATGCAATTGAGTTTTGTAAGCTAATCGAAGGGATTTTTTCTAACTGTAAAATAGTATCTCCCTCATCCATGGTTGGCATAAATGACTTTCCAATGAATGGGAAAATCAATGCAGCCAGAAGTAAGGTACCACCTGCTAAGACATAAATCTGTTTAGGATGGGCTAAACTCAGATTCAAAAGTTTTCGGTAACCAGTTTCTAATTTAGCTACTAAAAAGGGTGTGTGATGTGCTTTCGGTTTTAGAAAGAATGAACACAGTACAGGAATCACTGTCAAAGAAAAAATTAGTGAACTTGATAAAGCAAATACAATTGTTAAAGCCACAGGTGAAAAGAGCTTCCCTTCCAATCCTTCAAGCGTGACCAATGGAATAAACACTAACATAATAATGATCATGCCTGCTGTGACTGGTACTGCAACCTCAGACACTGCGCGGTAAATCATATTTAATGGCGGTAAAAAAGAACGTTGCGGTGACTCTTTTGCTTCAGCAAGTTGCATTTCAATATTTTCAACCACTACAACTGCAGCATCCACTAATAAACCAATCGCAATCGTCAAACCACCTAAAGACATTAAATTGGCACTTAAACCAAAATGGTGCATCATCAAAAAAGTACTTAGTGCAGATAATGGTAAAACTGCCGCAACCACTAAAGCAGACCTTAGGTTTCCTAAGAACAATAAAAGTAAAATCAAGACTAAGACAATAGCTTCTAATAACGTTTTACTTACGGTATGAATGGCTCGGTTTACCAACTCACCACGATCATAAAATGGTTCAATCGTTGTACCCTGTGGCAGAGTTTTTTCAATGTCGGACAAATGCTCACGAACATGTTGAACGACTTGACGTGCATTCGCACCTTTTAAAGTTAATACAATACCTTGGACAGCCTCACCTTGGCCATTTTCAGTCACTGCACCATAGCGTGTGAGTGCTCCAGTATGTACCTGTGCAACATCTTTAACCCGCACCAATGTTCCTTGATGGCTAGAAACAATAATATCGCCTAACTCTTCAAGGTTTCTGACGCGGCTATCGCTTCGGATCAGTAATGACTCTCCATTTTCATTAAGCCGCCCAGCACCATCACTGGCATTATTTAGCTCGATTGCCTGTTGTAGCTGTGTTAAAGATAAGCCTCGTGCCGCCAGGGCCTCTAAATTAGGGGTCACTTCAAATGTACGAACAAGTCCCCCCAAAGCGTTAACATCGGCGACCCCTTCAATTTTACGAAGTTGTGGACGAACCACCCGATCAAGTAGAGTTCGTTTTTCCATATCACTGAGTGGCCCATGTAAGGTAAACATAAAAGATTCACCTAATGGGGTCGTCATGGGTGCAATTCCACCTGACGTACTACTTGGTAATGCAGACATCACATTACTTAAACGTTCATTCACCTGTTGTCTAGCCCAATAAGGGTCAGTGCCTTCAGCAAAGTCTAATGTGATAATCGCAATCGCGTATTTAGATTGCGAACGCATTACTGTCTGATGAGATATTCCCAACATTTCTTGTTCAATGGGTACAACAATACGGCTTTCCACCTCTTCGGGCGTCATGCCGGGCGATTTCATCACAATTTGTACTTGCGTACTTGACACATCAGGAAAAGCATCAATTGGTAGTTTCGTAAAAGCAATGTAGCCTGCCACACTGATCGCCAATGTGAGCAATAATATTAAAATGCGCTGACTAAGTGAAAAGGCGATAAGACGTTTTAACATATGTCTCACCTCAACGTTCTGTAGTGCTAATAGGTGCTTGCTCTGCACCAAAGCCAGACCACACCGCCTTGAGACGCTCTACACCACTGATAGCAAGTTGCATTTTGGGTTTTAATTTTTCAGCTGTAATATAACTTTGCTGCTGATCAGCTGATAGAACTTCAACCGTTACAGCTTCAAACCCCTTCTGATTTTTAACAAAAATAATGTGTTTACCATCTTGTGAGGTTATGGCAGTACTTGGTACTGGCCATGCTGCAATTACTGTTGGCTGCTTACTTTGAACATGAACTTTGACAAATTGTTGCACCCGCAAACAATTATGTTTGGTATCCATTTGTACGATGATATTTTGAGTTTGTGTATTCCCTACAAGTGCTGGAGCGATATTTTGTATATGCCCTGTAATATCACAACCTTCAACCTGAACAACATCCCCAATATGCACATATTTACTGTCAGCTAAATTAGCTTGTAATAACAATTGTAACGGTGAATCAGCGTTTACAAGTTGACCTAATACTGTACCAGCCTCAACATACTGACCTGTAGAAACCTGTAAGTTTTCTATATAACCACTTGTTGGGCTTTTAACATAGACAATGGAATTTAGACTATTTACCTGCCCTCCTCCCATAAATTGCAGCATTCGCTGTTTTGCACCTAAGTTAATATTAAGACGCTGTACTTGATTCTGTGCCTCTTGCACACGCTTCTCGGCAATAATGCCTTCAGCATATAAGCTACGTTCACGTGTTAAATTTTGCTGGGCTAATTGTTGTTGAGCACGAAGCTGCAATATTTCATTTTGAATCTGAATTAAATCTGGACTATGTACAGCAAGTACATGATGATTCCGGGTAACTTCTGCCAAGGGTTGTACCAAAACTTGCTGCACCATTCCTGAAACAGGACTAGTCAGTACAACTTTGCTTTCTGGTGACCACTGTACTTGCCCTTGTAAAATAATTTGTTTTTGTATGTTAGTAGAAGAAGCACCTAATGTGTGTAATTTGATCCCAACTTGCTCAATTTGTTTTGAAGAAATTAAGATTTGTTGCTCTGAGACTTCAGGACTCCTCTCAGCCTCTGAAACCTGTCTCTCTACTTTAGCCTCTATATTTTTATTCGAGAGCAGCTTACTTCCCCACCATAGCCCAAGGCTAATCAAGATCAAGACGCTCATTAGATATAATAGTTTTTTAAAATTTAGTACATCTACTCGCTGATCCACTCGTTTCATCCTTCAAGAGATTTTCTCTACAAAGCTAAGATTAAGTTCTTAAGATCAGATTAAGTTTATAAACCTATTTCAGACTGCATAGGCCCAAGTGAACCGTATTGGGTTTGTGGGAGACTTTTATTTAACTGATGTTACGTAGTAAGTGCATTTTGAGCATCTTCGCTACTACATGTTGTAGTCGATTTATAAATTATTAATAATCATTATATTAAACTATATATTGTTATTATTTCTCACGAAAATCAGCATCAAAACATAGGTGACTTTTATAAACTAAAATGTCTAAAATGAAGTGACCAAAACCACATTAAATGATCTAAATTGATCAAAATTTTACTCCACCAAAAACTATATACCAGTAATCAAATCATATACTTATAATTAAGGTCATTTAATGGAATAAATCTCGGTGACCTTGCCAAGGTTGGGGTATTTTTATGATCTAACTTTTACTACTTTGTAGCAGGAATCACAGCCATACAATCAATCAATCCCAACCTCGGTAATAGCTTAAAAATATTACTAATAAAAATAGAACCAAATTAAATTATGCACACCAAAACTATAAATTGTGTCTACTTTTCTACACTTACACAATAAATACCGTTAGATTACTTGAAAAGTAAACAGTTAAATAGTAGAAATGTATCATAGTTATATTTTAATAATCTAAATATGTGCCGTGGAACGCGTAAACAAGTAACTTCTGAATGTTCATTTAATTTTGATAACCCCAAAATTATCTTCAAGCGAGATCTTTCTAAACTCGCATTAAACACTCATCCAGATTTTGCTGGCATTCATCACTGCTATCACATGGCCTTTCGAGCTCTACGATTAACTTCTCATTTTCGTTTAGCATCAAACAAACTCAATGTTTGGTCTATAGCAGGAATATCCAATTTCTGGATCGCTGATAATTTTGATTTGTACCTGCATCACATGAAGCTTCCGCCTTCACCTCAGGAATTACATGTATATACGTTCCCACCTGATGCCAACTTACAACAACAACTCAAACACTATGCAAGCTTTGAATTCTTAAGTTTTTTGCAAGCAAATACTTTTGATATACACAATTTAAATCCGCAGCATCTTCAGCAAGCGATCAACCGATATATTTCGACTGAAGTTTTACTCGACTTTAATCGCTTACATTCATTCAAAGCACATAAAACGCTCAGTCTTGAGGGGCTTGGTAAGTTACTCAATTTTAGCCATACACAACTCCACAATAGAAACAGAAAAATCCATGCACGTCGCCAGCATCTACTTGACGAAGTCAGCAAGCAATCAAAAGTCGTCGATCATTATTTAAATCAAAATGATTTTTCACCAAATCCAACAGATTTTTGGAATTGTTCATATGCACGAAAGTGAAACTAAGCCCCTTCCTCAACCCAAAATTTTATTATCAGACTTATTAAAAAAGCTTTTTAATGCAGAGGATTTGTGTCTTCATGCACATATTAACTTTATCGCAGATCTATTGGTTTACCATGACTGCTCAGATTATCTTAAGGGGCTTGTTCTCAGTGAGATTGAATCTGATATTTCTACAAGTTCACCACCTCGCATTCCCGCTACTCTCCAAGCGTCTAGAAAATCTAAAATTGGTGATTCCCCAATCACGTATTACATCAACAGTATTGCCAGCATTTATCATGCGCACACGGAACTACTCACCTGGAATGTGCTCGTCCTTAAAGCAGCACTATATTTATTAGCATTGCCGCAGATCAAACCAGATTTATTTGAAAAACAACATACAGAGCATCTCAATACGATTAAGCGCTTATTTCAGCGTTTCCGCGTTGCAAACAAGTCTTTTTTTGCAAAAAAAAAAGATGCTCACGCATTAGATTATCAAGCATTCTTAACTCTTAAATTCCCTGCTTTATTTCTATCATTAGAGCAATTTGTAGAGTCTGCTCTTCAACCTGAAGCAGATCAAGAACTAAATGATTTTCAGAAAAATTTCTGTGATGAATTACGTATTGCATTCAATTATGTACTAAAAAGCCGTCCAAAAATTGCCAAATCAAGTGTAGATAGTAAACTGCAATATCGTACATGGGATACCGATGGAACTATTAACGAAATCATTGAGACTAAAAAAAGTAATAGAGGTTTAGCTAATGAGCAAGCCCTTGACGAGCAAGAAGACCCCTCTGTTATTGTTCAAGCAGATCAGATTACACCACTTGCCAGACATTCTAAAAATGCCCAACGTATGGCACTTTCGTTAATTCCAAAACATATGCAACGACAAGATCATTTGCTCACTGCAAGTTGTTTACTCCCAAGTGTTTATACTATTTCTGACCTAATTACATACCTGTATCATGATGATAAAAAACATAATGATAAAAGCGTGCTCGTTGTATTACTTTGCTTAATCACAGGCGTTGGCTTTAAAGACTGGTTAAATTTTCAAAAAAGGCGTGTAAAAAGATTAAATCATCGCCAAGTCATTAAATTGCAAAGTGACCAATACTATCTCTCAACCAAATTCAGCATTTTTGAAGATGCAACGTTTGAATATCCGGAGTCACTGATCAATAACACCGTTCATTTAGATATCCCTATCCCAAATCACTTTATTGATCGTATCAAAGCAGAACCAATCATCACTGAAGATGAGCTAAAGAAAAAAATTAGAATAATAAAAGATGAAGTCAAAATTCCTCAGCTGAACTTATCAAAAACTAGCTCATTACTGCATCATGTTATTTTGCAAAAAACAGGCAATAGGCAACTTGCTGACATCATCACTGGTGTAGATGCAAGTCACTCTTCTTCAAGCTCTTACTGCCATTACAATGTAAATAAATTACAAAAAAATTATGTCAAAGTTTTATCTGAACTATGTACACAGCTCGCTGAAAATGACTACGGTGATATTGTCTATAGTGATCAGTCCATCTGCTTTGGTAGCCAAAAAGCACCAAGTAAAAATGTCATAAAGGACATCCTTTTCTATCTTTACACCAAAATTTATACGACTTCAGATAACGACTGGGTAGAAAGTTTTAATGCTTATAGCATTTGGATGTGGCATATCCTACTTTTGTTTACCGCTGCACGACCTGTTCGGGACTTTCCAGGTTTTTTGAATAATATAAGTTTTCAGCAACAGACAATTATGCTGTCTGACAAAGAGGTCGGTGGTAGACGTGGCTTTGGACGCTTGATTCCACTTTGTGCATTTCTCATCGGTGAATTAAAGAAATATCTTCGTTTCCTCGAACATATCCAACAACATTACATGGCGATTAACCGCGAAATCTCAGCCCAAATTGATGCCATATTTAATAATGAACAGCCTCTGTTAAATCTTTTACAAAATGGCACACTCACTCCGCTTACACCTTCCAATGTGCGTGACTTTCATCCTGAAGTTGGGTTAGCACATCCCAACTGGCACCGCCATACAACACGTGCCTTTCTCACCAACAAACAAATCCCCGAGCCTTTAATACTTGCACTTTTTGGACATGAAGCCTTCCAACAGGAAGCCGCACATCCATTTTCTAGTTTGTCTCTGAACCAATATCGCGCGCTCGCAACACATTTAAATGAAATGCAGGAATATTTTGAAATTATTGGAGTGAATTTAAATGTCCTCATCGCTTAAAAAAGCAGATCAACTGTTTGCCGAAAAGAAACGAGAACTTACTCGACAATTAAATGAACAAAAAATTCAAAATGAAGTTCATGCTTCACTCCGCAAATATTTTTCAGAACAGCAGTTTGATCAGAATCCACATTTGCTAGGTGATTACGGCGAGGTTTATAGCCACATCAAGAAAAACTCTACGAGTAAAAAGTGGATCAAGTTTGCATATGATTTTTTTGAAGATTACATCAAAGAGTTAAATGCTCAGCATCGCTTGGATTTAGAGCTGCCTCATGCTGTTTTAGATATTAAAAGAGATAAGCCTATCGTGACCATGAGCTGGAATGCCGATGGTCATGAAATAAATGACCTCGTACAACAGCTTTATAATTATTGGGAATTGGCTGAAAGCTGTGACTCATTCTCAAATGAGGAAATCGTGGGCAATATTATATTGTCTGCCATTCTATTTGGTGGCTTAAATGAAAAAGCTGAACTTAATGCCTTGCTTGAACACCTCAGAAATCCAGTAAAAGTACGCCATTATAAAGACCTTAATATTCTTTTTTTAGAATCCCATTCTAATCATTATGGCGATATTTTTATTGATGAATATACTGTTCGAAAATCTAGAAATTTTATTCCAGACCCCGTCACACGTCTGTGGCTAATACATTTTAATCTGAGAGATATTCGACATGTTCATCTTCCCGTAGAGGGCTATCTTGAGTATATCTTTCGAAAAATAAAGAAAAAGTTTAAAAAAAATAGCTTATCGCATTTACTTCAGCATGCTCGCTACAACTGGTTACAGCTTCCCAACGTAGATATAGATCCGGCGCTCTCTGAATGCCTCATCGGGAATTTACTCAGTTGTGGTTTACCCGAACAAGAGTTTGAGCGTTTTGTGCAACCAAAATTTAAATATAAGCATGAGCTCACTACTGAAGTCATTCATCAGTCTAAGAATTTACCTCCACAAACTGTTTATTTGCATCATGAGCAAGATGCACTAAAAGATGTACTAAAAATTCATAAAGACTTATTAAAAATTATTCGTCTTCGCCAAACAGATGCCCCAATCTATCAACTCATGATCGATTATTGTATGGAGAATGCAAAACTCTTTAATGAATACAGTAAACGAATCACCCTGTGGTTAATTAGTCTCTTTAAACCACCTCAAGAAGATATAGATCTGCTAGCTCAGAGATTTGATTTTTGCGCTACAATTTTTGCTAAAATCATTTCCAACAATAGCCAGTTAGCCAAAAGCTCAATTTACACATACTACACTCGAATTGGTGAGCCTTGGCTAATCTATTCTTTACAATATCAATTTTCTGAGGACGATGAAGAAACACGCCTGCAAAAAATATATGCACAGATTTATCAAAATAACTGTATTGCTGAAAGTCTGCTCGAAGATACTGTTAAAAAATCGGCTGCTCAAATTGTAAAAACACTCAAACGTTTTCATCAATTTCAAGAACAACTATTCGATGCCCCAGCATTCACTTTAGAGACGCTGGATCAACAAACCAGACCACGCACACGTATTATCAGCCCAGTCACATTTCAACTGTTAATCAAAAAACTTCAACAAGCACATCTACAAAATATCATCTCTCAACATGACTATGAAAATCTTAGTCTTATTTATACGCTTGCTTACAGAACTGGGATGCGAATTAATGAAATGATTGGTTTACGTATCAAAGATACTGAAGGATTAAACAGAATATCATTATTGGTCAAGCCATATGGGTCAGAAAAAATAGGCAATGAACACAGATTAAAGACTGACAGCGCGCAACGTAGCGTGCCCGTGTATTGCTTACTCAAAGCATCTGAGTATCAACAATTTCATCAATATGTTGTCAAACAGCGGTTAACAAAAAAACCGAATGATTATTTATTCAGTCAGTTCAATGAGAATAAGAAACTCAGCCAGCACATGCTGACTGCACCCTTTAAAAATTTTATGGATCAGTTATTCAAGCAACATCACTATACATTTCATTCATTTAGACATTCTGCAGCAAATCATTTAGCATTAATTTTTAAATGTGATTATCATTTTTTGTCTGATAGCCTCACAGACTATACGGAAGTTGAATATAATCAGCTCAGGGCTGAGTTATTACGTAATTCAATTGATCAAAATCATTGGATTATCATCGCACATCTTTTGGGGCATCTCGAACCCATCGAGACCTTTAAAAGTTATATTCATGTAGCTTACTTTATTGCAGGTTATCAATTTTCCAAATATCGCCCATTACTAAGCAATGGTTTGGTTAAGAAAATGCTGGGGATAAGCAATTCAACACAAGAGTTACATTTTCTAAAATCGCTCAATGATCAGTCTGAATTCAATTTTGAAATGCATGCTACAACGCTCTGTAAACTCCTTCTAAACAATCAAGAAAAATGGATAGCGAGCAATGCTCACACACTACATGCAGAATTAGAGGTAAATCAAACGCAAGAACATTGTATTTTTGACTATTTTGTCGCGACTCCAGAATCTAAAATCGATCTTGATCTATTTTATAAGGCACTCTGCTTATTAGAGTTATACAAATATGATACGGAGCGCGTAGCACAAGAACTTTGCCTATCTCATGAGCTCATCAAGTATTGGTATGACAATGCAATCCAACTCAAACAACTTAAATCTAGAAAAAACAATCCAAGACTTTTTCATATAACCGAACTGCAATACATCAAACCGTCAATGATTGATACTAATGAGGACCTTTTATTGGTCACACATTTTTTTAACTATCTACAAGCCTGCTATCAAAAGTCACCTGAAAATATTAGGTATGTCTTAGAATTCTTTATTAATCACGTAACTGCTTCACATACAGGTTTACATTCAACGCGGAAAAATATTCAGAATCTGGAAAAATTCTACTATGCGGCCAAAGATCTGTTTCCTGCCAACATGTGGCATTTACTTGGAATAGATATGGTTAATTTTTTAAACAAAGAAATTACGCCGAATCTACTCAAACTTGCCAAGGCAAATCAGAAACTAGAAGGTTACCCAACAACAAAAGAAAATAATGCACGCTTACAGCTATATTCCTTAAAACAAGGCAAAGCACTACCGGCTTTTAAATTTTGTTTACATCTGGCTTGCATTGGTAGGCCTGCTCAATTGCAGTTAGAAATAAAATGACTTCAATAAATCATCGTAACGGATACTGCTTAACTCTCGTGCTACACCTAAGTTTTAATGGTGAGTGTCTGTTTTAATTTTTTTTGGGGGTTATACAGTTAATTAATGCTGATAAAAGCCTAGGCTGGCCATATATAATTCCATCAACCTGATTTTTTACCATTCGGTTTACCTAATTAATCATCACAAAATTATGTTGGTGATAATTTGGTAAATTTTTAAAAACTTATGTGACCACAATTAAACGATCTTAATAAAAATTAATTCCAATAAAAAATATTTGAAAACGTAAGTTGTTTATTTCATTGTACTTATATACACAGCAATTTATACAATTTAATGTATATTATGTTGGTGACTATTGCCAATATCGGGCTTTGGATTTTGATGCTGTATTGATTGAATTTAATGGGGAGGATGATCATGTTCATTTATTAATTAATTACCCACCAAAAGTTGCTATTTCAAATTTAGTGAATAGCTTAAAAGGTCTATCTAGTCGCCACCTTAGAAAAGACTTTCCTGAAATTAAAAACAAACTTTGGGGTGATTCTTTATGGTCGCCAAGTTACTTTGCTTCAAGTTGCGGTGGTGCGCCATTAGAAATTATTAAACAATACATCGAGCAACAACAATCACCTCATTAGAATTAAAAATCGAGCCTTATATCACCTCCATAAATGAGGGTGTTTTACGGCTCATTGGATAAATAAACATAAACGTCGACTACTCCCAGATCATTTAGCAACCGTACGTATTGAGCATGAATCTGCATCAACGCAATACATCTGTGGGTGCACACTGCGTCGTATCGGCGAATATCAGTGAAAAATTGAATTTCAGACCAGCGCAGTTCTATAAAGAACAGCATGTGCGTGGTAAATGGGTTTGTGATCAATGTGACACCCTGACTCAGCAAACGATGCCTGCCTATGTGATCGATAAATGTATTGCGACACTTGAGTTACTTAGCCATGTGCTGGTATCCAAATATGCTGATCACTTACCGCTGTATCGTCAGCGACAGATCTTTCTGCGCGCAGGTGTAGATCTATCTAGATCCACCCTGTCAGATTGGATTGGTCGCTGTGGTGTAGACACTTGAACCTCTGGTCAATGCCTTAAAACAGGTGGTGCTGCAGCAAGGGGGTGATCTATGACTTTCAAGAAACCGTTCAGGTCTGCATGCAGAAGAATTCCTGAATGGCTGGCAGGGACATCTGGTCTGTGATGATTACAGTGGTTATAAAGCACATTTCAAATCAGGTCAGATCATTGAAGTAGGTTGCATGGCACATGCATGTCGTAAATTCCATGAACTGCATATCACTGGGAAAAGTCAGATTGCTGAACAGGCACTGGTGCTGATTCAGAAATTGTATGCGATAGAAGCAGAGTTAAGGCACAAGACCGACGGTACAGCGCAACAACGCTGCGAATACCGGCAACGGCATAGTCAACCAGTGATGCAACAACTATATGAATTGCTCAACCAACATCATCTGATGGTGCCATCAAGTTCTACCACCGCTAAGGCAATCAATTACACTCTAAAGCGCTGGCAAGCCTTAAGCCGCTATTCAGATGATGGTAATCTATCTATTTACAATGATTTGGTGGAGAACCAAATGCACCCTTGGGCTTTAAGTCGTAAGAACTGGTTGTATGTTGGATCACTGCGCAGTGGTCAGCGAGTTGCTAACATCATGACATTGATCCAGTCAGCAAAGTTGAATGGTCTAGATCTGTATGCCTATTTAAATGGTGTACTGCAAAAGTTGCCGACATACAAAGTGATCCAAATTAAAAGATTGGCATAGAGTTTAGAGGATACTTACAAATCAATGGTATCGCCAAGTTGATCGTCATCATCTTTAGCTAAAACGGTCTTTAGCTTATCATTTGTGGCTAGACGCAACAGCATCAAATATCTAGCTTAAGAAGCATCTCAGAGTAAATTTTTACAACAAAGCTAATAAGCTTAGGCTATTTTAATAGTTTTCATGATCCGCTGCTTTATACAAAGGCTATAAAAATATTTAGTAATTTTTTATCTAAATTACTCTATATACTTAAAACTTGGTTGATCTCCCTATCTTAACCACACCATTTTTTGAGCACTGAAAAACTTTTTTCTGCAAAAATATATGAGGAACAACAAAAGTGTAAAATCTAAAAATAATATCTATTCTTTTAACTATTTTTCATTCAGCTATACACACAGATATTTTGTATCCAATTTTCTTAGTACTTGAATTCTTCAGTGATACATTAAAAAATGTGTAGCAAGTTGCTACACTTTTCCTTAGACAAGCTCTTTACCAAAAATATCATTCAGCCTATCACGAATACTTTGTACAAATTCCGGATTATTTTTTAGTTTATGCTTCATATTACGTTTAAAGTCATTCAAGCTCATACCAACTTCAGCAAAATCCATTTGGAATAAAGTGTCATTAATAACAATATTTGCTTGAGAGTCAGTGAGACAACCAATTTTTTTAAACCACTTCTTGAACTGCGAATACTTTTCATCATTATTAAAAATGTACCAGGAACGTACATTCGTATCGAATTTTGCCCCCAATTCTTTTACTAATGCATTCTCTTCAAATGGAACATCAAGATAAATTTTTTCAATTACAGCAGTTTCATTTAGTGTTTTATCAGTAATACGCTGATGCAGTTTAAAATTCACCCCCACAATTGGGCGCCCTTTTTTTATGGTTTCATACTCTAGTTGTAGATCTGTATTTTCGTTAATTTCTGCAACTATTTTATCTAATACATAGCGTCTAAAATCTACCCAGCGATCATATTTAGTTTCATTAATATCAATCAGAGCTTTCAAGTTTTCTAAAAGCATTGGGACTTCATAACTCTTTTGGCTTGCGTACTTGAATTCATTTTTAATGAAATACGTATAAAGACTCATACTAGCAACAGAATCCAAGGCAAACAGATGTTTCAATTGATAGGTGGTGAAATTCCCCCCAGCCAACTGCGTGAAATACGGTAACACCTCACTGGTAAAACGAATCTGAATGGCATTTTTAGAATCATCTTCCCATCTTAACTCACGGATAATAGGAACGACAGAATGTACTTTTTTAGTCTTTCTCTTACCATCATCAGTAGGTTCCTCAATAATAAAATGAGCCACCCTAGATGAAAGTTCTTTATAAATCCGGTCTATTGCAACATTAATCGAATTGCGTTTATTCAATCCTAGTAAATCTGCCAAATCATCCTTATACAGATAAATATAGGTTTGTTCTGTGATTTCACCATTTACCCTATTTTTCTCACTATAATTTGCAACAGCCATTGCATATAGGAGCGCCTTATATTCATTGGCTGATAACTCAATTGGGCGAATTAAGCGGTTACTAGTGCTAACAACGCCATTATGACGAATATTGCCTATACAGTAAGGAATATGATTCAATTCTTCTTGCAATGATTCTGATTCTGTCATAACCGTGATATTTATATATTTAATTCTATTTTTATATACAAAAGTGGAAAAACTTTCAAGACTTTCACCACAAGAATCTAAGAGTGGAAGGCTTGTCATCAGAAATATGCATTTTTGACGATTTATTGTCCTTAAAGTGGAATGAAATATATTATTTCCACCATATAGTGACAGACCTTCCACCTTTAGCTCTAAACTAACAGTTCAAAATACCCATTTTCACTTATTTCTTCCAAATTTAGGTATGCTATGTCAGATAGAAACCTAGATGTGACAAGGCTTCCACCTTTCATTAGATTTGAAAGGTATAAATGAATAGATAATCATCAGGAAATATCCAATAAAAAAAATTTATCCACAGGGTGCTAACACATAGTGACAAACCTTCCACCCTTAAAGATTGTTTAGCCAACTTTATCAACAAATTAAGTATTTATTTTTGCAAGAGTTTTTTAAAAAATATAACCTTTTTAAAAATAGTAGTGACAAACCTTCCACTCTTGTGACAAACTTTCCACTTTACGGTGACAGACCTTCCACCTTTGAGTGACAGACCTTCCACCTTTGAGTGACAGACCTTCCACCTTTGAGTGACAAACCTTCCACTTTACGGTGACAAGCCCTCCACTTTTAAACTTATAAGCATTTGTTTTATATAGCAAAAAAACAGTCTTAATTATTAATTAGCTAAATAAATAATTATACTAATTATTAATTAAGCTAGCTTATTTAAAAATTAGTTTTTTAAGTTGTTTTACACCTAAATAAATAAGATTTATAAATTTAAAAACTATAGTATGATGAGTGAAAGTTATTTATATTGTTAAACATTCAAATACGGAAGCATCTGACACGTATGTCTGCAAAAATTATTACGGTTGCTAACCACAAAGGTGGATGTGGCAAAACAACGACCGTTGTACATCTAGCCTCTGAACTTGCAAATCTTGGCAATAAAGTTTTAGTCATTGATTTAGATCCTCAAGCAAACGCAAGTTTACACATTGGGATCCAACATCCAAGCGAAATTGTTGTTACTTCAGCAGAATTACTCGTTGGTGATATTTCATTATTAGCTGATGCATTACAAGAAGAAACAAACTTTGAAAAAGTATCATTAATTTATGGCTCATTAAATTTAGGAAAAACTGAAGACCAGCTTAAAGAAGAAGCTCCTCGTCCTTCAGAAGAATTAAGCATCAAGCTAGAACTGTTAAAAGATCTTTACGACTTCATATTAATTGATTGCCCACCTAGTCTTAAACTATTAACCAGTAATGCCTTAGCATCATCAACACATGTCATTATCCCTATCGAATCTGGATCACAATATGGACTGTATGGGGTAACAGATCTTTTAAACCATCTTGAAAAGATAAAACGTATTAATCCAGATTTAGAGCTTTTAGGCGCTTTACTGATTAAACATGATGAACGTCAGAATGTTTGTAAATTGATTCGGGATGAAGCTTTAAAACAGGTTGGAAAAATTTTACAAACTACCATTCCTCAAAGTACTAAAGTTAATCAAGCAGCAATTCTGCAACAGCCACTTTTGAAAGTAGAAAAAAATTCAAAAGTACGTAAGGCTTTTGAAAGCCTTGCTTATGAAATTGTAGCGAAAGTTTAAACCTGAGAGTATTATGGCAAGCACTAAAGAGCTTTTAGCTCAAAAATTGAAACAAAATACAGAAAAACATCAGCAAGCACAGAAAGACAATATTAAAGAGCTAAAAGAATTTAGACGTAATGTTCCTATTGAGGATATCAGTCGCAGTCCCAACCAACCGCGTAAAGTATTTGAAGATTCTCAATTAAAAGAACTGGCGGATTCTATTAATGAAATCGGCCTTTTGCAGCCCATTACAGTGCGTAAACTTGATAATCTGAAATATGAACTGATTGCAGGCGAGCGACGCTTACGGGCGCATCAATTACTCGGCAAGTCGGTGATTGAAGCCATTATCATTGATGCTAATGATGAAGAAGCATCTTTGTTAACCCTAGCTGAAAATTTAAAGCGTCAAGATCTGACAGATTATGAAATTTTTATTGGTTTGAACTCACTTGATGAAAAGTTGAAGAAGAACAAGCAACGTTTAGCTAATTCATTGGGTTTAAATCGCGAAGATATGTACAAATATCTATCGTATGAAAAGCTGCCTAAAGCAATGTTGAATGACCTGGATTTGGAGCCAGGTCTAGTCGGTCGTACTGCTGCAACAGCGTTCAAGAAATTTTTATCGGATCATATAGAGCAACTTTCGGAGGCGGAAACAGCTTTACTCGGTGCTTGGGAGAAATTAAAAGAAAAAAAACTGGAGCAAAGCAAAGTTACTTCTTATGCTGAAAAACTATTGAGTCAAGATCCAGAAAAAGTAACCACGACATCAGTGGTAAGAAAAATCGAATATGATGGTAAGGTTGCTGGAAATATCAAACTGAATCAAAAACAGCTCAATATCTCTCTTAAAATTTCAGAAATTGATGAAGCTAGTCTTTTACAACTAGAAGATTTTTTAAAACAGCTTATTCAGAAAAGTGAAAAAGTGTAGCAACTTGCTACACTTTTCAGTTTGCTCATAAAACTCTCACACTTACGTGAGAATTTTTTATAATTATCACATGCGAAAAATTATACCACCCAAACTGAAATTGATATGGTTACGCTAGAAGAGTTTATTCCTAAAAATTATCTTATACGTAAAATAGACAAAGCGATTGATCTCAATATCATTCATGAACGTGTCGCGCATCTATATTGTCCCGATAAGGAGACTGTTGAACGAATTTTGCCGTTGCAAAATAATTACAGGGTCTCTGTTATGCAAGTAACGCAGCAATGTTTACTGTCAGTTACAGCACAAAACTTGAAGAAAATCGCCTTGCACTTATCGAAGTTAATTTTTATTGTATTTTTTAGCCATCAATACGCTTAAAAATAAATCACTATGAATAAGCGATAGAAGTTTAGAAAATACCCCCACTTTAACGATCGCTAAAGTGGGGTTTGTGATTAGTCTGAAAAGTGTAGCAACTTGCTACACTTTTTTAATACTTAAATTGTACGACAAGAAATGACGTATCAATACTTACACACGAGCGTATTATTGGGTACTATTGGTTTAACTAAAACTAGATAACCTATTCATTGCAGGACAATTCCATGGCACGTACTCCAAAGCAAACCAAACAAGAACCCATTGAGGTCATTCTTTGGAAAGCTGCAGACAAACTTCGTAAGAACATTGATGCTGCTGAGTACAAGCATGTAGTCCTTGGTTTGATCTTCCTCAAGTACATCTCTGACTCATTTGAAGCTCACTACAACCTATTGGTTGAAGGTGAGGGAGAGTTTGCAGGAGCTGATCCTGAAGATCGTGATGAATACACTGCATACAACGTCTTCTTCGTTCCTGAGATCGCACGTTGGTCATACCTGTTAAACCAAGCAAAGCAAGTCACCATTGGTAAGATTGTAGACGATGCAATGGAAGCCATTGAGAATGAGAACCCTCAGCTCAAAGGTGTACTACCTAAAGTCTATGCACGTCAAAATCTCGATCCTACGAGCCTAGGTGAGCTGATAGACCTCATTGGTAACATTGCCCTAGGTGATGCAAAAGATCGCTCTGCCGACGTTTTAGGACACGTATTCGAGTACTTCCTAGGTGAGTTCGCTTTAGCTGAAGGTAAGCAAGGTGGGCAGTTCTACACGCCTAAATCCATCGTGAGCTTATTGGTTGAAATGCTAGAGCCATACAAAGGACGTGTATTCGATCCTTGCTGTGGTTCAGGTGGTATGTTCGTACAGTCTGAGAAATTCGTAGAATCGCATCAGGGTTTAGTGGACGACATCTCCATCTATGGTCAAGAAAGTAACCAGACAACTTGGCGTTTGGCCAAGATGAACTTAGCCATTCGTGGCATTAACTCAGAGCATGTGAAATGGAACTCTGAGGGTTCATTCCTGAATGATGCACACAAAGACCTGAAAGCGGATTACATCATTGCTAATCCACCATTCAACGTCTCTGATTGGAGCGGTGAGCAGTTAGTGGGTGATGCTCGTTGGTCTCTAGGTACACCACCTGCAGGCAATGCGAACTTCGCATGGATGCAACACTTCTTGTATCACATGAGTCCTAAAGGTCAGGCAGGCGTTGTGCTTGCTAAAGGTGCATTAACCTCTAAGACCAGTGGTGAAGGTGAGATTCGTAAAGCCTTGGTTTCAGAAGCCAATGTCATCGACTGTATTGTGAACCTACCTGCCAAGCTGTTCCTGAACACACAGATTCCTGCTGCTTTATGGTTTATGCGTCGTGACCGTGTTAACTCAAGCCAATACCAAGATCGTAGCAATGAGATTCTGTTCATTGATGCTCGTAACCTAGGTCATCTGATTAACCGCAGAACCAAAGTCTTGTCTGATGAAGATATTAAGCTCATCACAGACACTTACCACAATTGGCGTAACAAGGGTGGTGAGTATGAGGATGTTGCAGGCTTCTGTGCATCTGTACCACTTGAGAAAGTCGCTGAGCTTGATTATGTACTGACGCCAGGTCGTTATGTTGGTTTAGCTGATGATGAAGATGAGTTCGACTTCAAGGTACGCTTTACAAGCTTAAAGGCAGAGTTTGAAGCACAGCTTGCTGAGGAAGCCAAGCTAAACCAAGCCATTGCTGAGAACTTAGCAAAGGTGGTTGTATGAGTGAGTGGCAGGTTGGGCGATTAGATAGCTTCTTTACCCTAAAACGTGGTTATGACTTACCAAAGCAATCTCGTGTTTCTGGTAGTGTTCCCATCATTGCTTCTTCAGGTTTTGCTGATTTTCATAATGAAGCCAAAGTAAATGAATCAGGTGTTGTGACGGGCCGATATGGAACCATTGGTTCAGTTTTTTTCAGTGATGTACCATTTTGGCCATTAAACACATCTCTTTATGTAAACGACTTTAAGGGGAATGACAAAAAGTTCATCTACTACTTTTTGCAAACATTGGATTGGGAAAAATTTAGTGACAAAAGTGCGGTGCCTGGAGTTAACCGTAATGATGTTCATCAAGAAGAGATATGCTTTCCGTCTCTCCCTGAACAAAAAGCCATAGCCTCAATCCTTTCATCATTAGATGACAAGATCGACTTACTGCACTGTCAGAACAAGACTTTGGAAGCCATGGCTGAAACACTGTTTCGTCAATGGTTTATTGAGGAAGCGAAAGAGGATTGGGATGATTTACTAGTAAGTGATATAGCTACTCATATCAAAGACAATGTGAACCCATCAAAAGATCCTCTTAAGACATACTATCATTTTAGTTTGCCTGCTTTTGATTCAGGAGAAAAGCCTACTATTGAATTGGGTGCGGAAATTCTGAGTAATAAGTACAGAGTATGTGAGAACTCAATTTTAGTCTCAAAGCTGAATCCAAGAGTGCCTCGTATATGGTTATTAACTGATGTCAAAGATAATTATGTATGTTCAACAGAGTTTCAGAATTTGAAGCCTAAAGTAGGATCTCATTTAATGTTCTTGTATAGCTTATTCAATTCAAGAGATGTTATTGATGAATTAGCAATGAGTGCTTCGGGAACCAGTGGCAGTCATCAAAGGGTTAAGCCAGAAGATATGTTAAATATCTCTTTTAAGACTCCAAGTTTAGACTACCTTGAAGAGTATTCGCTGTTGATTACTCCTTCGATGCAAAAGGTTTCATCTAACAAGAAGCAAATCCAAACACTTGAACAACTACGAGATACCTTGCTTCCTAAGCTGATGAGCGGCGAAGTCAGAGTCCAATACCAAACAGAAGAAGTTGCATAACATTTGAGGTGAAGTCATTTGATGGCTTCACCTTTTTTACATTCAGGGGGCTGAATTGAATAAAAAAATTATAGGGGCAATCATTGCCTTAGTCGTAGTGATCTGTGGCTACTTGTATGCTTCGCCATACATTGCCATCAATAACATCAAGAATGCTGCACAAGTAGGTGATAGCGAAAAGGTGTCCAAGTACATCGACTATCCAAGTGTGCGTCAGAGCTTCAAAGATCAAATGAATGCCATGATGATGAAAGAGATGGCAACCCATAAAGATGATGGTTTCGCAGCACTAGGTGCCATGCTTGCATCTACCATGGTAGACAAGATGATTGATGGTTTTGTCACACCTGAAGGGATGACCATGATGATGCAAGGCAAAGACCTTAAAGATGCAGCACATTCATCACAGGGAGCATCAACAACAGAAACCAAAGAAGAAGATCAAGCAGAGTACAAAACTCGCTATACCTCATTCAGTGACTTTGAGGTTGTGATCCAACATCCAAATGATTCCAAAGCCGTCACTGTCAAAATGGTTCGTGATGGTTTGAGTTGGAAAGTGAATAAGATCGCTGTGCCGATGGATTAAGTAAAAGAGAACAAAGAGGAAAAACAGAATGATAAAGCGCATGATTCAAATGGGATTTGGCTTGATTGCTGTAGTTAGCTTTGCTGCAACCGTTCAAGCAGCACCGGCTAAATTCAATCATAGCGGCATACAAAAAGGTAAAGTCATAGAAACCTGTTATCACTCTCCTTGTTCAGTCGCCAAGTTTGTCTCTTACAAACAACTGAATAAGACAGCGACTGAATCCAAGATTCAAGTCACCTTGCTGGGCGGTAGTCGTGAGTGGGAAGCCAAGAAAATTGACTGGAATAGATCGCCACATAAAGTCACTGTGAATTGCTCATACCAACGACCAACAGTTCAGATTGGTTCACAAAAGACTCTGATTCCACTCAATGATGGTTTAGGTGTTCCTGGAGTACTGATGGTAGATGCTGAACTCTATCTATATGTTTGCCATAAGTTTGAGGGCGCTATTGAGAATGCTGTGCAGAAGTATGGCTATAACGTGCAGGACGATGAATAAGGTTTCTTAGCTTTACATCATATAAAAAATTAATGAGTCCAGGTTATATGGATAAGTTTAGGGGGAAATAATCAAGTGACTAAGATGACCGAATCAGACATTGAGCTGATGGCGATAGAGCAACTAGAGGGATTGGGCTATACCTATGTGTATGGACCTGAGATTGAATCGAAGGGCACTAACCCTCTACGAAGCTATAAGCAGGTCATCTTGGAAGACAAAGTGCTTGATGCATTACAACGCTTAAATCCTCATTTAAGCCAAGACAAATGTACTGAAGCACTAAAGCAAGTCACCAATATTCAATCCCCTGATCTACTCAGTAATAACCAAGCATTCCACCGACTGCTCACTGAGGGCATTAACATTGAGGTGAGCAAAGAGGGTAACACTCAAGGTGAGTATGCTTGGTTGATTGACTTTGAGAATCCAACCAATAACGAATTCCTTGTCGTCAATCAAGTAACCATCAAAGAAGATCGCTGGACAAGACGACCAGACATTATCTTGTATGTGAATGGCTTACCCTTGGTGGTCATTGAACTCAAGAATGCAACAGACGAGAATGCCACTGTAGAAGGCGCATACAAGCAAATACAGACCTATCAAAGCCAAATCCCTAGCTTGTTTACCTACAATGCTTTCAACGTCATCTCTGATGGTTTAGAGGCGAAAGCAGGTACTGTCTCAGCAGACTACAGTCGCTACATGGCGTGGAAGACAAACAATGGTCAAACCAAAGCCAAGAAGACACAAGCACAGCTAGAAGTCCTGATTCATGGTTTACTGAATCCAGTCACACTACTCGACATGATTCGACACTTCATTGTCTATGAATCAACGAAGCACGAGGATACCAATGGCTTAATCACCATTAAGACCATCAAGAAGATGGCTGCATATCATCAGTACTATGCAGTGAATGCAGCAGTCCTCTCGACTATTCGTGCGTCTGCAGTGAACTCGGACTCGAAATCAGCAGAAGTTGCCATGCAACATCAAGGTAGAAGTAAGCTCGAATTGGTACAGCAACAAGCAGTCGGTGACAAGAAAGCCGGTGTGGTATGGCATACCCAAGGCTCAGGTAAGTCTTTGTCTATGGTTTTCTACACAGGCAAGATTGTCTTGGCTTTGGATAATCCAACAGTCGTTGTGATCACAGATCGTAATGATCTAGATGATCAGCTCTTTGGTACATTCGCTGCATCAAGCCAACTCCTTAGACAAACACCACGACAAGCAGACAGCCGAGAAGAACTCAAAGAGTTACTCAAGGTGGGTTCAGGTGGCGTGATCTTCACCACCATCCAAAAGTTCCAACCGGATGATGGCACTAGCGTCTACGAGCAACTGTCAGACCGAACCAACATTGTCGTGATTGCAGATGAAGCACATCGTTCTCAGTATGGCTTTAATGCCAAGGAAGTCGATGTCAAAGATGAAGATGGCAAGGTTGTCGGTAAACGTACTGTCTATGGTTTTGCCAAGTACATGCGTGATGCACTTCCTAATGCTACTTACCTTGGTTTCACAGGAACACCAATTGAGAAGACGGATGTAAACACACCTGCAGTCTTCGGGAACTATGTAGATATCTATGACATCTCGCAAGCAGTGGAGGATGGTGCAACTGTTCGTATCTTCTATGAAAGCCGCCTAGCTAAGATTGCCATCAGTGAGGAAGGCAAAGAGCTGATTGAAGACTTTGATGACCAGTTTACTGAAGATGACTTAAACCAAACTCAAAAAGAACGTGCGAAGTGGGCAAGAGTCGAAGGTTTGATCGGCAGTAAAGAACGTATCAAAGCCATTGCAAAGGACATCGTAGAACACTTTGAGCAGCGTCTTAAAGCCAATGCAAACCAAGGCAAAGGCATGATCGTCAGCATGTCTCGCAGGATCGCTGTAGACCTTTACAACGAGATTGTAAAGATCAAACCAGAGTGGCACAGTGATGATCTGAATGATGGTGTAATCAAAGTTGTGATGACTGCCTCAGCTTCAGATGGTGAGGTGATTGCTAAACATCACACTACCAAGCAACAGCGCCAACGCTTAGCAGATCGTATGAAAGACAATGATGATAAGCTCAAACTCGTTATTGTTCGTGATATGTGGCTGACTGGTTTCGATGCCCCAAGTATGCACACCCTTTACATCGACAAACCAATGAAAGGTCACAACCTCATGCAAGCGATTGCACGAGTCAACCGTGTCTACAAAGACAAGGCTGGTGGCTTGGTTGTGGACTATCTTGGTATCGCATCTGACTTGAAAGAAGCCTTATCGTTTTACTCAGAAGCAGGTGGTAAAGGTGATCCTGCATTGGTGCAGGATGAAGCTGCAACGATCCTGCAAGAAAAGCTAGAAGTGCTTGATGGCATTTTGCATGGCTTCAACTACCAAGAGTACTTCACTGCAGATACTTCTCGTAAGCTCAACATCATTTTAGAAGCGGAAGAGCATATCCTTGGTGTAGATCAAGGAGAAGGGAAGACTCGCTTCCTGACAGCAGTCACAGCGATGTCACAGGCATTCGCATTAGCTGTACCTCATCCACATGCTATGGAAGCTGCACCAGTGGTGGCATTCTTCCAAGCAGTCAAAGCACGTCTTGCTAAGTTTAGTGATGGTACAGGCAAGATTTCTGGCTTAAGTAATGCTGAGCTTGAAGCCAAGGTAAAGCAAACCATTGACCAAGCTCTAGTCACAGAGCAAGTGGTAGATATCTTCGATGCTGCAGGGATTCAGAAACCAGATATCTCGATTCTCTCTGATGAGTTTATGCAGGAGATGAAAGACTATAAGCATAAGAACATTGCGCTTGAAACACTTAAGAAGTTACTTGGTGATGAGATTAAGGTACGAGAGCAACGCAGTGTCACCCAAGGTAAGAAGCTCATGGATATGTTGAGTTCAGCAATTAAGGGTTATCAGAACAAGGTACTTACTGCAGCAGAAGTCATTGATGAACTGATCAAGTTAGCTAAGACAATTCAGGAGTCAGACAAACTGGCTGAAGAACTCAACCTGACTGAATACGAATATGCGTTCTACTCAGCAGTAGCAGACAATGACAGTGCTCGAGAATTGATGCAGAAAGACATATTGAGAGAACTTGCAGTCGTACTCACTGATTCTATTCGTAAGAATGTGACTTTGGATTGGACGATCAAGGAAGCTGCTAGAGCAAAGTTAAGAGTCATCGTGAAGAGATTGCTGAAGAAGTATGGCTATCCACCTGATATGGCTTTATTGGCTACAGAAACTGTATTGGAACAGGCTGAGCAGTTGGCTGAAGAGCTTTCCAGTTCAAAAGAATAGGGTACAGATAGTGTTCAAAAAGACCGCTATATTAACCATAACCAAGGGGGCATTTTTACACTGCTGCTAACAAGGACAACCCTTCACTTATACTAGCTCAAAACTGATCTGACAGTTCCCCGTTTTTTATTGTGCCTGTCAGGTTAAATTTGGGCTAAATTCTTATCAGCCCAAATTCGTTTTCCATTAAGTAAAGTTTCAAATGGGCTTCCTGTTTGACATCTTTTGGGAATAGTTTCGGATATTTTGTTGTTCTAACTTTTCATGATGCTGTTGAATTTAGTCCAGATCTCATAAAACATTGTATAACTGAAACGCTGGAAAACCTATTTAGCAAATTTGGGGTGTAGTTTCCACTTGAAATAATTCAATTAAAAATAAATGTATGTATTTTATTTATTTTTTGATATATTTCAGTTTAACCTAAAAACGACTAGTGATAGTTATAAAAAGTTGTGCTTAGAAGAATCTTTATTATTTTCAGAGGTTTACTTATGAAAAAGTTAGTAATCTTATTATCAATGTCGACGGTTTTTTTATCAGCTTGTGGTAATAAACATGACAAAATGGTTGGCTACTGGCAATTAGAAAATGTGCAAGGAAAGCGCATTATGCAAATTTTTAAAGAGGGTAAAGATAGTTATATTCTTAAAGAAAATGTGGTTGCTCGTAGTAATGTGGTGAATGGTAAAGAGGGAAGTTCTCTCGTATTGGAAAAAAAAGATGATACTTTAGCGGTTAATAATGGTTTAGCTGCTATGCCCTTACATTTATCTGATGATGGTCAAACATTACGTATTTCTAAAAATCAGTACAAAAAAGTAGATGAAAATTTTGTCAATAAAACAATAGAAAATATTAAAGTGTGTCATGAAATTGAAACAGAATATCGGACTAAAGTTAAAGAACTACCTATTTTTACTCGTGACCCTGCAATTCAAGAGCAACGTAAAACGTTGGCTGAGTCAACTACTAAAAAAATGCAAGCCATTGAAGATTGTAAATTTGGTATCTACTGATAATTACACTATTTAATGAGGGTGTAAATAATTCTGTGTAAATGTGGTTTTAAAAATACTTGGTTACACGTTCATCAAACATGATACTAAAACGATTCATGGCAGCTTTCCAATTCTGAATGGGCATCGTCCATTTTTTGCTTGCTGCCATAATCGCTAAATATACCACTTTTTTCACAGATTCATCGGTTGGGAAGATTTTTCTTTTCTTGGTGGCATGGCGAATGACACTGTTCAAGGATTCAATTGCATTGGTGGTATAAATCGCCTTGCGAATGTCCATTGGATAGGCAAAGAACGTGTTGAGATTCGACCAGTTGGCAAGCCATGATTTACTGATTTGAGGATATTTATCGTCTCACTTTTGACCAAATTCATCCAGGGATGACATACAATCGATACAGCGCATCATTATTATTGAAAATGGTGCCATGATGAATAGGGTATTTGATTGGTATATGCAGTTGCCTCTTGAGTGGCAGTCGAGCCTGTTTGTCTATCGTGGGCATGGGGCCAACATTAAAACAGTAGTTAAATTATTAGAACAAGTATCGGATAACTGCTTGTTGGCATTTTATGGTGATCTTGATCCGTATGGGATTAATATTGCCTCTCATTTTTATAAAATACGTCCTTTAGCCCTGATTGTGCCTAGTATCTGGCAGGAGATCACAGTCACTCATATCGACAACAATGTGAATAAATTCTTGAAGCAGATCGTTCAGACTAGGGATATTGCATTTGATCAAGCTGAACCTTTGATTTTAAGAGAGCTATTTCATCATGTTGATCCTAGCCAAAATAATGGACAGTACTTCCCTCTAAAGATAACGTAACGTTAACTTTGGAGATCCAAGAAATGGCCAAACGTTTTAATCCCAAATTTAAACAGCAAGCAATTGATTATGCACTTTCAAACTCACACGAGCCTACAGCTGCAATCGCCCAGAAATTAGGTGTGGGTTATTCAACTTTAGACAAATGGATTCGTGAAGCCAATCCAGTGGGTTCAAGCAAACGTCAACTTTCACCAGAACAACAGCGGATATTGGAATTAGAGAAAGAAGTCAAACAGCTTAGGGAAGTCAATGACATCTTAAAAAAAGCGCATGTGTACTTTCTGACAGATCATGCCAAGAAAAGTACACGGTAATTCAAGATCTGGATGTGAATGAAGTCACTGTATCTTCTGTCTGTAAATGCCTGGGTGTCAGCACTTCAGGCTATTATGCCTGGCGAAAGCGCCAGACCAATCTAGCGCAGAAATATAATGATTTAAAAGCCGTATATTGGCAGCATCATGCACGATTGGGTGCACCTTCATTGGTACATGACATGCATGATTTAGGTTACAGCATGAGCGAACGAACCGTTGGAAGAATGCTTAAAAAGCTTGGTTTACGTAGCAGGATTGCACGTAAATACAAGCATACGACTGATTCAAACCATCGTTTGCCTACAGCACCTAACTTGTTAGATCGTCAATTTACGGTCAATGAACCCAATAAGATCTGGACAACAGATATTACCTATATCCGTACTAAGCAAGGTTGGCTGTATTTATGTGTGATGCTGGATCTATTCAGCCGTCGTATTGTCGGTTGGCAAACCAGCTATCGAATAGACCGTCAATTGGTATGTGATGCGTTTCATTATGCAATGGCTCGTCAGGGGTATCCAATGGGTGTCATGGTACATTCGGACCAAGGCTCACAGTACTGTAGTCGTGATTTTAGGGCGCTATTATTGACGAATAACTGCGTTCAAAGTATGTCACGCAGGGGAAACTGCTGGGATAATGCAGTGACCGAAAGCTTCTTTCATACATTGAAAGTTCATGTGGTCCATGGCAGTGTATTTGCCACTCGAAAAGAAGCGAATGCTGTCTTGTTTGACTATATTGAGATTTATTACAATCGAATCAGAAGACATTCTGCAAACGGCTGTTTAAGCCCAGAAGCCTTTGAACAGAAATATTTCAAGAATTTAGAGGGATTTGTTGTCCACGATACTGTCTAGGATCAAAAACTAGATCACCTACCTGTATATCTTCGATTTTTTTCCAAATTCTCCGTGGTAAATTTAGATCCCTCTGTACACGCACTAGAGTACCCGCAATAAAACACCCAGTAAGTGCTGGTATTTCTTTCAATTTATCACCCATAAAAAATGTCCCCTATTATTTGTTAATGATAATGTATGACTGTTAATTTTTTATCGTTCAAATTCTATTCTATTTAACATAATGGGCGTTATACGAAATTTTCAAAAAAATACAATAAAAATGCGAGCTTAAGGCTCCCATTTTTGATTTTTGTGTGTTATTCACCAATTAAAATGTCTATGCGATAAACCATTTAAAATGTCCTGTTTTTAACTGCAAGAGTCAAGAACAGGATTTAAATTTCTTTGTTCATTGCTAGCTTTCTGAGCTTTACGACTCGGC
>NZ_VOYC01000020.1:0-57556 GCF_013420425.1 Acinetobacter sp. YH01007 | reverse complement strand
AAATCATTTGAATGATTTCTTCTTGGTCTACGTGCCATAAAATACTCCATATATTGATGTTTATAACATCATTTGAGGAGCAGAATATCACTTATAGGAGTTGTTCAAATTTACGGATCCATCTCTGTGCTTCAACTCATCTTAATGAATCATACTCACTAAAATCCAACGGATTCACATCAGCAGCAAGGGGTTGATAGGCTTGCGTAAATGTCGGTGACATGCGTTTTGGACGACCTGTAGCAATTTCCACACAAGCCCATTGTGTATTGCCCATAAACAGCAGACTTTTATCTTGAGGGCGATAAAACGCATATTGGCGGAATGAATACAACGCATTCAAATCACTTAACCATGTACGCAAAATCAGCTCCTCACCTTCGAGTGCCGCTTTACGATATTGCACATGATGTTCCACCGCCACCATCGCATGTTTTAGTTTTAAGTATTCCAGCACCCCTAAACCTAATGTTTCGATATGTGCCGATGCTACATCCTGCATCCACTGCACATACACCACATTATTTACATGCCCTAAAATATCAATATGTTCTGGCTGTACGGTGATTTTTAAATCAAATATGCTGCTCATGTCATCCTTTTAACTAAAACGGCGATGTCGGTCTAGTCTAACAAAAATACCGAGTTACATAAAAAAGTCGCCCTAATTCAAGAGCGACTTCCTTAAAATAAGTGGCTATTTAAAGTTTAGCAAGATTCTAAATTTTAGATAGATTTACGATTTTATGCCACATCAACTTATTGAATACGCATGCCAATAATCGCACGTTGCCCTTGACGGATAATCACCACACGCGCAATTGTACCTTGTTTCAAGGTAGATACTGTTTCAACAAATTGGTTGGCATTTTGGATGGTGGTGTTATTCAGTTGCACAATCACATCACCTGGCATAATACGTGCCTGAGCTGCCGAACCACCACGACGCACTTCCTGAATCAACACACCGCCTTTAATATCTAATTGGCGTTGTTCTGCAACGCTTAAATCACGAATCGACACCCCTAAAACAGGGCCTTTGGCTGCGGTATCAGGGTTGTTTTTGGCAGGCGTGTCGTCAGGTGCTGTGCTCACCGTAGCGGTAATATTACGGCGTTTATCATCGCGTAATACTTCAAGCTGAATACTTTGATTTGGCACTGAACGGTTTAAATAGTTCAACAATTCAGACGTTCTGGAAATAGGTGTGCCGTTGTATTTAAGAATCACATCGCCCGCGCGCAAACCTGCACGTGCCGCAGGTGAGTTTGGTGCAACTTGAGTAATTAATGAACCTTCAGGCTTACTGAGTTTATAAGATTCTGCCAAATTGCGGTCAATATCTTGCAAACTCACCCCTAAATAAGAACGAGTCACTTTACCGTTACGCTTTAACTGATCGGCAACATCCATGGCAACATCAATAGGAATGGAGAATGACAAGCCCATATAACCACCCGTACCACTAAAAATACGGGAGTTCACGCCGACCACTTCACCGCGCTGGTTAAATAGTGGCCCGCCTGAGTTACCTGGGTTAAGCGCCACATCGGTCTGAATAAATGGCACTGAAGTTTCACCCATCATATTACGCATTTTGGCACTCACGATTCCTGCCGATGCAGAATAGTCAAAGCCAAATGGTGAACCAATCGCAAGTACAGGCTCACCTACACGTAATTGATCGACATTGCCTGTACGCAGTTCTGGATAACTGCTGCCCTGCACTTTTAATAACGCGACATCGGTACGTTCATCACTACCCACGACAGTTGCATCAAGTTCACGGCGGTCATTCAGTACAATGGTAACTTTAGAAGCATCTTCAACAACGTGGTGATTGGTTAAAAGG
Source organism: Acinetobacter sp. YH01007 (assembly GCF_013420425.1). Classification (NCBI taxonomy): domain Bacteria; kingdom Pseudomonadati; phylum Pseudomonadota; class Gammaproteobacteria; order Moraxellales; family Moraxellaceae; genus Acinetobacter; species Acinetobacter sp. YH01007. Next base: position 55,704 of record NZ_VOYC01000020.1, on the reverse strand, counting down.
TATCCATCTTTACTGATAAAAAAGGCACTGCCGTAACCTGTTTTTTCTTGTGGAATTTGCTGTTGAGGAATAATCACTTGATTGCCAAAAAAACGGCGTAAAATTTCTGGAACTTGTTGTTGTAAGAGTTCTTCCTGACTCATTTTTTTGACAACATTGACACTCACCACCGCAGGACTAACCTGCTCAACCAAATTAGAAAAGTCTACTGGTGGTGCTGCTTGAGTCTGCACAGTTGCCATAGTAAAAACAGCCGCATATAAACCTTTTTTTAAGTTGCGATTTTTCATAAATAGCATTCACTCAATAATAATTATGACTTTGAACTCACCTTATTTAGCACAAAATAATAGGCTTTTGCGTAATAAAATGTTGAATCTTTTTCAATTACGGTTTGGCAGGCACTGTGGAGGATAGCTGAGATAGCATCTTATATTTGACCCATCAAAAATGATGCGCCAAAGTGCTATAAATGAAAAGCGTGGAATCGAATCACAATAAAAGTGGGATATTCCATAAAAGTTGCCAGTTTATTCTTTTTTTTCATTATTCAAATCCACTTCGCACTTGCCTTTTTCTGTAAAAAGGGGTGTCATTATCCAACTTTTTTCAAATTAGCTGATGGACATGCCTAATTTAAACACAACACATCAATTTGATGTGATTATTGTGGGAAGTGGTGGTGCAGGTTTGAGTTTAGCGCTCTCATTACCCCAGCATTTCAATATTGCCGTTTTGGCGAAATCTACCCTCACTGAAGCCAGCACCTTCTATGCGCAAGGCGGTGTCGCGGCAGTGCTTGATGAAACAGATTCAATTGAACAACACATAGATGACACTATGATTGCAGGTGCGCATTTATGTGAAATGGATGCCGTCAAACAAACCGTAGAAGGCGGCAAACCTTCGGTAGATTTTCTGCTGAGACAAGGTGTTCAATTTACTTTAGATGAACAAGAACAGTTGCACTTAACCCGTGAAGGCGGTCACTCACAGCGACGTATTATTCATGCAGCCGATGCAACAGGACGCGCAATTTCGACCACTTTAGTACAACGTGTCCAAGAACAGCAAAACATCACCATTTTTGAAAATTTTATTGCGATTGACCTAATTACCTCGCAAAAATTAGGTTTAAATGAAAGCAATCGCACTTTAGGCTTATATGCACTAGATGAAAAAACACAAAAAGTGCATAGCTTCCTTGCTCCGTTTACCGCACTTGCCTGCGGTGGTGCAATGAAAGCCTATCTATATACATCTAACCCAGACATTGCCACAGGTGATGGTATGGCCATGGCATACCGTGCAGGTTGCCGTGTGGCAAATATGGAGTTTAATCAATTCCACCCGACCTGTTTGTATCATCCCCAAGCACGTTCGTTTTTAATTACTGAAGCCATGCGTGGTGAAGGTGCATATTTGCGTTTACCCGATGGTGAGCGTTTTATGCTGCGTTTTGATGAGCGTGCAGAATTGGCGCCACGTGACATTGTAGCACGTGCGATTGACTATGAAATCAAACGCTTAGGCATTCGTCATGTGTGGTTAGACATCACCCATAAACCTGCAGAATTTGTGAAAGAACACTTCCCAACGCTGTATGCACGTTTACTGGAATTGGGCATTGATATCACTACCGATATGATTCCTGTTGTACCTGCTGCCCACTACACTTGTGGCGGAGTAATGGTGGATGAACATAGTCAAACCGATATTGCAGGTTTATATGCGATTGGTGAAACTTCTTATACAGGTTTGCATGGCGCTAACCGTATGGCAAGTAACTCTCTTTTAGAATGTTTTGTCTATGGAATGGCTGCCGCCAAACATATTGAAGCCCATTACACTGCAGATTATAGCTCGCCTGAAGTTCCTGCTTGGGATGATTCGCAAGTGACGAACCCTGACGAAGATGTGGTGATTTTACAAAACTGGGATGAGCTACGTGCAACCATGTGGAACTATGTCGGCATTGTACGCACCACTAAGCGTTTAGAGCGTGCCTTACACCGTATTGAAATGCTAAAACGTGAAATCACCGAGTATTATCAGGACTATCAAGTCAGTAAAAACTTGATTGAGCTGCGTAATTTGGTTCTGGTTTCTGAAATGATTGTGCGCTGTGCCATGCAACGCAAAGAATCACGTGGTTTACACTTCACGCTAGATTATCCAGAGCTTGCGCCTGAATTGCGTAAAACTGTGCTCATTCCACCAAATTTCCAAGTGGAAACTCCATTGGTGAATGAGTGATCTGATTGCTTGTTACACAACAGCATTTGCATAAAAGTATCTGTGAATAAAGTGCATTTGAATTCTAATGCAAGAAAGCACCGAATCGTGTTCCATAACACGATTCGATATTTTATCATTTTGAATATGATGACGTTAACTTACTAAACCTCCCCCCAAGAATTCATCAAGTTGAGTTTTAGATTACGGCTGCAACTTGAGTACCATCTTGAATAAATGCTTCTAAGCGAACTTGACCAGCCAATAGTTGCTGTAATTGGTGGCTAATTATGTACTGCAATTGCTGTCGTGTCTGTTCGTCTATAGGCGCATTTTGCAATTGTTTTGACAAATGCTGTAATGCTGCTTGAGCCCCCAACTGCTGCATTTTAATTGCATACAGATAGCCCAACACCACTCCTTTCTGCACATAATTTGCAGCTAAATCATGCTGCAGATGATAAATCAAAGCACCCATCACCCGTTCATTGGCTGAGAGTTTACGCAAAGGGTCACGTGCCACACGCTGACACGGGTCTTTATAGGCATGTTCACATGAGTCCAGAAAGCTCTGTGCCAGATGCTTTAAGTTTTGCTGACGATGCGGCAACTGTGCAGCTAATCCCAACGCTACTTGTGCCGAAACAGCGCGGGTAAAATCTGCAACCAATGGGTCTGCCATTGCGACACCAATACTGTTATGCCCTATTAAACTGGATAACCAAGCCATCATGGCATGTACACCATTCCATAAACGATTTTTAATGAGTTGGATTTCGGCAATATCATCTACCAAAATCATTTGACGCATGTGTTGCAATAATGGACTGGCATTTTCCACATAAATAGGCATGTCACTTTCAGCATGAAATAAAATTAAATCCATACTTTGCAAAATGTGACTGGGCTGAAAATTGCGTCTTAAATCTTCTACATATAAGGTGGCTTGACGCTCTTGCTCAGGCTGCAATCGAGTATTGTCTTCAATTTCAATTGGCTCTGCTTCGTCATCCAACTGAAATTGCTTAAAAATATTATACTTGATGCGTAATTGGCGATATAAGTTTTGATCGCTTAATTTAGAGACCATTCTATTTACGACAGTATCGCAAAAATAATGCTGCGCCATAATTTTGGCTGCCGTATCGGGATCCAACAACGCCTCTAACGCCTGATGAATATGCGTCATCAAGAGCTGTTTTGCCCCAACTTTATTTAAAATTACCAAAATAGTTAAAGGCTGATGGAGTTCAAATTGCGCTATAAAACGGGCATATAAGCCCTGCGCAATTACTTTAGCCTCTTGCTGTAAAGCATGTTCAGGCAAACATAATGCAATTAGGCTCGACTCCACATACATTTGCTGCATCTGCTGCAAGTTCTCCGCATCAATGATGTGCATATTTTCAATTCGTTCATCATAAGAACATTGTCCATAACGAATTGAATACGTTCCAAAGGCGTTTACTGCAGAACGATATAAGGTATTCCGTGTAGAAGCATAAATACGTTTAGGACGGGTATAGCCATCCCAGTGCGATAAAATTTGGGCCAAATAGCCCCCACCTATTGCACCAAAACCATGAATCCCCACACTCAACTGATTTAAAGTTTGCGGGAAGGCCTCTTGTAAACTCGGCATTTCCAATACAGGAATAACTTGATTTAAGTCATCTAAATAAGCTTGCATACTTGCGTAATAATGCTGCGTGAGTGACAACATATTAGCATTAGGTTTTTTTATATCCCGAAATAGTATGGTTATGCCACCCGCTGCATGTGCAGATTTGATTCCATTTTCAGAATCTTCCAGCATGAAACATTCGCTGGGTTCTAGATTAATTTTTTGTGCGGCTGTTATAAAAATTTCAGGATGTGGCTTGCCCTGTTGCACCTCATCGCCACAAACTAATACATCAAAAAACTTATAGACATTGGCATTAATCAAATATTCTTCGGCAATGGCACGACGACTAGACGTAGCAACCGCCATTCTCAAGCCAGACTTTCGTAACCGCTCTAATACCTGCAACAAACTTTTTTTAATGGGCACACCAAAATTGCGCACACTTTCTAGTTCTAGTTCATCAGCACGCTGACGGATCTCACGGTAAGGAATGTCTGCACCATATTCTGCTTGAGCCAGTTGTTCAGCGCTCTTTGCACTCAAACCCAAACATTGCATGAGGTATACGTCTGAAAATTCAACGCCAATGAGCTCCTGAGATGCCTGCTTCAATGTTTGAAACCGTAATCGTTCAGTATCAAACATTGTTCCATCCATATCAAAGATTGCTCCATGAACAATATTGTTCTTAAATTTAAGCATTTAGCTCCCTTGTTTTATTACTTACGGGTTGCTAGCTTAGACAAAAGCAGATTTGATCTATATGAAAAACATAAAATGAAATATTTGTGATTATTTTTTAACCAATAAAACCCTGATTTTCATGTGGTATGTGTACATATGTAACCACATGGTAAATATAAGTAACTAAAATTAAGATAAAGCTGACTTTATTCTCAGCCAATCTGTGGAATCGAATACGTCCCTGTGACATGCGCCACGGCATCATCTACACCTTCGGAATATACCCAAACCTCACCGACCACGAGGTTTTTCCCTACTTTCATTAAGCGACATTCACCACGTAAATTACGCCCTGCTGCGGGCTTGCGTAAAAAGTTGATGTTTAAATTACTGGTCACCGCCAAAGCCACCAAACCCAACTCCCCTAAAATGGCGATATAAAGTGCATAGTCTGCAACGGTCATCATAGTCGGCCCTGATACCGTACCACCTGGGCGTAAATCACGTTCATCGATGTGATAATTCACCAATGCCCCACGTGGCGTGATGGACACAATTTCACATTTTTCCAAACTTTGCGGAAACTCAACTTTTAAAAATTCAATAATTTCGTCTTTGGTCATATTTACTATTCGCTATTATTTAAATAAAAAAATCTTCTAAAGCATTTCCACTATAGAAGATTTTTCCATTCAATCAAATGCATAACCATGACCCATTGGCTTGTTATACCTTTGTTTGTTATGCCTTAGCTTGCAAATAGTGCATCGCCTGTGCAAATACTTGATCGGGGCTTTGTGTTGCATCTAAGCGCTTCACTCGCTCAGGGTGTCGCTCCCACAAAGTTTGATAGCCACCTCTTACTTTCTCAAAGAAAGTTGCTTTCTCTTGTTCAAAACGATCAAGTTCACCACGTGCCCGTGCACGGGTCATACCCAGTTCAATCGGTGCATCCAGCCAGAAAGTTAAGTCAGGCATACGTGCCACAAAGTTATTATTTAAAGTCTGCAACTTGCTTTCACTCAAACCACGTCCTGCACACTGATAAGCAAAACTCGCATCACTAAAACGGTCACACAGTACAGTTTTTCCTGCAGCCAACGCAGGTAAAATCACCCGATCTAAATGCTGTGCACGCGCTGCATACATCAACAATAACTCAGTGTCTGAACACATTTTTTCTTCATGGTTGACCTCGAGCAACAAAGCACGAATTTGCTCTGCCATAGGGGTTCCACCCGGTTCACGGGTTAAAACCACCGACTGACCTTGTGCAGTAAAATAATCATGAATACGGCGAATAAGTGTAGTTTTGCCTACCCCTTCAGTACCTTCAAAACTGATAAACATGCTTATTCCCCTGATTTTTTCGTGCGTAGTACGTTTAAATATTCCTGTACGGCACGGTTATGATCTTGCAAATTGGTGCTAAATTTATGCCCACCGTTACCTGTCGCGACAAAATAAATATTGTCAGATTGGTCTGGATGCATAGCCGCTTCAATGGCTTTTTGACTTGGCAAAGCAATTGGTGTTGGCGTTAAGCCACTCATGGTATAGGTGTTGTATGGCGTTGGAGTGCGTAAATCCTGACGGGTGATATTGCCCTGATAACGGTCACCCATACCATAAATCACGGTTGGGTCAGTCTGTAAACGCATCCCCAGTTTTAAACGACGTACAAACACACCCGAAACCTGCTCTAATTCAGCATCAACATTGGTTTCTTTTTCAATAATAGATGCCATGATTAAAGCTTCATATTTATTTTTATAGGGCAAATCTGCTGCACGATTATTCCAAGCATCATCCAATGATTTCATTTGACGCTGATATAAATCGGTTAATATTTTACGGTCAGTTTCACCTTTGGCAAAGAAATAAGTATTCGGCGCAAATAAACCTTCGGGATGTGTAAAAGGAATATTTAAAGCTTTTAGCATTTGATCATACGGCAAATGCGACACTTCTTTGGTGACCAACTCATCTTTCTTTAACGCATCAATCAATTGTTTAAAAGTCGTGCCTTCGATCACCAAAATACGGTTCATTTGTGCATTTTCAGCATTGGCGATCATTTCCATAACCTGACGCACACTCATGCCCTGACGAACTTCATACACGCCTTTTTTCATGCTGTCGTGAATCATCACTCGTTGATAGAGCTTTAAAACAATTGGAAAATTCACATGATCTTGTTCTGCCAAACGATCAATAAAGCGTGAATAGGTATCACCATCATTAATTGCCAATAATTGTTTTTTGCCTTCAATAGGATAATCTTTAAATAAGCTTGACCATAAGATCATGCCAATGACCAAAAACAGTCCGAGTACAAAAATAAGCGCACCCTGAATAGCACGCTTAGACCATATAGGTTTGGTTTTCTTTTTAGATTTTGATGGACGCTTAGACATAAGAATGAATCTGATTCAGTTGAAGTTGCTTAAATAGTTCCACACACGGCTGCACATCTAAAACCTGCTGCCCTAAATGGCTGACAATTTTCATGGGCGTTAAGGCATTACAGAAAAACAGACTTTGAATCTGCGCAATTTCCGAAACATGAACATCACGCTGTTCACAATGCAAATTCTGTTGTTGCATGCGCGATAAAATTTCTGCCCGCATGACACCGTGCACGCCATTATAACCAAGTTGCGGGGTAATCCATGTATTGTTTATACGAATGAAACAATTACTACTCACACCTTCAACCACACTGCCCTGTACATCAGTAACCAAAGCTTCTGTCCAGCCTTTTTGATCGGCTTCTTGTTTGAGCAATACCTGTTCTAGTCGGTTTAGACTTTTCAGCCCAACTAAATTCGGCATGCTTAGTCCAATCGCTTGTGCCAAGATGCCACTTTGAATGATGTCATAATGATATGCCGTATCTAAAGCCGCTTGTACTTGTGGATAGAAAAACACCCAAACATCGGCAGGATGATCAGGCAAGCTGTAGCCACGCTGCCCCACACCACGACTTAAAACAATCTTCAAAGTACCATTTAACTCGCCATGCGCCTGCTTTAAAAGTGTCAGCGTTTCAGTGATTAACTCAAGATTGGCATTTAAAGAAAGTTGGCGATTGGCATATTGCAAACGCGCCAAATGGCGGTCAAATAATTCAATTTGATTTTGGCGAAAACGTGCAGTGCTAAAGCATCCATCACCATAATGAAACGCGCGATCTAACACATGAATCTGCTCGGTAGGCTTGGCATTTTTATAACACTGCATGGAAGAAGTACTCGTTATTTATCTCTAAATATAGAAAACAATGAAGAAATTTATATTTATCATTTACTGATATTCACCGCATTTTAAATTATTTTTTCAGCAAATAGACTACCGATATGCTTGCCTCATTCAACAACAGATTTAATACCTGAGGTCAAACATGAACTTTACAAAACTGAAAATTGGACTACTGGCGGCAGTACTTTCGGCAACAACCTTGAGCGTTTCTGCAAAAGACTTTCTGAATGTTTCCTACGATCCAACCCGTGAATTATACGATAACTTTAACAAAGATTTCGGTGCGTACTGGAAAAAAGCCACCGGGCAAAACATTAACTTTAAACAATCGCATGGCGGTTCGGGCAAACAGGCACGTGCGGTGATTGATGGTCTAGGTGCCGATGTCGTGACTTTGGCACTGGCTGCCGATATTGATGAAATTGCCAAACGCGGTCTATTACCTAAAGACTGGCAAAAGAAATTTCCGCACAACTCGACCCCTTATACATCCACAATTGTATTTTTAGTGCGTAAAGGCAACCCGAAAGGTATTCGAGATTGGGGCGATTTGGTCAAACCTGGTGTGGAAATCATTACTCCAAATCCAAAAACATCTGGCGGTGCACGCTGGAACTATTTGGCAGCGTGGGCATGGGCAAAACATCAACCTGCGGGCAATGATGCTAAAGCGCAAGAGTTTGTTCGCCAAATTTATAAACAAACCAAAGTATTGGATTCAGGCGCACGTGGCTCAACCACCACTTTTGCAGAACGTGGCATTGGTGATGTTTTGTTAGCTTGGGAAAATGAAGCCTATTTAGCCGTGCGTGAACAACCGGGTAAATTTGAGATCATCACGCCTTCTCTATCTATTTTGGCTGAACCGCCTGTGGCGATTGTAGAGAAAAATGTGCAAAAAGATGGCAATCAACACTTAGCCAAAGCCTATTTAAACTATCTCTATTCGCCTGCGGGTCAAAACATTGCTGCGAAGAATTATTACCGACCACGTAATGCTACGGTGTTGGCACAATATAAGTCGCAATTTAAACCATTGAAGTTGGTGACTATTGATCAAGAGTTTGGTGGATGGAGCAAAGTTCAGAAGCAACACTTTGAAAATGATGGCATTTTCGATCAGATTGTCAAAGCCAACCAAACCAAATAATACTCCGAAAGGTAAATCATACCAAAGCTCTAGCTGAAAACACCCAAATTGAAAAATGCGGGTGTTTTCACAAACGCATTTTTACCTGATTCACATATATCTCTTTTATTCATATAAAATTCATTTTTAATTATTTTTTTTGCATAGAAACTCTAGTTATCCTTGTTGCAGATTATTTAAAACATGAATTTTACAGCATTATCTTACTGAGTTTTGAATCCAAGTGATCACAGCCAAAGCTGAAAATGATGGGTTCAATTCATATTCAAGCGTTATTCAGATCATTATTTCAGGCTGAAATATGCGAAGGAGCATCGACATGATTCATACCGTAATTGTTCCAGGTGTAGGTGGCAGTGAACATGCTCACTGGCAATCTTGGTTACAACGACAACTCATGTCTTGCTCGCGTGTACAACAGTCAGACTGGAATAGCCCAATTTTACAGAACTGGGTTGCTGAATTTGTCAAAACAGTTGCCCCAATTCAGGACGACATTCAAATTGTGGCGCACAGTTTTGGTTGTCTGACCACAGTGGCAGCATTGGCGCAGCACCCTGAACTGCAGGCGAAAATAAAAAATGTGGTTTTGGTTGCACCTGCTAACCCTGCCCGTTTTGGTGAGTCTGGTTTTGCACAATATAGCCAAAGCAATTATTCGGCATATTTTCAGCAACTTAAATTGGCTGTACCGACACGCTTATTGATCAGTGAAAATGACCCGTGGCTAAGTTTTGCAGATGCACAGGCACTTGCCCAAGCATGGCAATTAACACCGATTAATTTAGGACAAGTGGGTCATATTAATGTTGCATCAGGCTTTGGGGCATTTCCTGAAATTTATGATTATTTGATTGCAGAAAATATGCAATCACATATCAGTATTTCTGATAACAACAAGTATTTATTCAAATTTGCAATTTAATCTTCGCAAATTATGCTTGTGCCGAATTTATCTTTTGCTTTTATCTGTTTGTTTTCAAACACTCATTCTCTCTTTTGAGGAGTCATCATGTCGCAGCGATCCAAAGTGCTGCCAGGATTTGGTCTTTCTCTAGGCTTTACCCTAGCGTATTTATCCTTAATTGTTCTTATTCCCTTATCGGCTGTATTTATTAAATCGCTGGGTATCGGTTGGGATGGTTTATGGGAAATTTTAAGTTCAGAACGTATCCAAAAATCTTTGCAACTCAGTTTTAGCGCTGCGCTCATTGCAGCCTTTATTAATGTCGTCTTCGGCTTATTATTGGCATGGTGTTTGGTACGATACAGCTTTCCGGGCAAACGTATTATAGATTCTTTGGTCGATTTACCTTTTGCATTGCCTACTGCAGTTGCGGGTATTGCCCTGACTTCTTTATACGCACCGACTGGCTGGATTGGACAATATTTAGAACCATTAGGCATTAAAGTCGCGTATACCCCTATCGGGATTACCCTTGCCCTGATTTTTATTGGTATTCCATTTGTTGTGCGTACCGTGCAACCCGTACTCAGTGACTTAGAAACCGAGTTGGAAGAAGCAGCATCTGCGCTAGGGGCTAACCGCTTTCAAATTGTCACCAAAGTGATTTTCCCTATTTTATTGCCTGCACTGATTACAGGTTTTGCACTCGCATTTGCGCGTGGCGTGGGTGAATATGGCTCGGTAATTTTCATTGCAGGTAACCAACCATTTAAAACTGAAATTGCACCCTTAATGATTATTTCTCGTTTAGAAGAATATGACTACGCAGGTGCAACCACAATTGCTGTGGTGATGTTGCTGATTTCTTTTGTCATGCTGTTCTTAATTAACTTATTACAAGCATGGGCAAGTCGTCGCACAGGGAGAGCTGCACGATGAGTTTAAATACCAACAGCAATGCTTTGGCTGAAAAACTACAATCACGCGATGCAACACGTGAACCGACTTGGGTACGCTATACCCTGATTGCAATTGCCTTCATTTTCTTCTTAAGCTGTCTGATTTTGCCGCTGATTTTGGTTTTTGTCGAAGCGTTTAAACAAGGCATTGGTGTCTATGCCCAAGCATTGGTGCATCCTGACACTTTATCGGCAGTGAAATTAACCTTACTCACTGCAGCCATTGCCGTACCTTTAAACGTGGTATTTGGTATTGCCGCAGCGTGGTCAGTGGCGAAATTCAATTTCCGTGGTAAGTCGATCCTCACCACCTTAATTGATATGCCTTTTTCAGTTTCTCCTGTCATTGCAGGTTTAATGCTAGTCCTGATTTTTGGTACACAAGGTTGGATGGGCGGCTGGTTGATGGAACACGACATCAAAGTTTTATATGCCGTACCTGCAATTGTGATTGCCACCATCTTCATTACTGTACCTTTTGTGGCGCGTGAATTGATTCCTTTAATGGAAGCGCAAGGCACAGAGGAAGAAGAAGCTGCGATTGTATTAGGTGCATCGGGTTGGCAGACCTTCTGGAAAGTCACTTTGCCAAACATAAAATGGGGGTTAATTTACGGCGTGATTCTGTGTAATGCCCGCGCAATGGGTGAGTTTGGCGCGGTATCTGTGGTATCGGGGCATATTCGCGGAGAAACCAACACCCTACCGCTGCACGTCGAAATTCTCTATAACGAATATACCTTTAGTGCTGCGTTTGCGGTGTCCTCTCTCTTGGCACTTCTCGCGATTGTGACCCTGATTTTAAAAACTTGGGTTGAAATTCGCCAAGAAAAGCAAAACCAACGCAATGAAGATTCAACTGTTTCTTAAGGAATGACCGCATGAGTATTCAAGTTAAAAATATTGAAAAAAATTTTGGTGCATTCCATGCACTTAAAGACATCTCCCTCGATTTTCCAGATGGTCAATTGGTAGCACTGCTTGGGCCTTCAGGCTGTGGTAAAACCACCTTGTTGCGTATTATTGCAGGATTAGAGTCGGCAGATCGTGGGCAAGTGATATTAGAGGGTCAGGATGCAACCGATGTGCATGTGCGCGAACGTCAAGTTGGATTCGTTTTCCAACACTATGCCCTATTCCGCCACATGACCGTATTTGACAATATCGCATTTGGTTTACGGGTACGTCCACGTGCAACCCGACCTTCAGAAGCCGAGATTAAAAAGCGTGTTATGCGTTTACTCGACTTGGTACAGTTAAGCTTTTTAGCAGACCGTTATCCTGCGCAGTTATCGGGTGGACAACGTCAACGTATTGCTTTGGCACGTGCCTTAGCGGTAGAACCACGCGTATTGTTATTGGATGAACCTTTTGGTGCGCTTGATGCCAAAGTGCGTAAAGAATTACGTCGTTGGTTAAGAACTTTGCATGATGAATTACACATCACTTCAATTTTCGTGACCCACGATCAGGAAGAAGCACTCGAAGTTGCCGATCAAATTATTGTCATGAACAAAGGTAATGTCGAACAAATTGGTTCACCGCGTGAAGTGTATGAACAGCCTGCAACTCCGTTTGTATTTGACTTCTTAGGTCAAGCCAACCGTTTTGAAGGACAACATCATCAAGGGATTGTGCAAATTGGTGAAGATCGCGTACAACTTCTCAATCAACCAAATGCACCACAAGGCAAAGTGATTGCATTTGCGCGTCCAGATGAGTTGCATATTCATGCCCAACCACAGGAAAATACCATTCAAGCGACCTTCTTACGTGAGGTTTGGATTGCTGGTAAAGTAGTTGCAGAATTGCAAGATCGCCAAGGGAATTTAATTGAAATTGCACTCACTGCAGATGAAGCGAAACTGCACCAATTCCGCCCAAATCAAACGGTTTGGTTAAGTGTAACCACTTTACATTTATTTGAAAATCAAGTCGCATAAGGACATCAAGATGGAGCCTAACCCGCTCCATCCTTTTTAGGGTTGCACCACTATGAATTTCCAACAACTTAGAATTATTAGAGAAACCGTTCGGCAAAACTTTAATTTAACCGAAGCGTCTGCAGCACTATACACCTCTCAATCGGGCGTGAGTAAGCACATTAAAGACCTTGAAGATGAACTTGGTGTGCAGCTTTTTGTGCGCAAAGGCAAACGTCTACTAGGTTTAACCGAGCCAGGACAAGCTTTGCTGAGTATTGTCGAACGCATGTTGGTTGATGCAGATAACATTAAACGCCTTGCCGATGACTTTAATAAAGTCGATGAAGGCACGCTCACCATTGCGACTACACATACCCAAGCGCGTTATGTGCTGCCGCCTATTGTGAATTTGTTTAAAAAAGAATTCCCTAAAGTACATTTGATTTTGCAACAAGCCAGCCCTGTAGAAATTGCCGAAATGCTGCTGCAAGGTGAAGCCGATATTGGTATTGCAACTGAATCTCTAACCACTGAAGAGAACTTAGCAAGTGTGCCTTATTATGACTGGTGTCACAGCATTATTACCCCACAAGATCATCCTTTAGCCAGTAAAACTGAGATCAGCCTGACCGATTTGGCAGAATATCCAATCATCACTTATCACGGCGGCTTTACGGGACGTTCTAAAATTGACAAAGCATTTACCGATGCAGGAATTGATGTCAATATCGTCATGTCTGCACTTGATGCAGATGTCATTAAAACCTATGTTGAATTGGGCATGGGCGTAGGTGTGGTGAACAATGTGGCATACGATGCAGAACGTGATTACCGCCTAAAACAAATCCAGACTGATATTTTTGGGGTAAACACCACGTGGATTGCTGTTCGCAAAGGACACTTACTACGTGGTTACGGCTATGAGTTTATTTCTTTATGTGCACCGAATGCCGATATTAAAGCTTTAAAACGTATCGCCTATCCTGAAGAATAAAACAATAATGCATAAGAGAGCCTAGGCTCTCTTTTAGTTCTCTGGCAAAATTCTTGCTGATCTAAATGCCTAGAAATAATCAAAATAATGATTTTAATTTATCAGAAACATGAATAAAATATAATCAATAATAAAAAACGTAATTTGATTTTAAACACAATTGTATAATTTAGACCAAGGACGTAACATGAAATTTCACATTTTTGTTGGATTGCTGTGTGTCCTGCCGCTAGGTTATGCCTCTGCTGCCGCTTTAGAACGTAGCGGTCAATCGGTACATGCATTATTTGAAAAAGGAAATTATGCGGAAGTCGCTTTGCTACACGTGGATACCAATATTTCAGGTCAGGTACAGCATCAACAAAATATTGCCGAATTAGGCGTTCAAGATTTTTCAACAGGCAATTTAGTCAATAATCAACACTTCATCCAAGCTGCATTAAAATTACAACCACATCCACAAATTTCTGTGGCGTTATTATTTGACCAACCTTATTTTGTTGATGTGGATTATCACTATAGTCCTATTCTTTCAGGCGAACCTTTACCTATAGAAAATGCAGATATTAAGTTTGACTCAAGAAATATTACAGCGCTTATTGGCTATCAACCCACACAACATTGGAACCTCTTTACAGGTCTGAGTTACCAGTCATTTTCAGGTGATCTGAAAATTGGTACACAAGTTGACTATACCTTTTTTGATTATCACGTACATTTTCCAAAAGACCATGCGTGGGGTTGGTTGGCAGGTGTAAGCTACCAAATTCCTGAATATGCATTTAATACAGCAATTACCTATCGCTCTAAAATCAAGCACAGTACCAATGCAAGCGAAAGTATTTGGGGATTTCCTTTAGAGATTGCACCACAACAAGCAACTGAAATTCAGACACCTGAATCGGTGAATTTAGATTTTCACACAGGTTTACCTGCACAAAATTTTCTGTATGGATCATTGCGATGGGTCAATTGGCAATATTTTAAAATTCAACCCACTCAATTTGCAGCAATTCTGCAATCTGAAGGACTAGGTAATCAGTTCAACCTGATTGATTATCAAAAGAATCAATGGTCTACGCGTTTGGGTTTTGCCCATCAATGGTCACCCAAGTGGATCACTGCGGTGGAAGGATTATGGGATTCTGGTGCAGGTAATCCTGCCTCAAGTTTAAACCCTGTAGATGGTTATGTTGGTGTTGGTACGGGCGCAGTTTATCACTTTAACCCCAAAACGTTTATGATTGCAGGTCTGCATTATTTGCACTTTACCAAGCCAGACACGGTACAACCACAGTCATTGATCACTCAAATTTCAAGTTTTTCTTCACTCGAACAACGTGAGGCTTGGGTTTATCACTTGAAATTAGCACATCGCTTTTAAGACACAAAAAACGAGCCGAAGCTCGTTTTTTAAGGTTTAGCTAAAACTAATGGATATTACCAGTGGTAACTTACACCTAGTTTCGCTACTGGCATCCATTCGTATTTGTCATCATTGGCAATTTTTCGCTCTTCAGCACGTAAGGCATCTTGGAAGTCTTGACCGCCAGTCAAAGCATCACCACTACCTGTTAAAGATACTTTTGGATTACCTGTATAATATGCACCAACCTCACCAAACACGCCCCAGTTATTGTTAATCTTTGGAGCAAAACCTAAACCTAAGTAAGGTGCGATGTCATTTTTATATTCCATATGACCTTTAATATCGACACCATTGCCATTTTGATCAGCGATAAAGTTAGTATTATTTACTTTAAAGGCCTCACCTGGTTGAACACGACGCTCAAGACCATAATCATTGTCTAAATAAGCTACACCCGCAGCTACATAAACACCTTGTGCCCAACGGTTAGCACTTGCACCCCATGGACGAAGTTCAGCATTTAAATAAACGTTGTTGTTATCCATATCTAGGTCATATTCAGAACCATCAATTTTGACATCATCCGACCAAGAAATATCACCACCGTTATAACCCAGTGCTAAACCCACATACGGGTTTGCAGTCCAAAGCAATGCACCACCATAACCAGTTGTACCTACTTCAGCACGTACACCTGTTGGAATTAATTGGTTACGATCAAACGCATAGCCATCTTTTACCACAGCTGTATCTGCCATTGCAGAACCTGCAACTGCTGCCAATACCGAAGCGGCTAAAATTGTATGTAAAGTTTTCATTGTGTTTCTCCTCAAACTAAAGCTTTTTTGAATTTTCATTCGTTCGTTTTTCATGTGAAAACTATAAAGCTTATTGCGCTCAGTATTTATGCAAGATTTGCTAGGTTTATGTTATCTTTTGATACAAATTTATTTTTATTGTTTATTGCAAAAGCATTTATTTTCAAAACTTCAACAATTTAGCGCGCAACTTAACTTGTTTATCTTACTAAGGATAAATTCCAATCTGTTCCAATTTTTATCTATTCCTCACTCAATATAGTGTAAAATCTTTGGAAAATTTTTTTCTGGTAAGAACATCGATGTCTCAGCTTTCAACAATCATTGAACAAGCATTTGAAGACCGCGCTAATTTCAGCGCTGCAGATTGTCCCTCTGAAATTCGTCAGGCAGTTGAACAAGCAATTGCAGGTTTAGATAACGGCACATTACGCGTTGCTGAAAAAATTAATGGTGAGTGGATCGTTCACCAATGGTTAAAAAAGGCAGTTTTGTTATCTTTTAAACTCAATGATAACAAGCCAATTGAATCTTGCGATTTGCGTTTCTACGACAAAGTAGACACGAAATTTACAGGTTGGACTGACGAGCAATTCAAACAAGCAGGTGTGCGTGTTGTACCGCCAGCAGTTGCACGTAAAGGTTCATTCCAAGCCAAAAATGTGGTGTTAATGCCATCTTATGTCAATATTGGCGCTTATGTAGATGAAGGCACCATGGTTGATACATGGGCAACGGTAGGTTCATGTGCACAAATTGGTAAAAACGTGCATTTATCGGGTGGTGTAGGTATTGGTGGAGTACTTGAGCCACTTCAAGCAAATCCAACAATTATTGAAGACAACTGCTTCATTGGCGCACGTTCTGAAATTGTTGAAGGCGTGATTGTGGAAGAAGGTTCTGTCATTTCTATGGGCGTTTATATTGGTCAATCGACCAAAATTTATGACCGTGAAACTGGCGAAATCCATTATGGTCGTGTACCTGCAGGTTCGGTGGTAGTTTCTGGTAACCTGCCTTCTAAATGTGGCACTTATAGCTTGTATGCTGCTATCATTGTGAAGAAAGTAGATGCAAAAACCCGTGCAAAAACCAGTTTGAACGATTTATTACGCGAAGACTAAACTTTTTTTAGTTTTCCCCATCTCTACGGCCAGCAATGACCGTAGAGATTTTTGTTTTTTTACATACTGTGATGAATTTTATGAATACCCTCCGATCTTCCGCTATTCCTGTTTCTGATCCGTCTGCGGGTTTACGCATTACGGAGATTTTCTATTCATTGCAGGGCGAAGCCAATACATCAGGCTTGCCAACCGTGTTTATTCGTTTAACGGGTTGTCCATTGCGTTGTCATTACTGCGATACCACCTATTCTTTTGAAGGTGGCGAACGTCAATCTTTAGATGACATCATCCAAACCACGCTAGATTTTAAAACACCGTATGTATGTGTGACAGGTGGTGAACCTCTGGCTCAACCGAATGCACTGCCACTCATGCAACGCTTGGCAGATTTAGGTTGTGAAGTGTCTTTGGAAACCAGTGGAGCTTTAGATATTTCTAAAGTGGATAACCGTGTATCTAAAGTGCTGGATTTAAAAACCCCTGCATCGGGTGAAATGTCGCGCAATTTATTATCAAATTTAGATTTTTTAAACCCACATGATCAAATCAAATTTGTGATTTGTAATCATGACGATTATCTTTGGGCGAAGCAGCAAGTTGAGCAATATCAGTTGCATAAAAAAGTCGATACAGTGTGGTTCTCCCCTGCATTTGCTGTCGAAAAAGGTGCAGTCGCCTTGCCACAACTTGCACGTGATTTGGCACAGTGGATTTTAGCCGACCATCTCCCTGTTCGTTTCCAATTGCAATTACATAAATTGCTTTGGAATGATGAAACAGGTCGTTAATCTCCTCACGAATCCCCATTCGTATTGACGTCAATCTTCACACTTTTGCTCAAGTTCTATCGCTATATTTTAAAATTTGGAGTTCAATTATGCGCCCTCGTGCCATTGTATTGTTATCTGGTGGATTAGACTCAACCACGTGTTTGGCATGGGCACAAGCGCGTTATGAATGTATTGCACTTAGTTTTATGTATGGTCAACGCTCGACTACAGAGCTAGATGCTGCACGTGCCTTGACTAAAAATGCAGGCATTGAGCATCGTGTGATTAATATTGATTTAGGCAACTTGGGCGGTTCTGCCCTGACCGATCACAGCATTGAAGTACCTGATCATGAGCAAGAAGGTATTCCTGTGACTTATGTGCCTGCGCGTAATACCATCTTCCTGTCTTATGCTTTAGCAGCTGCCGAAGTTTTTGATGCAGAAGCAATTGTGATTGGTATTAATGCGGTAGATTATTCGGGCTATCCTGACTGTCGTCCTGAATTTATTGATGCTTTTGCCAATATGGCACGCTTGGCAACCAAAGTTGGTGTAGAAGGCAAACCGTTAAAATTTGAGACACCTTTGTTACATTTATCCAAAGCAAATATTATTCGCTTAGGTATTGAACATGGCGTAGACTATAGTCAAACGGTTTCTTGCTACCAAGCAGATGACCAAGGACGTGCTTGTGGTAAATGTGACAGCTGTCGCTTACGCAAACAAGGTTTTGCCGATGCCGGTGTTGCAGACCCAACGCGTTATATACCGTCATAACAAGGTAAAGTGTATGAAAAATTTAAAATCAAACATTATAGTTTCTGCGATTATGTCTGTTGCTGCATTATTCGCAACAACGACACACGCAAATAATGACAAGTTGCAACAAGCATATAAAAGCACCAATGTAAAAGCAGCTTTAATTAATGTTTGTAAAGAAGAAACTGCAAAAGGCAAAAAACTGACTACAGCTGAAGTAAGCAAATATTGTACTTGTGCAGTAGAAGCAGATGGTAAATTAACCAACGCTCAAAAATGGGAAATTCAAAGCGCAATTAACCAGAAAAAGAGCCCTGCGACTTTAGCTTTTGTACAAAAGCAAAATAAAGATTTGCAAACTTGTTTTGGTCCTCAGCTTACAGGTAAATTAAAAACCTTAACTGAAGAAGCAATGAAAGCGGCTGAGAAAAAATAATTTTTCTTAACAATTTCAACTAGCCACTTTATGTGGCTAGTTTTTTATGTGCATGATTTTGGAGAAAAATATGAGCACGACAATTCAATTACCAAATCAAGCTTTTCCTGCAACCACAGGCGAAGTCAATTTAACCGAACTTGGTACAGATTGGTTAGTGGTGTATTTTTACCCGAAAGATTCTACCCCAGGCTGCACCACACAAGCTGTCGATTTTACTGCGCTAAAGCCACAATTTGATGCGCTTAATACCACCATCATTGGCATTTCGCGCGACTCAGTCAAAGCCCATCAAAACTTTACCGAAAAACAATCTTTAGGCATCAACTTGATTAGCGATAAAGAAGAAGTATTGTGTCAGTTGTTTGATGTGATTAAAGAAAAAAATATGTATGGCAAAAAAGTTATGGGCATTGAACGCTCTACTTTTATTTTCCATCAAGGTCAATTACTGAAAGAATATCGTAAAGTCAAAGCTGCAGGACATGCCGAGCAAGTGCTTGCGGATTTAACCGCTTTACAGGCTTAATTTTCAGCCTCTAAAAAAACACAATGTTCTGGATGATTGAAAGCTTTTTCAATCATCCTTTTTCATTTAAAAACTGGATTACTCCGTCAAATTACTGCTGTCCTGCTGCTGGTATTTGTCTTGTAATTGACGATAAATTTCCGTGTTTTGAAATGCGGTTAAGAAATCAATTGTGCCTTGCGGGAAAAAATTAGGCTGTATTTCCCCACGATAATAAGCCTCACGTGCAGGCGTAGCAGACATGGCATCTTGCAAGCTGTCTAATTCTACCATCTCCCATTCAGGGAAAAACTTTAAATAATAAGACGAGTCATCTTTAAAATGCCCAATTAAACCAACACGATCTTGCGGTTGAATCAATTCACCGACTAAAGATTTGACTAGTTTTTGCCATTTTTCATCATTGTAGACATCTACGACATGCACAAACTTAATCCGTTCTTGCATCTCAGGTGAAAAGTTAGACAAAATCATCTGCTCACGTTCTTTGGCTAAAAACGGATTTTTTAAATTGCGCTCATTTTGTGCAGAACCTAATGCCAAAATCACATAATGACTACGTGCTAACGCAATTTGAATGGTTTGCAAATGCGCCAAATGAAATGGCTGAAAGCGGCCA
Organism: Acinetobacter sp. YH01007; assembly: GCF_013420425.1. Lineage (NCBI taxonomy): Bacteria > Pseudomonadati > Pseudomonadota > Gammaproteobacteria > Moraxellales > Moraxellaceae > Acinetobacter > Acinetobacter sp. YH01007. The sequence goes on along the minus strand of NZ_VOYC01000020.1, from coordinate 35,533 downwards.
ATGAAAACCAAATAATCAAACGTATATTGCATAATAAATACGCCAATCCTAATTTTGATAACAACATGATGCTATCTGATACGCGGAAATGTCATCCACAACCTGCGTGGTATCAACTCATTATTGTTTTTGCAAGATAATAAATCAAAAACAATAATTGGGCAGGTTTCGTGGATGACAAATGGTTTTGCCTACTTTTGCCAAAACAAAAGTAGGTCGAACCGAAGGTTAATCCTAAAATAGAATTAATAGACGTTAAGATTCCGCCTTGCTTATTCATTTTTTAAATGAACAACCCCAAATTCTAAATAAATTTCACATTGAATTAGGAACGCAAATCTCATCATTCACTAACTTTTTATGAACTCATGAGTTGTGCCAGCGCTGCGAATTTGCGACATAATGAGCCATAAATTCAAACCAATCAAAGCAAGGATAGTACGATGACACTGAGCTGTATTCAACAACCTCACCCACATTTGAATGCGAATTTAGACAATGGCGTACTGACTTTAGCCATCAACCGACCAGAAGCAAAAAACGCGCTGTATGGTGAATTATATTTGTGGATTGCACAAGCCTTAGATGAAGCAGATCAGTCCAACGCAGTACGTTGTGTGATTTTACGTGGTGCAGATGCAGACTTTAGCGCAGGCAATGACATGCAAGACTTTATGAAGTCTGCCGCACTTAAAGGACAACTACCTGCTGCCGAAGGTCCTCCATTCATCTTATTAAAATCTGCAGCCAAGTTTTCTAAACCGCTGATTGCAGCTGTACGTGGGGTGGCAATTGGCATTGGTGTCACAATTTTATTGCATGCAGATTTGGTGTATAGCGACAATACTGCCCTATTCCAAATTCCATTTGTGAGCTTGGGCTTATCGCCTGAAGGTGCATCAAGCAAACTTCTGGTAGAACAAGCAGGCTATCACAAGGCGGCTGAACTGTTGCTAACTGCACAAAAATTCAATAGCGAAACGGCATTATCGGCAAATTTAGTTAATAGCATTGAAACCGATGTCTATGCAACGGCGCAACAAAAAGCAGCACAATTGGCAGCTTTACCATTGGCATCACTTAAACAATCTAAAGCCCTCATGAAACATAATGTCAATGAAATTGTGGCGTGGATTGACCATGAAGCAGAGATTTTTATGCAACGTGTCGGCTCAGCAGAAATGATGGAAGCGGTGCAGGCCTTTATGCAAAAACGTAAACCTGATTTCAGCCAATTTAATTAAGCGCTGTTTAGCTGAAATGTACTTACACCCATTTCAAGTGAACTAGATGTTTTAAAACCACATTCATTTTGGCTGAATGTGGTTTTTTCTTTATTCGCCCCCATATTCTGCAATGTGCTGTCAATCATTAAAAAATTGAGGAAAATTGTAATGTCTAATCCAAATCCAACCGATGTTAAAGCTGAAAAAAAAGAACGTTATTTTGAACCTGCACCACAAGATATTGATGTAGAAAACTTTAAAAAAGTCATTCAAAGCCGTCGTTCGGTGCGTAAATTTACCGACAAAGCCATTCCTGCAGAAGTATTGGATGATTGTTTAGATATGGCTTTATTGGCTCCAAACTCATCTAATTTACAACCGTGGACTTTTGTCGTGGTGCAAAATCCTGCCAAGAAAAAACAACTGGTTAAAGCCTGCTTAGGACAACTCGCTGCTCGTACTGCAGCAGAGCTAATCGTGTGTATTGCACGTACAGACCGTGTTGATGAAATGGCAAAAAAGAATATCAGCGAGTTCCCTTTTCCTGAAGCACCTGCTGCAGTCAAAAAATATTACAAGTTTATTCCTTATAACTACATGACTGGCTATTTAAACGCAGTAGGTAACTTTAAGAAAGTCGCTTTCAAAATTGCACGTAGTTTAGATAAACAATTACCTGTAACTGCGTTTAACCCTGCCGATGCCAAACTTTGGGCAAGTAAAACTACAGCACTCGCCTGTGAAAATATGGTCTTAGCCCTTCGCGCACACGGTTTTGATAGCTGTATGATGGAAGGTTTTGATGAGCCGATGGTACGCAAACTCTTAAAACTGAATGAACAACAATTTCCAGTGATGGTGATTGCTGCAGGTGAACGTGCCGAAGATGGTGTCTTTTTCCCGCAATACCGTTTTGACCGTGACCTGTTTATTCAGAAAGTCTAGGGGCTGTTAACATTTCATAAATGGCTTGCGCTGTAGGCTAAAACTGAGCAGATTAGGCATGAAACGCAAGGAATAGCGAGACTATTGCCAAGTTTCATAACGTAATCTGAGAAAGTTTTAGCCACATGAGCAAGAACAAAGCGCTGCTTTGTTTGCTGCGCAAGGGGACGAGCATATTTTTTGCTGCTATTGCGTTATGAGTCAGTCATTTAGAATAACTAAATTTCCTGCCCCATGCCTTATAGCAGCTAAAAAAACCTTGCGAGATATATCTCTCACGTCGCAAACATAGATGAAGTGTCAACAGACCCTAATATTTCAACTGTACTTTTAAAACCTAGCCACATTTCGACTCGTGACAAGGCGACAAGGATGTCGCCCGTTAGACTGTGGTACAGGACGTACCATCAGTCTAACAGAGGGCTTTTGTTACTTTTCGCCCGTGAAAAGTAAACTCTATCTACGCAACTTATATTTGCCCCAATCCATATATGAGTGATAGTGCAATTCTATTTTTCTTTAAAAATTGGTATTTAAGTCTTTAAAAATTAATATCTAAAAGTTGCATAAACTCAAAGGCAGGCTCTTCGTAAGGATGACTTGCCTTGAGCGCTTTTGCGACTGCCTGAGCATTTTGCTCAGGTACAATAGTTTCCACGCGCCACTCGGCAACGTGTTCCAAAGCATCTAACTCGCCAACAAACGGATTTGCTCCTTTGACAGGTTTAAATTGCCCTGTGCCTAAAACCTGCCATGCACAATGTTCATAATTGCCAATTCCACCTGCACCCGCTGCAAAAACCGCCAGTTTAGTTTCTTCAAGATGAGATTCAGGCACATAGTAAATCAGTTTGAGCATATTTAAACTTCGCTATCCATTTCACAATTAATTAGAAATTAGCATAAAAATTTGAGCATTGTTGCTATTTTGGCAACCTATACGCATCATCCAATCCTCAATTTATACAGTTCCCCAAAAAAACTTTAAAGTACGCTTCGCCACAAACTTATCCCCCATTTTGTATGAATTTAGATTTAAAAAGACAAGCCATGTCGCACGCCCCTAGAGCTTTTGTCATTTTTTTGGCATGATGCAAAACAAGCACATAGTGAATAATGATAAATGACTCAAATGCGTTGGTTAGAACTGCTTTCCACAGTTCGAATTGGTAGTAAAAAACAAAGTACAGAACAGGCGCGCAGCCCTTTTCATAAAGATTATGACCGTATTATTTTTTCGCAAAGTTTTAGACAACTAAACCGTAAAACCCAAGTCCATCCACTGACTCAACACGATGGTATTCACACTCGCCTGACCCATTCTTTAGAAGTGTCTTGTATTGGACGTTCATTAGGGATGCTGGCTGCAGAAAAAATCAAAGACCATTTGCCTATGTGGATTTCCCCTGCCGATGTCGGTGCGATTATTCAAGCCGCTTGCTTGGCACATGATATTGGTAATCCACCTTTCGGACATGCAGGCGAATATGCCATTCGTGAATGGTTTGACGATGCTTCACACGGCAATTTTCTCGCCAAACTTAGTGATGAGGAAGAAGCCGACGTACGTCAATTTGAAGGCAATGCGCAAGGTTTACGTCTACTCACCAAAATTGACTATCATCCAAATGATGGCGGCATGCGTTTAACCTATGCCACTTTAGGCGCTTATTTAAAATATCCGTGGCTCTCCAAAACCATTGCCGAACAAGGCAACCGCCCTGCCAATCAACGTGATAAATTTGGTTGTTACCAAGCTGAAAAAGAAATTCTCAAACAAATTGCAGAACAACTTGGACTGATTCAATTGGGCGATTATCACTATTGTCGTCATCCACTGACATATTTATTGGAGGCAGCGGATGATATTTGCTATGCCTTAATTGATTTGGAAGATGGCATTATTTTAAACATGCTCAGCTATGAAGAAGTTGAACCGATCTTTTTAAACTTGATTGGTGACTACGGTATTCCTGCAGAACTAGCGATGGCACGTACCACATGGCAACAAAAAATTGCCGCTTTGCGTGGTCGGGTCATGAAGCGTTTAGTCGATGAAGTCACCACAGCGTTTGCCAAACACCATTTTGAAATCCTAATGGGACAACTTAAAGGCAGCCTTTTACAGTATTGCTCAGCAGATATTGAAATTGGTATTAATCGCGCCAAAGACTTAGCGCGTGAGAAAATTTTCGAGCATCCGCAAAAAGCTGGATTGGAAATTATTGCGCATCAAAGTTTACAAAATATTTTGGATGCGTTTATTCCGCTCACCACACCCCATAAAACCCTAAGTTTTAAAGAGCAGCGTTTAATGTCCATCTTGCAACGCTCAGGGGCAGATTTTGCGCATAATCATTATGACAATATCATGCAAGTCTTGGACATTATCTCTAAGTTTTCAGATCACCAAGCCTATAATTTATCGCAAGAATTACAAGGCAATAAGGTTGGTCTGCTATGACGAATCACATGTATATCAATAACTTATATAAGATTGACGTAGAATTTAAGCACGAATTTTGCCTTTTGTGAAAATGCGCTCTACTATGCGAACAGCAACTTATTTTAAATCAATCAGTGAATCACAAATATGATCGGATGTCTTATTGGCGAAGTATTGGCTTTAGAAGCACCAACCGTGTTGCTGAATGTGAATGGTGTGGGCTATGAAATTGACACGCCGCTCACCACATTTTGCCAATTACAAAAAGGGCAGAAAATTACCCTATGGACGCATTTAGCCGTGCGTGAAGATGCTCAATTGTTATATGGTTTTTTAGAAGCCCAAGAAAAAACCATTTTCCGAACCTTACTTAAAGTCAATGGTGTCGGCCCAAAAATGGCGCTAGGTATTTTATCAACCTTAAGCGTCGAGCTACTGATTCACACCGTAGAACATGAAGATATTAATACCCTGATTAAAGTGCCAGGTGTGGGCAAAAAAACTGCTGAACGTTTAATGATTGAATTACGTGATCGCTTTAAAGCCATGTCCAACGAAGTGAGCAGCAGCAATTCCACAATGACTCAAATCCAGTTTACAGGCAATTCTGCTGTTGCCGAAGCCGAAGCCGCTTTACAGTCTTTAGGTTATAAACCTGCCGAAGCACAAAAACTGATTAATGCAGTTAAGGCCGATTTTACTGAAGCCAGTGATATTATCCGTGCAGCATTAAAGTCGATGAATAAATAAAAGATGCCAACAAACCTAGCGTAAGTTCATCTTTCCAATATTGGATACATGACTGGCGACATGGATGTCGCCCGTTGAGTTGGGGTATAGGGATATACCCTCAACTCAACATAAGATTTTTGTTACTTTTGATCTTTCAAAAGTAAAATCATGCCTTCGCAAAGGCATTTAAACGCAACTCATACTTTGAGGCTGTGCATGCAGCATCAAAATGCCCAGCTCAAGAGATTAGTTAACACGATATGCAAGACCGTCTAATCAGTGGTTCTGAAAAACCCGAAGATCAAATTGATCGCGCCATTCGCCCCACCTCACTCGATGACTATATTGGGCAACCTGTAGTGCGTGAACAAATGGAAATTTTCATTGGTGCAGCCCGTGGACGCGCAGAAGCACTGGACCACACCCTGATTTTTGGACCACCAGGTTTAGGTAAAACCACACTCGCCAATATTATTGCCCGTGAAATGGGCGGCAATCTTAAATCCACTTCAGGGCCTGTCTTGGAACGCGCAGGTGATTTAGCCGCCATGCTGACCAATCTTGAAGAAGGCGATGTGTTATTTATTGATGAAATTCATCGTCTTTCACCTGTGATTGAAGAAATCTTGTATCCAGCGATGGAAGATTATCAACTGGACATCATGATTGGTGAAGGGCCTGCAGCACGCTCCATTAAACTGGACTTGCCACCATTTACCCTTGTCGCCGCTACCACACGTGCAGGCTTACTCACCTCACCGTTACGTGACCGTTTTGGTATTGTGCAGCGTTTGGAATTTTATTCGGTTGAAGATTTGACCCATATTGTCAAACGCTCGGCGAGTTTAATGGATGTGCCAATGACCGATGCAGGAGCCAATGAAGTCGCTCGTCGTTCGCGCGGTACACCACGTATTGCCAACCGATTATTGCGTCGCGTTCGTGACTATGCGCAGGTCAAAGGCACAGGTGAAGTCACGCAAGAGATGGCACAACGTGCGCTAGATATGCTGAATGTCGATAAAGATGGTTTAGATACCTTAGACCGTCGTTATTTATCAATGTTATTAGAGCGTTTTGATGGTGGGCCTGCAGGTGTGGAAGCTTTGGCCGCTGCTATGGCTGAAGACTCTGGCACTTTGGAAGATGTAATTGAACCATACCTAATTCAACAAGGTTATGTAATGCGAACCGCTCGCGGGCGTATTGCCACCAATATGGCGTATTTACAATTTGGGATGACACCGCCAGAGCCAAAAGAAAAATAGCTCAAAGGAAAAAATAGCTTGAAGGGAGCTATCTCCCTTTAAGCTATTAAATATTTAGGTCAATTGGGTCTGTAGATAGACCCTAATTTTCGATGACACGCACATCTTCAACGAGCATTAATTCACACGCGCCCGCCCCTGTGTCATTGCGGCTTAAAGAACTACGCCACTGCCAACCATCTGTGGCAGTGACCTCAACCAATTTACCTTTCAAATAAATCAAATCATCTTCATCAATCTGTTTTAACTGTGTCGCAATCGCGGGCGTTGCAGGAATTAAATGCGTATTGGCACTCATACTTGCAATCTCTTGCACAGGAATTGGTGGTGCTTGTTCATAACGCCAATGATACCAACGGTTGCTTTGACGAATAGACAACTGTTTATACACTTCAGGCTTGGCCATTTCGCCCCAGCCCAAGGCAAAATCTACAGGGCTAAGCTCGGCTTCACGTCCAAAATTGTAATTTTCACGTGACAATACCCGAAACTCACCTTCATAGCTTTCCAAAACTTTAATGGTATAGTCTTTAAACTGATGGACTTGCTGCGATGACTGATAGGTTGTGCTATCCGCAATTCCTCCATCTGACTGGAGCAGCATCATCCACAACAAATACAATATGGCAATCACCACAAAAAATTTAACTAAACGACTCATGTACTGCTCATTGGGATGGATCATCTGCATGTGTAAGGCAAGCAGCTAATTTTAACTTAAAAGCATGTTTGAAATCTTGTGCCATTGGACGAAGCGTTGAGAATGATAAACTGCCACGCTATACACAGCTTGACTTATAGCCCCGATTCACGTCAATTTCATAGACATGGTTTAAGCTATAAGTATTGCTTATCAAACAACTTTGCAACATTGAAGCGGAACATCATTATGGCGAATAAATTTGAATTTAAAATTCGTATCTATATGGAAGATACTGATGCAGGCGGCATTGTTTACCACGCCAATCATATTCGCTTTATGGAACGTACCCGTACCGAATGGCTTCGTGCGTCGGGTGTTGATCATTATTGGCATCAACAAGATTACAACTTTGTCGTACATAAAATTAACGTGAAATATTCACGTCCAATCTTAATGGATGACCTAATTACTGTTACAGCAAGTGTAGTTTCGTGTAAAGCATCATCATTTGTATTGCAACAAAATATTTATCGTGGTGAAATCATGCTTGCATCTGGCGAGGTTGAATTGGCCTGTCTGGGTTCAGATATGAAACCACGTCGTCTGCCAGATGAAATTCGTAGCCTTATTCTGAAAGAATTAGGACAAGATTAAAAAAATGAATTGGCACATGTAGTAACTATGGCAACACAACTCGAATCATCTCTTCAAGTATCAGATCTTATTTTACAAGCAAGTCCTGTTGTTCAGCTGGTAATGCTCTCGCTGCTTTTAGCATCATTATACAGTTGGTATCTGATTGCCAAGTTACACATGAGCTATAAAAAGGCACAGGCAGATGATCAGCATTTCCAGAAAATCTTCTGGTCTGGTGCAGAATTAAATACGCTTTACAACAATGCACAGCTCAATTCAAAACGTGTCGGTTTGGAAGATATTTTCTATCAAGGCTTAGGTGAGTTTTTAAAACTCAAAAAACGCCAAGCGCCTGCTCCACAAACCATTGAAGGCACAGAACGTATTTTACGTGTCGGTTTAAGCCGCGACCAAGCTCAACTTGAACAAGGCTTAGGCGCGTTAGCCAGCATTGGTTCGGTTGCGCCATACGTGGGTTTATTTGGTACCGTCTGGGGCATTATGAATGCCTTTATTGGGTTGGCAGATGTCGATCAAGTCACATTGGCAACAGTCGCACCAGGGATTGCCGAAGCCCTCATTGCCACAGCCATTGGTTTATTTGCCGCCATTCCTGCGGTACTTGCCTTTAACCATTACACCGCCAAAGGTGAAGCAGTTTATTCTGATCGTGCTTTATTTGCCGAAGAAATGGTGGCTTTATTACAACGTCAATCTTTAGGCAACACTAAGGATCACGACTAATGGCCATTCAACGCTCAGGACGCTTCGAGCGCATTAAGAAACCACTCAAAAGTGACATGAATGTAGTGCCTTATATTGATGTCATGTTGGTGTTATTGGTGATTTTTATGGTTACTGCACCGATGATTACCAGTGGGATTCAAGTCGATTTACCTCAAGCCAATGGTAATCCAATTGAATCGAAAGATGCCCCTGCTTTGGTGACTTTAAATAAAGATGGGCAATATTTTTTAGAATACAAAGAACACAAAGCCGAACCTTTGGAATTAGCCCAACTGAAACAAATTTTGACCGATGCTCAAATTCAAGCCAAAGCTGAAAACAAAGAGTTTCAGGTTGTTATTCGCGGTCATAATACACGCCCTTATGGTGATGTGATTGCGTTAATGTCTGACTTACAAGATGCGGGTTTAACCCAAGTTGGATTGCTGACCGAGCCTTTAAAGTAATTTATGAAAGATTTTAAAAAGCCACCTTTTCAACAAAAAGCCATCGCGATTGGGTTCACCGTAGGTGTCCACCTTATCGCAGTGGTTGGCTTGCTTTATTTGGGCATGAGTAAAGCACCTGAGCCGCCTAAACCCATTAAAACGGTATTAATAAAACCAGAAGATTTAAAACCCTTATTAGAAACTGAATCTGCTGAAACCACACATGAAAATGTAGCAGAGCAAATTACTCAAACAGCCGAGCCTGCTCTTGAACCTGCCCCTGTCATTCCAACACCTGCAGCGGCTCCTACGCCACCCGCTCCTCAAGTTGATACACAAAAAGCTGCACAAGCAGCAGAGGCGCAAGCACGAGCAGAACGACAAGCTGCTGAAGCCAAACAAATAGCCGAGCGACAAAAATTAGAAGCTGAACGCTTAAAAGCACAACAAGCACGCGCTGAAGCACGTGCTCAACAAGAAGCTGACGCCAAAGCAAAAGCCCAGGCCGATGCCAAAGCACGTACTGAAGCAGATGCTGTACGTCGTAAAGAAGCCGAAGCCCTGAAAAAAGCAGAAGCTGCAGAGAGACGTAAACTCGAAGCCAATGCAGCAGCAAAACGCAAAGCTGAAGCAGATGCAAAAGCCAAGGCAGATGCTGAGGCAAAACGTAAAGCTGCTGCAGACGCAAAAGCCAAAGCAGATGCCGAAGCAAAACGTAAAGCTGACGCAGATGCAAAAGCCAAAGCAGATGCCGATGCAAAACGTAAAGCTGCAGCAGATGCAAAAGCCAAAGCTGATGCCGACGCAAAACGTAAAGCTGCAGCAGATGAAAAAGCCAAGGCTGATGCCGACGCAAAACGTAAAGCTGCAGCAGATGCAAAAACCAAAGCTGATGCCGAAGCGAAGGCGCGTGCCGATGCTGAAGCCAAAGCTTCAGCTGCCAAACAAGCCGCAGAAGAAGCCGCTCAGAAAAAGGCCGAAGTAAGACGTATTGCATCCACAGCTAAACGTGATTTTGAAAATAAAATTAGACGAGCATGGGATACCCCAGCAGGTTCTTCAGGTCAACGTGCAACTGCTCGTGTGACTTTAAGTGACAGTGGTGCAGTTCAGTCTGTCGTGGTTAATTCTAGCGATCCTGATATGAAGGCCAGTGTAGAGGCTGCCGTTCGTGCTGCTGCGCCTTATCCGATGCCGTCAGACTCAGAGGCACGACGCGAAGCACGTAGCTTCACCTCTACCTTTACAGCACAATAAGTTACCAGTTAGCCGAATAACATCTATTCGGCTAACTCCTTCTCAAAATATTCGTGAGTATAAATAAATTTAAATTTTCACAGTGTTATAACAGTTTTATTATAAATTCATGCTTTCATTCCTACCAAAGCATGCCATTATGTACCACAATTACATCCAAAAAAGTTATGTTGATTTGAGAAAATAGCGAATGATGGAAACAACGCGTAAACACCTACTTTGTCTTGCTATTTTAACTGCGCTTAGCCCAGTTTTAAGCACACAATCTTTTGCACAACTGCATTTAGAAATTGCCAAAGCACCAGAAGAAGCACCTAAAATTGCGATTGTGCCGTTTGGCAATGATCAAAGTATTTATCCTATTGTAGAAAACGATTTAAACCGTTCAGGCAAATTCACCAGTTCATCTAAAAACCTTGCTGCAACTGCAAGCATGAACAATCCAAATGCAGCTGCATGGCAAGCCGCAGGTGTACCTTATGTGGTGACGGGAAATGTCAAAGCCACTGCAGAAGGCGGTTATGAAGTTCATTACCAACTTTATGATGTGCAAAAACAGCAATACTTATTGAATGAATTATTAAGCGTGCCTGCGTCACGCGTACGTTCTGCTGCACACATGATCAGTGATGCCATTTATGAAGCACTCACGGGCATTAAAGGTGACTTTAGCGGACGCATTGCTTATGTACTGCGCAACCCTGCAACACCTGAACAACGCTATACCCTGCAAATTGCCGATACTGATGGTGAACAGCCTAAAACTATTTTGACTTCGCGTGATCCTATTTTATCGCCTGCGTGGACACCAGATGCCAAAAAAATTGCCTATGTGTCGTTTGAAACCAAGCGTCCTGCTATTTATGTGCAAGACTTAGCGACAGGTCAGCGTGAAAAATTAGCCAGTTTCCGTGGTTTAAATGGTGCTCCAAGCTTCTCACCAGATGGTCAAAGCATGTTGTTTACCGCATCCATGCATGGCAATCCAGAAATTTATCAAATGAATTTAAGCACCCGTGAACTGCGACGCATGACCAATGACAGTGCGATTGATACCGAAGCACGTTATGCACCAGATGGTAAATCATTTATTTACACTTCAGATCGTGGTGGTTCCGCACAAATTTATCGTTATGACTTTGCCACAGGCAGCAGCAAACGCCTAACCTTCCGCGGTGCATTTAACGCACGTGGTACGCTCAGTGCCGACGGTCGTAAACTGGCATTGGTACATCGTCCAAGTGGCAGTAACTACAAAGTCGCAATTCAAGACATCAACACCAATATCACCAATATTTTAACCCCAACCAGTTTGGATGAGTCGCCAAGCTTCTCACCAAATGGGCAAATGGTAGTGTACGCGACACGCGAAGGTGCTCGTGGCTTATTATCGATTATGTCTTTAGATGGTCGCTTTCGCATGAACTTACCTAGTGAACAAGGTGAAGTGCGTGAACCTGCGTGGGCACCAAAATAATGAGTACCCGCAAGGTAAACACTTTTCAGTTCTGTTTTAAAACCAAAAATCAAGCTTCATGGAGATGAGGATGAACGCAGTTAAATTATTGGTACTCCCTGTTTTGGCATCGGCTTTAGTGATGACAGGTTGTGCAAACCGCAAACCAACGACTGACTCACAAGCAGGTCAAACACCAAGTGGTGCAACTACAGTCAACACCCAAGGTTTGAGTGAAGATGCAGCTTTAAATGCACAAAACCTTGCAGGTGCATCTGCCAAAGGTGTAACCGAAGCCAACAAAGCTTTCTTGGCAAAGCGCGTGGTGCATTTTGACTACGACAGCAGCGAATTATCTAATGATGATTACCAGACCCTACAAGCACATGCACAGTTTCTAATGGCGAATGCCAACTCTAAAGTAGCGCTTACAGGTCATACCGATGAACGCGGTACACGCGAATACAACATGGCTTTAGGCGAGCGTCGTGCCAAAGCGGTTGAGAGCTTCTTAATCACCAGCGGCGTTAACGCAGGTCAGCTTGAAGCAGTGAGCTATGGTAAAGAAATGCCAGTCAACCCTGGACATGATGAAAATGCATGGAAAGAAAACCGTCGCGTAGAAATTAACTACGAAGCTGTTCCACCATTATTGAAATAATAATTTGCTGTTTGGGAAAAACTCGTTTAGAACGTGTTTCCCCAATACGAAAAAAGCGCTCTTTATTACAAGGGCGCTTTTTTATGACATAAAAAACTGGGCAAACGAATATTTTAAAAACTAACAGATAAGTGCAGAAATACAGCTTTGCTTCAGTTATTCCGACTCGGCATCAGCTTTTGCAGTTTGCATAGATTCAATCAAATCATGCTTGTTAAACTTTTTATATTCAGGTTTAGACTCGTAATCTTTCCAAGCGGCTTTCATCTTGTCCTCAGAAATATCGTCTAAACTAATCCCTTCGCTTGGCGTTGGAGTCGCATCAAACTTTAACGTTGTCATATCTGTGCTCCTATCTCAAATTAAATCCTTCACATCAACATAGCACTTTCTGCAGGACTTGCAAGGGTAAAATCACAGCAAATAGTCGAGTTTAATTTTTCTTTTAACGCGTTCTCATCTAAACTATTGCAGCATATTGTTATCCTCATTTTTGCAGTCATTCGGAGTTTTCCAGTCATGTCATACCGCACCCTTTCCCAATTTCTACAACAACAAACTGGAAATTTAACAACCGAACTTGCTCAAGTAATTGAAACCATTGCCAATACTTGCAAAACAATTGACCAAACATTACAAAAAGGTGCGTTGGCGGGCGTATTAGGCAGTGCGCAAAATGAAAACGTACAAGGCGAAGAACAAAAGAAATTAGATGTTATTTCAAATGATTATTTAATTGATGCGTTACAAAAACATCCTAATGTGGGTGGTTTGGCGTCGGAAGAATTAGACGAATTCACTCCTGCTCAGGAAAATGGTCAATATTTAGTGTTATTTGACCCACTGGATGGTTCAAGCAACATCGACATCAATATGTGTGTGGGTACTATTTTCTCAATTTTACCTGCAAAAAATGCCGTGACCCAAGCTGCAGACTTTATGCAAGCAGGTACACAACAAGTTGCTGCAGGTTATGTCCTGTATGGCCCATCTACCATGATGGCGCTCACTGTTGGTGCAGGCGTGGTATTCTTTACCTTTGACCCAGAAAGCCAAGAGTTCTTGGTGACTGCAGACAACATTCAAGTTGCTGCCGATACAAAAGAATACGCGATCAATGCTTCAAACCAACGCCATTGGGAAGCACCTGTAAAACGCTATATTGATGAGCTTTTGGCTGGTAAAACTGGGCCACGCGAAAAAGACTTTAACATGCGTTGGGTTGCATGTATGGTGGGCGATATTCACCGTATCCTTTGCCGTAGCGGGGTTTTCATGTATCCATACGACTTAAAAGACCCGAAAAAAGCAGGTCGTTTACGTTTAATGTATGAAGCCAATCCAATGAGTATGCTCATGGAACAAGCAGGCGGTGCGGCAACCACAGGTCGTGTGCGTATTTTAGACATCCAACCCACAGACCTACATCAACGTGTGCCTGTCATCATTGGCTCAAAAAATGAAGTCGATTTGGTCAGCAGCTACCATCAATAATTTTTAACAACAGCAGTCGGCCATTCGCTGACTGCTGTGGATTTTATCGCATGCCTACGATTTTTTTAGAATCAAAAGATAACCCGAAAATTAAACACTTACGTGGTTTAATTGAACAAAATAACTATCGCAAAAAACAGGGACAAACGGTACTTGAAGGTACACATTTGTGTCTGGCGTGGTTACATGAAAATAAAAAAATCAATTCGATTTTTACCACCGAACATGCACTAAGCCATCCTGACTATGAGCGTATTTTGGCTAAATACACAGGCGTGGTCTTTGTCATTGGCGAATCTTTATATAAAGATTTAAGCACTTTAGGCACTTCCCTTGCCTGTTTAGCCATTGTCGACGTGCCAAGTTCAAGCCAAGCTTTAGACTTTAAAGCAGACACACTGATTTTAGAAAATGTGCAAGATCCGGGTAATGTCGGCACCTTATTGCGCTCTGCAGCAGCAGCAGGTATTGAACAAATTATTTGTACCAAAGGTTCTGCCTCACTTTGGTCGCCACGGGTGTTACGTGCAGGCATGGGCGCACACTTTAGCTTGCATACCTTTGAAAATATTGAACTCGAAGATGTCTTAGCACAATTTCAGATTCCTGTATATGTGACCAGTTCACACCATGCAGAAAGTCTCTATTCCAAAAATCTGCGTAAGGCTTGCGTCTGGATTCTAGGCAATGAAGGTCAAGGTGTGTCCGATTATGCCTTACAGCATGCAGAAGCGGTAAGTATTCCACAACCAGGTGGACAGGAATCTTTGAATGTGGCAATTGCAGGCTCAATCTGTTTCTTTGAAATGGTACGCCAACGTCTGTAAATGGTTAATTTATTTTAAAAAGACTAGCCCTGCAAAAAAAATAGATTAGACTGAAAATAATAACTTGCAATGTCAACCAAACCATTGTTTTTAGCGTTATAAAAATATGATGTTAAAAATAATGGTGGGTATCCAATGACAGGATTTTCCATCTCTATGGATTTAAACCCGAAGTCGTCACACTCGGAAAATTTGAGTGCTCTTAAGAGTACGGCTGAGCAACGTCTGAAGAATTTCATGCAAGACGTAACGGGGCGTGCCTTAGTGATGATGGAAAGTGCAACGCAAGGACAGCACGGCATTGCTATGGATTTGGTGCAAGAAGCCTTTATTTCCTTGCATAAATCTTATGCTGACAAAGCCACAGAGGAATGGTATCCCCTGTTTTACACCATTTTAAATAACAAATTACAAGATTGGCGTCGTAAAGAAGCTCGCCGCGCTCAACCGTTTTCATGGTTCAAAAAAATCAGTTTAGATGATGACGATGTTGAACAACTTGATATTGTCGATGAGCAAGCACTCAATCCTGCAGAGTTTTTAGATCAAGCTGTGACTGTAGAAGAAATTCAGGCAGCAATTGCGGGGCTTCCTGTGCGGCAACAACAAGCTTTTATGTTACGTGCTTGGGAAGGTTTTGATACGCAAACCACCGCACAAATTATGAACTGCACTGAAGGCAGTGTAAAAACGCATTATCACCGTGCTATTCAAGCTTTACGCAACAGTTTGGCACATATGAATCCGTATCTGGGAGGATCATCAGAATGAAACAAGATGATTTCTTAAAACAAGTGACATCTAAACTTGATGGATTGGCTCGCCACCATCAAGACAAAGCCGCGGTCATGAATCATGTCTTGGACAATATTCAAGACAAGAAAACATCGCGCTATGGGCTTTGGAAAATGTCAGGTTTTGCATTGGCTGCGGCAATTGCAGGTTTTGTGGTCTTGCCAAATTCAATGGAAATGACCACACAGCCGCAGAATCAAGCTGTATCTGTTCCTAAACTTTCTCCACAAATGGTGGAAGATTTAGAAATGTTAATGGTGTTGGGTGAGGACAAAGTTCCACATGGCAGCTAAACGAATTGTGATTGCGTGTTGTGCGCTCAGTTTTTTACAAACCAGTTTTGCAGGGTTTGAGCGTTTTTGGATTTTTTCCAAAGATGCAGATACGCAAATTTCAGAAACCTGGGAAACTCTTTCTGAAGAAGAACAATTGGCCTTAATTAAGCGCTATCAAAACTTAAAAGAAATTCCTGCAGAAAAAAGCGTAGCTTTACAGCAGCGGATGGATTGGTTTACTCAACTGCCTGATAGCGAAAAACAAAAAATGCGTGAAACTTGGCAAAAAATGAGCACGCAAGAACGTCGTGAATTAGGACAACGCTTGCAACAAGCAACACCTGAACAACGACCTTTAATTCGTCAGGAATACATTCTTAAATATCAGCAGCCTGCAATGAGTCACTAATTTTATCTGTTCATGGATAATAGAAAGTACTTGAAGTCACCAATAACAAAAGCCTCATCGTGTAAAACAGATGAGGCTTTTGCAATAAAGAGTCGGTAGATTACGATTTTCTTGGACGTTGACGATAGAACGCCAATCCGATTAAACCAAACATACCCCAGAAACCTAAGCTTCCCCCACCGCCACCACTGGCTTCATAATTGGTATTTTTCGCTGTATTTTCTAAAGTAATGGTCGCTTCAGGCGATAATTCCAGTTCATGATCGAAAATCGTGTATTTCAGCTCATAATCAAATGGGCTAAAGCTATTACGCACTTGTACCTGAATATTGCCTCCATAGCAGGTTTCACGTTTATAATCACCTGGACAAGGTGCTTGACGATCTGCCGTAAGTATCACACCTGAAGGCAGTTGCTTAAAACGAATTGCCAGTTCTTGTCCTGTACTATCTTTATAGAATGCAGGCTTATTGGTATTTTCTTTCAGAGTGCTGATAGAACCATCCCCACCATCGCTATCATTCGCCAATGGATTAAAACTAACTTTCAAGTCTGACCCATATTCCATACGTATGTGATCATCTTTTGCAATTGGGGCAATATTGCTAAATTTACCTTCAAGTAAGCCCGAAGAATGCAAATTACTGTCCAATTTTGAGGTAATGGTGTATTTACAATACGCTGAATCGGTTGCTTCTGTGACTTTATCATTCAGTCGATACATCACAATCCGTTGCAACTGTGCATCCCATTCACATTTGAATAGTGGATCTTGGGTCAATTTATCGGTACTAAATGTGGTACCTGAACCCGAAATTGCACCAATCCCCAATACTTCAGTGCTAATGCTAAAGTTGTCAGAATTAAGCTGTCTTAACTGAACAAATTTCCCATCTGCAGTTGGTTCATCTTGCTTTAATGCCATCGCAAATGGATCAACATAAATGGCACGATATTGCTGCTTAGCTTTGGTATTCGCCAACAAATCCTGCATCGTTTTCAAATCAGTACGCGATTGAGAAACGACCGAAGATGCAGCATCTTTACTTTGATCTATCGCAGACTGAATACGGTCAATTTGTTGCTGATAATTGGCAAATAAACTTTCATAAGAGACATTACGCAAGCTTTGAATATCGGCTGCATTTAAGCGCATCACTTCTACAGAGCCAATTTCACAGGTATTTTTTGCATCAGGATTTAAAGTTAAAGTTGCATTACTCACCCGCGCTAAACCACGTTGTTCATAATCACTACACCCCATGCTGTTTACATCAATCAAATCTTTCGCAGGGTCTGAACCAAGTTTTGGATAATACAACGGCAGGAATAAATTATAAGCAGATGGTTCTTGCAAGGGCTGCAATACTTGATCAAAGCTAAGCCCTGTCAAATCCAAATTTTTAGCACCATCATAAGAACTATTTGCTGTTTCAGGCAAATCACACTCGCCTTGCTCTGTCGCTGATCCCATTGCGAATAAGGCATTGCGAATTGTGTTGATGTTGCGCGCCTGCTCTAAGCTCGCAGGGAATGCATAACGACAAGATTTACCTTGGTTAAAGGCCAACATATTAAAAGAGAGGACAATACGTGGATAATTGTCATAAAACAAAGTACTCAATGCTTTATTTTCAACAATGGTATTACTTTGCAAATACACCTGTGACAAAGTGCTAAGCGGATGATTTTCTGCATTACTTAAGTTAAAGATATGACCTTTGCTGGTATCAGCTTGGTTTTGTGCAATCGTACTGGCAGTCAACGCAAGATCTGGTTGGCCGCAAAGATCAAAAGTACTAAGACTATTTGCAGCACCATTTTTCACAATACTGCTGCGGTCAATTTTCACCATAGAGCGTGTATTGACCAAGTTAGCACTACAATCCATTGCCAACACACTGCCTACTTTGGCTTGGTTCGCATGGATATAAGCATTCTCTAAATTGACTTGACGCTCCGCTTGATGAGCAACAACGTAAATTGCACCACCTTGTTCTGCATGCGAATTTTGAATTTCGACATTGTTCGCAGCTAATGGGCCTGCCACAAATAATGCACCACCCTTGCCTGCATCTGCAGGGTTTGCATTACCACCACCATGGGCATTCCCATTTTTTAGAATGACATCGTATAGCGCCACGCTGGCTTGGGTATCTGAAGTATTGATAATGCGGCTATTGCCATGTGCATTAATAGTGGTTTTTAACGGTGCAATTGAAGGATAACGATGTGTAATTGGATCTACTTGGTTATAGTCGACCGCTGTCGCCCCATAAATACGCACCATAGATTGCGGGCGTAATTCTGAGTTTAAGATATATTCCCCAGCCTGCAACTGAATCATATCGGTTGCACCACGGTTGGTATTGCCTGCGCTACATCCACCGAACGCAATATTCTGCTTGGCCGCAACTAACGCTTCACGTAATGAACATTTGCTTAAGTCTTCACCATTTTGATCTTCAAAAGTCGTGACCTGAATCACACGATTATCTGCTGCCATAAGCGACATAGCAGACAGCACCATTATCCCTAATAGTGTTTTTTTATTATTTTTCATATTCATCCTTTATGCTTTTCTACGGCGTAAACCCAACAAGCCCAATAAAGCCATTAATCCGTAAGCGCTCCATGCACCGCCAGAAACTTTTATTTTATCGCTTTCCATACGATTTTCATGTTCTTGAATAACTTGGACTTTCACTTCCATATAAGGTGTTGTGCTGTTAAAACGTGTGGTACTGGTGACTAATTTAATTTTAAAAACATCTGCACCATGCCAAGCAGAATCTGGGGTATATACCAAATTCCCCAACTCATCTACGGTCAATTTTCCTTTAGAACGTGTATCGAGTTGCTCAATTTGCACACAACCTGCTTGCCATGCTTGGCCTGTCGGATTGTTTGGATAGACTTGATCACAAAATTCTTTAGGCACCAAATCACTATCACCCAACAAATCACTCACCGACATTTTAGCAATTTGACCCGCCAAAATATCTTGACCTATAAGCCCCATAGTTTCAGGAACCATCACCTCTATTGCACCACGGTCACATAAGGTAATATCTGACTGACGGTTTTTACCGCGCTGATCTGAAGCAGCACAACCGACTACCGTATTATCCCCCAGTTGTAATTGCCCCTGATTCAACACCACAGAATCTTTCAGGCTGTTATAATTGAGCAATACGCGTGGGCGCATAAAGCCCAAGAATGAGTTTTCAGGAACTTGATATGGACAAAAGAGTGCCGTTTTATCTTGACTGAGGGTTTGGCATGCACCTTCAAGCAGATTACCTGCAAGCACCGAATTTGCAGTCCATAGCGTATTTGGATAGTTGCTATCGCCTGCTCCACAGCCTGCGCCGACTAAATTATTTTGCAATCTTGTTGCATCTGAACCTGCTTGCACACAGTTTGCTGCAGTATTCACACTCACAGGATGTGGATTACCCAAAATCACACTATTGGCAATATAGGCTTTACCCAAAGGTGCGTTGAGATACACACCACGGCTGTTACCAATCAAGCTAATGTTATTGACACCAATATCATCCAGCACATTCATGACATAGCCTTCATTTGCAGTAAAAGTACTGCTCACGATCATATTCCCCATACTAGGAAAGGCTTTGATTTCTTCATCTGCCAAACTTGCTGCAGAATAGAGATTGGCTGAAGCAACTGATATGGTTTTGTTGCCTTTAAATACTGAAGTTGTAATCACAAAGCGTGGGAATTGCGTATAAATGACGCCACCTTCCTGCGCTTGGTTAGCTTCAAGCAAGCTATTTTTGATCTCAATAAAACCTGCAGGGATCTTCTCGTCAGTCATTTGTGCGAGGTTATAAATTGCCCCACCTTGATTGGCTACACCCTGACTCAGTTTCACATAGTCTAAAATTAAATGTTCATTATTATAAATCAGACCACCTTGTTGCTGACGACAGCGTTCCTCACCGCAGCCCTGTAAAGTTAATTCTTTTAAAGAAACTTTTAAGAAACGATCCTTGCTATCTTCAATGTGGAAAATTCGCTCATTGCCGCGCATCTGAATCGTGGCATTATTCAAACCTGGGGCAGTTTTATCATTCAGACTACTGTCATAGGTGGTTTTAATTTCAAGGTTTTCTGTAATTTTAAGTTGAGTATCAATTTGATAGACGGCTTTCTTTTCTAATAAAATCACACTTGAGGCATTTTTGCCGCCACAGCCCAAATAGCCTTCTTCGGGCATGCCTAAATTAATATACTCAATGGCTTCACGCAAAGAACATTGTTGATCATCTGCTTTGGTGTCAGCAGTGGTGGTGACAATGATATTACTACTATATGCATGACCTGCGATAAACAGCATACCAATGCCGATGCTCTGCTTGAGCATAAGCGTACTCCTTGTAATTTTCTTTGTTTTTTTTCTTCTTTAGTTGCAAATTCCCTGCAACTTCGAATTATTTTCCGAATAATTTGGCATAGCTTGCGCAAATTCTCAAGTAATTTTAATTTTTACCGATATTCGTCAATTAAAGCATAAATCTGACGCAGGTTTGCGCCACTTAATTTCGTTTTCTCTCCTTTAAGTAATTGCACCAACTGTTCAAGGCTTTGCAGCAAAATCGAGGTCTGCTGTGGGCCATGTAACAACAAATAATCAATAATTTGTGGGTCGATGATAATCCCGCGACGCTCTAACACGGAACTCACTAAAGCTTGTCGGTCTGCATACAAACTGCCTGAAGGCACTTTAACACTCACTGCCTGCGTCAAACGTGATTGCAAATCGGGCAATTCAAGCTTTAATTCAATCGGTGCAAAACGTGATGAAAACACCAACTGACCACCAACCTCATTGCTGTAATTGATTAAGTGAAACACCGCACGTTGCCAATGTGGTACACCACTAATCGCTTCAATATCGTCTAAAGCAACCAAATCATAACGGTCTAAAGAGGTAATTGCTTCAGTGGGGGCATCCAATAATTCAAGTAAGGATACTTTAATAGCTGATTTGCCAATTTCTAAATAGGAATCGCAAATTGCAGACAATAAATGACTTTTGCCTGTGCCCGCACCACCATAGACATAAAAGCGATTGACCAATCCTGCATGAAGCTGTCGAACTGCATCAATCACATGCCCCCAACCCGGACCAGAAAAATCACTGATCCGTGCATCTAATTGAGGCTCGATATCTAACTGCAGTTGACGCATAGAATTGTAATCACCTAGGAGTTTTGCTGATCTGAGGGCTTTATCTTACTTGATTTTTCAGTCTGTTGCAGTGAATTTGCTGACTGAGGATCAAGCTCAATATCAATATGAACTTGTGCTGTATCAATGCTGATATCACCCGATGCACCATCTTCCGACACCACCACAGGTTGCCCATACAAATAACTTTTTTCGTAAAAATCACGTAAATGACGCAGTAAAACCACAATCACTGCTGCTACTGGTAAAGCAATCAACATACCCATGAATCCAGCCAGTTGTGCACCTGCTAAAACAGCAAACACCACCGCGACTGGCGAAAGCCCGATTTTATCACCCAATAAAAACGGTTGTAGAATATAGCCTTCCACCGCCTGTCCAATCATAAAGACCACAAGGACTAAAACCAATTGCATCCAGTCAATGCCAAATTGTAGGAAAGTGGCAATAATGGCTGCAACAATCCCTACAGCGAAACCTAAATACGGAATAATACTAGCAAGTCCCGCAACCATCCCAATAATCAAACCGACTTCTAAACCAATCAGTTGCAATCCAGTCGCATAAACGACGCCCAACAAGATCATCACCAAAAACTGACCTTTAACGAAAGCACCTAATACACTGTGACATTCTTGCACCACAGCTAAAGTGCTTTGCTCATAAGGACGCGGAATTAAGCGACGCAGGCTGTCGAGCATACGCTGCCAGTCGAGTAGAAAATAGAAAGCAATAATTGGAATCAGCACTACGGTACCACCAATTTGAATAAAATTCAGACCAGACTGTGCAACACTCAATAACATGGCCTGAATACTATCGGCACTATAATTGGTTTGCACATAATCCATGACGATGCTGCTCATGTGCGAGGTATCAATTTCCATTTCTTCAATATGAAAAGTCGAAGACACCCACGGCAAGAAGGTCGAATTGATCCAGTTAATACCGACAGGAATACTGTCACGCGCAATCATCAACTGCTTCCAAACCAAAGGAATGATGTACCAAACTGCCAAAGTCAGCGCGATGCCAATCCCAATAAAAACCAAACTGATAGATAGCCAACGTGGCAAACCGACTTTGCAAAATTGTTCAACCAATGGGCTAAATAAATAAGCCATGAAAAATGCAACAACAAAAGGAATGACAACCGGTTTTAATAAGTACAGCACCCAAAGGAGCAGAACTATCCCAGACAGGATAAAAATGCGACGCAAGGTACGATCGACCATAGAAATTCGCCTTTTTTCAGTTTATTCGTTATAGAAGTTAAAATATTTGAATAAAGATAGCATTTTAGCGCATAAATAACATAAGAGTTTCGTATATTCAGGTATAATCGCCCCGCGAATGCGGAGACTTCATTATGAGCAACTCAACTTCTAACCCAACCACTGGTTTAAGCTATAAAGATGCTGGTGTCGATATTGAAGCGGGCGACGCGTTAGTCGATCGTATCAAATCTGTCGCTAAGCGCACGACTCGTCCTGAAGTGATGGGTGGATTAGGCGGCTTTGGCGCACTTTGTAAAATTCCGAAAGGTTATGAAGAACCTGTGCTCGTATCTGGCACAGATGGTGTAGGAACTAAATTACGTTTAGCGTTGAACCTAAACCGCCATGACACAATTGGTCAAGATTTGGTGGCAATGTGTGTAAATGACTTACTGGTGTGCGGTGCTGAACCTTTATTCTTCTTAGACTACTATGCAACAGGTCACTTAAATGTAGACGTTGCAGCCAATGTTGTTACAGGAATTGGTAAAGGCTGTGAGCTTGCAGGCTGTGCGCTTGTAGGTGGTGAAACTGCTGAAATGCCAGGCATGTATGAAGGTGAAGATTACGATCTTGCAGGCTTCTGTGTGGGCGTGGTTGAGCAAAGCAAAATTATTGATGGCTCTAAAGTAAAAGCTGGTGACGTTCTGATTGGTGTCGCTTCTTCAGGTGCACACTCAAACGGTTACTCTTTACTTCGTAAAATTTTAGACGTAAAAAATGTTGATTTAACTCAACTGGTTGATGGTCGTCCACTGGCTGACGTTGCCATGGAACCAACACGCATTTATGTCAAATCAATGCTTGAACTGTGCAAACAAGTTGATGTGCATGCTATGGCGCACATTACGGGTGGCGGTTTACCAGGTAACTTACCACGTGTATTGCCAAATGGTGCGCAAGCAGTGATTGACGAATCATCTTGGGAATGGCCAGAACTGTTCAAATTGTTACAACGTGAAGGCGGTGTAGAACAGTTTGAAATGTATCGCACCTTTAACTGTGGTGTAGGTATGGTTGTTGTTGTAGATGCCAACGATGCAGACAAAACAGTTGAACTTCTCAACAGCCTTGGCGAAAAAGCTTGGGTGATGGGTCATATTCAAGACAACGCCGAATCCGTTGAAGGCGCAGATGAAAAAATTCGCGTAATTTTTGCGTGATTTGACTCAGATGATCAAAATAGCTGTCCTCGTTTCAGGCAGCGGAAGTAACTTACAAGCCCTGATAGATGTCAATCTTTCAGGGCAAATTGTTGGGGTTATTTCCAATAAGCCTGATGCTTATGCTTTACAACGCGCTCAACAAGCAGGGATTCAAACTGCAGTGATTGAGCACAAACAATATCCGAGTCGTGAATTATTTGATGATGTCATGCATCAACAATTACTTGATTGGGATGTTGATTTGGTGGTGCTTGCGGGCTTTATGCGTATTTTAAGTGCCAAATTTGTGCATGCTTGGGAAGGTAAAATGCTCAACATTCATCCTTCACTCTTGCCGCATTATAAAGGCATGCACACCCATCAACGTGTACTCAATACAGGCGATACTTTACATGGTTGTACCGTGCATTATGTCACTGCTGAATTAGATGCAGGTCAAGCACTGGCACAAGGTGTGTTGCAAGTAAACATCCACGATGATGCCGAAAGCTTGGCGAACCGTGTGCATGTGTTGGAGCATTTGATTTATCCGCAAGTGGTTGAATGGATTTGTAACGGAACCATTCAGCACACTGCGCAAGGTGTGATGTATCGCCAACAACTGATACAACAACCTGTGCAGTTTTGCAATTTTTAAATATTCTTTAAGTATGTAGCTTTTGATATATACGAAAAAACGCCTGTTGATCAGGCGTTTTTTATGGTTCGTATTTGGTTCAGACTGAATTAAACAGAAGCAGCTTTACTCTGCTGTGCTTGAATCAAATCTTTAATCAACTGCACCGTCGCTTCAGGTTTTTCTAAAGGGAACATATGTCCACCTTCAACCACCTGATAAGCAATGTTGAATTTCTTGGCGGTAATTTGTGGGAAACCTGCTTTTAAGAACGGCCCTTTTTTTGCAATCACCAATTCTGTCGGCACTTGCAGTTTTGCTTGCGGTAACCACCACAGTGATGGATTGGTTCTAAAAATATTGACCTCGTCCATTTTTGGAATGGTCAATTGCACCCCGCCTCGTACATGGTCATCAGTCAAAGCATGCTCGATATAAGCCTGAAAACAGTCGGCATCAAAATCTTGATAAAAACCTTTCGGACGCAATAAGTCTGCTGCTTGCTCACGACTTTCCCAATGATCACGACGGCGCAAAGACAAAGATGCAGGCGACAGTTGATCTACTGCTTTAAGCTTAAACATTTTGGCAAAATGTAAAAACACCGATGCTTTACCCATAATTAAAGGTGGATCAAGCATGATCACTTGTTCAAATAATTCAGGGCGTTGTAAAGAGGCTTGAAACGACAACACTGCACCTAAAGAATGCCCCAACGCAATCACTTTACGTCCCTGAGCTTGACGTACAACACTGTCAATCACTTGTTGGGTTAAGCTTTGCCAATGATTATCAATCGGATAACGCTTATCTGGCCCCAACAAAGGGACGTAAATCACATCGTAATCATCTTTAAGTAAATCAAACAGTTTTTGATAAACCTTCGATGGCACGCCATTGGCATGCGCAAAATGAATCAGTGGTTTCATTGTAATTTCACGTTTTGCTCAGTCTGAATATGTTGAGATAAAGAAGTGGCAAAGCCCTCTCCCACTGCTGCACCCATACGACCCAACACAGAGTCTAAAGGACTGTGTTCAATGGTATAGTTCACTGTTTTATCTAGGTTTAAATCACGCTTCAGGCTATTTAAACTGCCAATCTTATCGGCAATGCCTAAAGTCACGGCTTGCTCACCTGTCCAGAACAGACCTGAGAAAATCGCAGGATCTTGTGATTTCAGTTTCGCGCCGCGTCCATCTTTCACTGCTTGAATAAAGTGGCCATGCACATTATCTAATACGGCTTGCACATGTTTTTTCTGTTCAGGATCAACAGGTTGTGTCATCGACAATAAGGCTTTATTTTCACCTGAGGTCATAGTACGATCTTCCACACCCATCTTCTGCATTAAACCGCTCAGCCCATAATTTGGCATAATCACGCCAATTGAACCCACCAAACTTGATGGATTGACAATAATTTCATCTGCAGCGGAAGCAATGTAATACGCACCTGAAGCGCCAGTATCGCCAATCACGGCATAGAGTTTTTTCCCTTGATGCTGTTTTTTCAGATATTGAATTTCTTGCCAGATTTCATCTGACTGCACAGGTGAACCACCCGGAGAATTAATATTTAGCACCACCGCCTGACTGTTGCTGTTTTCATAGGCTTTTTTCAGTGACTTGATGGTGTCATTGCTGTTCACACTTTGCTTATCAGATGCAATTGTGCCAACAATATCCACCACCGCGATATGTGGACTCGCTGCCGATGGATTCGTGGTCGTGGTACTGCACCCTTTGCCCATTATCACCAACAGTAAAAATATATAAGCAAAAGTTAAAAACTTAAAGAAAATCCCCCAACGACGTGCACGACGTTGTTCTTCAACTGAAGCTAAAACAGCTTTTTCTAATAGTTTCCACTCATTGCCTGTGGGCTGCTGTGCTTGTGGAGATATTTGTTGTGATTCATTTTGTGGTTTTGGTGGCCAATCGGACATGAAACAATCCAAAAAATAGTAAATTTGCTCCATTATATACACGGAATTGGCAAAAACTGTCTAAAGCCTGTATTTTCTCCTATAATATTTTACATCTTTATCCTTTCTATCAATTGATGCTGTCGTTATGACCGAACCTGCACCGACAACGGCTTTATCGCGCCTGCTTGATTTTGTCAGTCGACAACCTTTAACAGTTGCGCGTTTTTTTGCAAAATCTTTGGCTTTTTTGGTCAATACACTGCGTTTGAGTAAAACCTCTCAAACCATTCAACTCAATCTACAAATTGCGCTTCCTGAGCTGAACTCACAACAACGCGAACAGATTATCCAGCAAGCAATTCGTAACGAACTGACCTCTTATTTTGAGTTTTTTCATATTTGGGGATCAAGCAATCAAAAAAATATTCAAAGAATCCATCAGGTACATGGTTTAGAACTATTACAAGATGCACTGGCTGCACAAAAGGGTTTGGTCTTAATTGTGCCGCATTTTGGCACTTGGGAAATTATGAATGCGTGGATCGCTCAATATACGCAAATGACCATCATGTATAAACCTGTCAAAAACCCTGCGGCAGATGATTTTGTGCGCCAAGCACGTAGCCGTGAACAGGCACATTTAGTCCCAACAGATGAATCTGGGGTACGTCAAATTTTTAAAGCACTCAAACAAGGCGGAACCACTGTCATTTTGCCAGACCATACCCCAAATATAGGTGGTGAGATGATTCCTTTTTTTGGTATTCCGTTGGAATCGAGTAATTTAAGCGCCAAATTGATTCAGAAAACTAAAGCAAAAGCTTTGTTCTTATATGCGTTAAGAAATGCAGATCAAGGCTTTGATATGTATATCGAAGCGATAGATGAGCACATTTATCAGTGTGATGCCAATGCAGGGACAGCTATTATTCACCGTGCAATTGAAGATTTGATCCGTCGTTATCCTACACATTATCACTGGAGTTATAAACGCTATAAAGCCCATCCAGATTTACGCGGGGTCTATCATAAACCTGTGCAAGAAGCCTTGGCAGATGTGCAGGCTGTACGTGCCCAGACACAGAACCAAACTAACGCTGCAACCACAATTTCTGCTGCCGATACGGCTGTATAAGCATACGCTGTTGTGCATCTACAGAAAAACGTACGCTGCCCTGTTGTATGGTGTTCATGAACGGAATATTGAGCGCAGCCAAGCGTTGCTGAACTAAAGAACTAGGATGTCCATAACGATTATCAAAACCTGCAGATGCCACGGCCAATTTGGGTTTAAAATGTGCTAAAAAATCATAGGCAGAACTGTGCTTACTCCCATGATGACCCAAAATTAACACATCTACTTTTAAATCAGGATATTCCTGCAACAATTGATATTCAGTTGCCCAACCTGCATCGCCCATCACTAAAAAATGCTGATATGGCTGTGCGGATGGCACTGAAATATACAACACACATGACAACTCATTTTGTTGCTGTGCGGCATAGGGTAATTGACTCGGTTTAGGAGATAAAACTTGTATCTGTACCTGATGTGGTAAAGACCACTGTTGCCCTTGCTGACACAAATTAAACTTGCTATTTACTGCCACATCTACGGTCTGATTGGCAAAGACATGTTGAATATTGACTTCATTTTGCAAATGAGGAAATGCACCACTATGGTCTTGGTCTAAATGACTTAAAACCACCAAGTCCAGTTGTTTAATACCATGCACCGCTAAAAATGGACGTAAAATTTGCTGTCCAATACTAAACTTACTTTCATCATAAGAACCGCCCACATCAATCATCATGTTGTAATGACCTGAACGTAAAAATAAAGCTTGTCCCTGCCCCACATCGAGTACTGTTAATTCAAATGGTTGTCGTTGGCTATCGACTATAATCAGTGGAACAAAACATAAGATTGCCCAAGTTTTAGGCAATACCGATTGTGGTAAAAATAGCAGAAATAAGCCTAAACATAGACAGACATACACCGCTGCAGACATCGACAAAGTATGTAACCGTGGTACAAAAACGGTTTCCATCCCCCTAAAAATCAAGCGCAACAAAGCCATAGCTAGATCATTCAATTGAAACAGTATTGACGCCAAGGGTTCAAAAATAAAAAAGCAAATTCCTGCCAAAACATCTAAAGGCACGATCAGCATACCAATCAATGGAATTGCGATGATATTAATAAGCGGTGCAATCCACGCCACTTGTTTAAAAAACACAATCACTAAAGGAAATAAGGCAATAAAAATTTTCCATTGCGACTCGATTAGAATTTTGCTGGCATGTTTCAGTTGCTGCCAACGATTCAGCTCTATACGTGGTTGCGCACTCAAGCTCTGATAAATACGCAGTAGAATAAAACAGGCCCCGTAAGACAGCCAAAAAGCAGCAGACAGTACACTTAAAGGATCAAACCATAATAATAAGGCAGCACTATAAATCAGCAAGGCAAAGCCTTGAAGCTTCTGCTTCAGCACTAACATTACTGTCACTAGACTGCACATCAGCAAGGTTCTTAATGCAGGAATTTCAAAACCGACAAAGGCGGTGTACAGCAATACACAACTTAAAAATGGCAACATGAGCAAGTATTGTTTAGGCATCCACAAATACCAATGCGGACGGTAATACCTAATCAGCTGACGTAATGCCCAACATAGCATGCCTGCAAAAATCAGCACATGTGGCCCTGAAATAGCCAATAAGTGGCTAATTCCAAAACGCTGAAACTGTGCTTCAGTTTCTGCATCTAATAGGCTTTTATCTCCTGTGAGTAATGCAAGAATTAAACCTTGATGATGCAAAGGTTGCTGCTGAATAAACAGTCGAATTTGATAACGCTGCTGTTCAATCCATAATCGAAATTTTGCCCATAGCGTCTGTTGGGCACGCCAATGTTGTGTAAACCCCATGGCATAAATTTGTTCAGCCGAGATAGGCTGAATCTGCTCAACCCGAAAACCACTCATAATATTTTGCTGTAAATACCACCGCTCTACATCAAATGCACCTGCTGTGGCATAACTATGCGCAGGGCGAATTTTTCCACTTAATTTGTAATAGTGTCCAAGTTCTAAATTTTGCTCTTGATCTACCTGAGTTTGTGCTAAAGTTGCTAACCATGTCACTGTTTGAGGATGTCGGTTTAACACCTCAACCCTTTGTGAAATGCTGTTGTCATTTAGCTGATTTAACTGTCTGACATAAACCACGACTTCAGCAAATTCAGGTTGTAGTTCACGCCATTGCAAACGCTGCTGCATCTGCGTATCCGCATAGATCAAACCGAAAACAAGACTCAAAACACCTGCCACTCCTACATTCAAACATTTCCAATAGATTGAAGATAAGCGAGCTTGCAACAAGTATTGCACAACGATACTGCATAAAATCAGTAAAACCATTGCACTAGGCATGGAAGTCAATGAATGTATTGGAAAAGAAGAAGAACGTATTCCGACACAGGCGATCCCAATCACCCAAGCCAGACCAATCAATTGCAGCATGAATATTAAACTTATTATTTTTATTGGCATGCATCATAAAGCCCACCGAAGTGGGCTTCAACAAAACAATCTTATTCCAGCAATTGCTATTTTAAACGCAATCGCTTTTGAGCGGCTTTACGAGCTATGCCCCTAAGCATCTACCCAAACACCATCTTGCATGTGCAGAATGGTATCGGCAGATTTTGCCAGTTCTTCATCATGGGTCACAATTAGCATCGCCATGTTAAATTCACTGCGTAATTCACGCAGCAATTCAAAAATTTTAACTGCAGTTTTGCGGTCTAAGTTTCCAGTAGGCTCATCGGCAAGCATGAGTGCGGGTTTCGCCACCAACGCACGTGCCAATGCAACACGCTGACGTTCCCCTCCAGAAAGCTCACCAGGTTTGTGGGTTAAACGATGCGACAAACCGACACGCTCAAGCAGATACTCTGCCTGTGCCTTCACCTCTTTATAGTTCGTGCCTGCGCGTAACATTAACGGCATCGCCACATTTTCAAGCGCACTAAACTCAGGCAGCAAGTGATGAAATTGATAAACAAAACCGAGGTATTGATTACGCAAATAACCGCGCTCAGCTTCGCCTAAATTGTCAAAACGCTGACCATT
The DNA here is from genome assembly GCF_013420425.1 of Acinetobacter sp. YH01007. NCBI lineage: Bacteria > Pseudomonadati > Pseudomonadota > Gammaproteobacteria > Moraxellales > Moraxellaceae > Acinetobacter > Acinetobacter sp. YH01007. The sequence continues at coordinate 4,943 of NZ_VOYC01000020.1, read as the reverse complement.
TAAAAATACTTCGCCTGTACTTGGTCGGTCTAAGCCACCTAAAACATGCAATAAGGTACTTTTACCCGAACCACTCGCCCCAACAATAGACATAAATTGCCCCTGCTGAACTTGTAAATCTAGACCACGAATCACTTCAACAGTGGTTTTGCCATCGGTAAAGTGTTTAGAAACTTGTTTGGCTTCCAGAACAATCTTACTCATAACGCAATGCCTCTGCTGGTTGAATTTTCGCGGCACGTAATGCAGGGTAAATCGTCGCCAAGAAACTTAAAATTAACGACAAGCTCACAATCACCACCACATCTTGCCATCTTAAATATGAAGGTAAGTAGTTGATAAAGTAAGCATCAAATAAATTTAGCCCTAATACATTATTCAACCATGCAATAAAACCACTGATACTAGACGCGAAAATAATCCCCAAGATTGCACCTGAAACCGTACCAATAACCCCAATGACCGTACCTTGCACCATAAAAATTTTGGTAATCGTGCTTGGTGATGCACCCAAAGTTCTTAAAATCGCAATATCCGATTTTTTATCGGTCACAACCATCACCAAAGAAGACACGATATTAAATGCAGCCACCAAAACAATTAGGAATAACAATAGGCTCACCATCGCCTTTTCCATTTGAATGGCGCTAAACAAGTTACCGTGAGTATAAGTCCAGTCCGAAGCGTAAAAGTTGGCAGGTAGCTCTTGCACAATATCTCGAGATACTTGTGGTGCAGCAAAAATATCATCCAGTTTTAAACGTACACCTTGCGCACCATCGGGTAAACGCAGCAAAGTCGAAGCATCATTCAGGGCGATATATCCCATCATCGAATCGACTTCTGCACCAATACTAAAAATACCAACCACTTTGAAGCGTTTAAAACGCGGTACAACCCCTGCAGGGGATGGCGTTGCTTCAGGTAAAACCAAGGTGATGCTGTCGTTTAAACCCAAACCCAAGGCATCAGTCATTTGTTTGCCCAAAACAATACCGAACTCACCCTTTTTCAGATTGTCGATACTGCCTGCAACCATGTGGTTTTGAATGATGGATACTTTCTTTTCGTATTCGGGTTCAATTCCCGTGACCATAATGCCCGACACTTGCCCTTGTGCGGTCAACATGCCTTGCAATTGCGTGAATGGTGCAGCACCAACAACATGCTTATGTTGCTCAACTTTCGTTGCAAGTTCTGGCCAATTTGTTAAAATTTGTGTTGATGAAACAGTGGCTTGAGGTATCATGCCCAAGACACGATTTTTTAATTCGCGATCAAAACCATTCATCACCGAAAGTACGGTAATGAGGACGGCAACACCCAAAGTTAGACCGATCATCGAAACTAAGGCAATAAAAGAAATAAAGTGGTTACTGCGCCGAGCGCGCGTATATCTCAACCCTATATATAGCGAGATTGGTTTAAACATACCATCAAGTCCGAGGTAATACATTATGGAAAATTTACAGCATCAAAGCGTCGCGTCTGAACGTCGTGTCATGTCACGAATTGATGCTGCCCTGAGAATCAATTACCAGATCATTTCTGACGATGTTGCGCTGAACGACCCTTACGATGCTAATTTTGTTTTACCGCGTTATTTTCTACTACTCGCAGAATTAGATCAATTTGATCATGCATTAAACTACGAATTAGAACAATTAACTGAAAAAGATCAACAAATTGCTCGAATCTTATCCTTATTCAACCAAAAATTAAACCTTATTACAGGGTCTTTATACGATGCAATTGTACAAAGCATGTTACCTATCCCTGAACAGGTCAATTTTTCAGAAAGTGGTTTCAGTTTTTATAGTGAACGTGAATTAAACACGGGCAGTTATATTCATGTCACGCTCAGCCATCCTGAAAACTTTTTCCATATAGCCGCAACCGCGCAAGTGGTTTACAGCCGTGAAGAAGAAAATGGACAATATCGTACTGGGGCGTATTTTATTACTCTACACCCTCAAGATCGCGTCAAACTTGCAGAAGCCGTTGCTTTAAAACAAGCATAATCTAAGAAATAAAATAAATCATTTCTGCATGTTCGCGTATATAAAATCACGTGGATAACGCCATCTTTGCATATCGTTAGGATGGTGTTTTGATTTTCTGAGCCAATGCCCGACTTGCTTTAAGATCACGATAAAAATACAGCACTAAGCCTGACAATAAAACCAAAGCGCCCACAAATACCATGACCGATAAAGCTTCTTGATTGAGTAAAGCACCAATCAACAAAGCAATCATTGGCGTCATGACGGTGGTTAAAGATAAGGTGGTCGCCTGAATATTCTGCACCAATTTAAAATAACAGAACATTGCAATCAAAGAAGCCATGATCACGGTATAAAGTAAAGCTGCGATAGATTTAAGACTCGGCAAACTAGTCGGTACATATTGCCAAATAAACGGCACAATACATAAAGCCGCAATGGTTGATACCAAAATCGAGCCAGTTGCCTGTGCTACAGGTTCAACTTGCGCATTAACTTTTTTCACCCAGAAAATAGACATGGTGTAGGTCAATACACTAAACAGCATTAAAACAATACCCAGAGGATGCACATGCTGTGTTTCGCCGCCAAAGCAGATGATGCCAAGCCCTAAAATGGACACTGTCATTCCGATCCATTGAATACGTGCCAAATGCAACTGAAACACAAAACGACCAATCAAACCTGCTATGATGGGGGTCAGACCAAACATCAGGGCGATAATGCCTGAGCTTAAATAAGCGGTGGCAATGTAGGTGAAAATTTGTGAACCGATCAGACTAAACGAACCTGCCAAATAACTATGCCACGCTTGTAGATGATGTGGAAATTTCACTTTTAACAGCAGCAATAAAATAATAGCTAAGGGCAAAGCAATGAAAAAACGTAGCACCAAAGCCCAAAGCATGTGTAAATCTGACACACTCCAGACAATTGCCAAAGGCGTTGTTGCCCAAATGAAAACCAATAAGGCATAGGTCATCATAATATTGGTTTTAGAAGGCATGCGTGACTCGTATTAAGCAGTTTTACGTTTTTGCTTTTGGATAGTTTGATCTAGACTACTTGAAAACTCACGTTTATCACGTTCTGAAATAGGTGCTGGCCCACCTGTTTGTACGCCTGCACCACGCAAAGTATCCATAAAATCACGCAAATGCAGACGCGCTTTCACATTGGCAACAGTATAAATTTCACCACGTGGATGAATCGCTATTCCGCCCTTTTCAATCACTTGTGCCGCTAGTGGAATATCCTGCGTGATCACAATGTCGTGTTCCTTCATGCGATCTACAATTTCCTGATCGGCGGCATCGGCACCATGCATCACTTGAATAGAGTTAATCCGTACCGAAGGCGTAATCCCGACCGATTGATTGGCAACAAAAGTGACTTCAAGTTGGTAACGATCTGAAGCACGTAAAATGACTTCTCTTAGAATTTTAGGTAATGCATCTGCATCAACCCAAAGTTTAAATGGCAGCACTGTGCAACCCTGATAATAATATGCGACTAGTGTATCAAACTCATTACATTGCAGTATGTTTAAAATGCTCAGAATTGCATGCTAAAGTGTAGATGGATGTGATTTTGTTTCTGCTGCATCGCTGTCCACAATCTGTACAAATGCAGTGGCATTACATGAAATTTCAGCCAAAGACTTGAAAAATCGAAATAACACTCGATCTAAGAGTAAACAAAAGAACCCAACATCTCAAAGTGCTTATGAACAATCAAAATAGACCAGAAATCATCCGCATTGAAGATCAGAACTTCGGCAGCCATGTTGAACATTGGAATTTACTCACGGATGAACCCTGCACCGAAGTTCCAAAATGGTTAGGACTGGCTCTAGATGCACCAATTATGCCAATGGGTTTATGCCGCCAAGAAGCAGAAATGGATCAAAGCACATGGCTGATTCAAGGCCCAAGCAAAGAGGCAATTCAATTGACACAAGTGATTGCGGTTGAAAATAACAAACCACAAGCTGTAAAAACGGCTTTCCCTTGCTTTGAAAGTCCTTACAAAGTTGAAGCTAAAATTGAACGTATCATTAGCTGCAAATCTAACACTCAAGCGGTGCTTCGACTCAATTTAGGCAACAACAGTATTGTCTATGCTTTTGACAGTTTATACAGCGTCAACCATCAACAATACCAAAAAGATCAAACCTACTGGGTGCATTTAAACGCATGGGCGTATGAACTTGAAGCTGTTGCTGAAGGCGAACAATTGGTGGTCGATGATCCTGCGTCAATTAAACACCATCGTGCGCTGAATGATATTTTAGCAGCCAATGATGGTGTTGCACCTGCCAATCTGCAAGAACAAATTGACGCATGGCAACCTAAGTCCGAAGATGACAAAGCACCTGTAACGGTGGATTTTTCTAAAATGGTCGCATATTTATATGGCGAAAATATCGGTCAGGAAGATGAAGCTTGGTTTCAGGGCAATGTTGTTGGTAAAACCAGTTTTGAATTCATGAATCAAGCCTATACTGTTTATGATGTCACTCTAATTCATGATGAAAATCAGCCTGCGATTTTAATTCGTCTTGCAACTAAAAATCCTGCGCACCAAAACTTTGAAATTGGACAATACATTCGTGGCAATATTTGGATTCAAGCCAATATTCACAATATAAAACAGTAGTTTATTAAAAATAAACCTCAAAGTAGCTGTCTAAATAATAAATTCATATTCATCATCCCCCCATCCTCGCCTTCTCCTCAGGGAGAAGGAACTTTCAATACTTATTTCACTGATGGCTTATAATCAATTTTTGATTGTTAAAAGCGTGCTATTGATAAGTTGACAAAAATAACTAATCATGCGAAAAAGTTTTTTTAGTTAACAGATGTTCACACATGCCTCGAATTGTTTCTGTACCACTTAGTTTAGAACAGCGAGAACGACTCATTTTTCTGGCCAAGC
>NZ_VOYC01000019.1:0-82490 GCF_013420425.1 Acinetobacter sp. YH01007 | reverse complement strand
GACTGGCAGTACTTTTATAATCATGAACGACCTCATATGTCAGTAAATGGTTGTCCACCTATTTTTAAACAATAACAAGGCTTTAGATTTTCTACCCATTAATTCAATTAAAAATGGGGGTATTACCATTATAAAATTGATTTATTGTGCAAACATGCTTTTAAAACCTCCCCCTTTGAAAAAGGTGAGCCATATATGGCGCAAGAAGGGGGATTTATTTAAATAAGTCAACCATATATGACGCAAGCAGCGGGATTTTTTTAAACGGTGAGCCAAAGATGGTGAAAACTGCCAATATCGCAAACCCCTCCTAACCTCCATTTACAAAAGAGAGGAACCCTCATTGCATTCCCTTTCTAGCGCACAAACTTAAAGCCGTGCTTAAGTTTGTACTCAGGGAGGAACATATGCCACAAAGCATAACATCTAAAATAAATAGAAAAACGACGCAGATGATTGCACATATAAGAAGCGCAGTGGCACAATGTGTGCTAAATACCCAAATGATCACTCAATTAGGACAGGTATGTTAAAACAATTAAGTGTAAAAAATTTAACGCTTTTCCCACATGAGCACCAGCTTCAATTTGCAGCAGGTTTAAACGTATTTGTAGGCGAAAACGGCACAGGCAAAACACACTTAATGAAAGCCATTTACTCCTTAATTGCCACCAGTGAAGAAGCAAGTCGTAAACAAAACTCCCCTCCAACCAAAACATACTTACAAAAAGCATATGCTGACAAATTACTAGGTGTATTTAAACCCGATACATTAGGACGCTTAGCCAGTCGTAAACAAGGGCGTTCACGTTGTGAACTGACTTTACATTTTAAAGATCCTGTTTTTGATACCAGTATCAACTTTGCCACAAATGCCCAAAGCGACGTACAAATTGAACACTTAGCTGCACAATGGAACACAACCAAAGCACTATTTATTCCTACCCGCGAACTGATGACTATCTACCCAGGCTTTGTTGCATTATATGATATGCATTACGTCCCTTTTGAAGAAACATGGCGTGACACCTGTGTACATTTAAACGTGCCACAACTCAAAGGACGGCGTACGGCAGCAATTGCAGACTTGCTAGAACCTTTAGAAAATGCCATGGGCGGACGGATTTTTTTAGACAAAAGTGGGCGTTTTTATTTAAAGTCCGCGGCTGGAAATATGGAAATGCAATTGGTTTCCGAAGGCTTGCGTAAACTTGCCATGTTGGCACAACTCATTAGTAATGGTGTTTTGCAAGAAAATGGTTATGTATTTTGGGATGAACCTGAAGCTAATTTAAACCCTAAACTAATCAAACTCATTGCAGAGGTGATTTATTCACTTGCAAATAATGGTGTTCAAGTTTTTATTGCCACACATTCTCTATTTTTACTCCGTGAACTTGAAATCATTACTTCAACCAAAAATGAAAAAAGCTTTTCACAGCGTTATTTTGCACTCAAAGCCGAAGATGAAAGTGTGAGTATCGAACAAGGTGATGCACTCACAGACTTACCTACCTTAGTCATGTTAGATGAAGCTTTGCAGCAATCTGACCGATATATGGACCTATCATGATCATCACCGAAGGCGTTTTAAATTTTGACTTTCAAACAGATGATGGTTCATTGCTAAGCAAGTACGACGAATGGCGTTTTTATCGTCATCATTTTTGTAAAATCGCAGAAGGCATCAAAGCGGTTGATTTTATTTATATTGATAAATCTCAACGCTGTACTTGGCTGATTGAAGTCAAAGATTATCGGCATCCGCAAACAGAAAAAATTAAACCCAGTGAACTTGCCGATGCTGTCGCTCTAAAAGTACGGGATACACTCGCAGGCTTAGTTGCAGCAAAATACAATGCGATAGATGTGAATGAAAAACAATTTTCACAACACGCCTTAGAAATGTCAGAAATCAGAGTCGTGCTTCATTTAGAGCAAGTTTTGGCAAAACGATATATTGAACCTGCCGACATACTCACCAAACTCAAGCAAAAACTAAAAGCAATTGATGCACACTTAAAAGTTGTCAACAAAGATAATTTAAAAAGTGATATGCGTTGGGTCGTGAGTTAAAGCATACACTGCCGCTTCTCTTTGAAAAAGTGAGCCAAATATACTCGTGCTAGCCTCCCCCTTTGAAAAAGGTGAGCCATGTATGGCGCAAGGAGGGGGATTTAAAAAGATTAAGCCATGTATGGCGCAAGGAGGGGGATTTTTTAAAAAAATGAGCCATATATGGTAAAAACTGCCAATATCGCAAATCCCTCCTAACCTCCCTTTAAAAAAGGGAGGAATTAAAAAAAGAGAAAAACACCAACAACCCTCACCCCAAAATAATCGGCGCATTGCTCAATTCATTCTGACGATCTATCAACTGGCGGTCATAAAACACATCCAAAATTTCACCAATTTCTTGCACACCTGTTATCACTGCTTGTCGATACTGCTGCTGTGCCAAACCCTGCACGATATGCGCACAGACGTCATCCCACACATGTTGCGTGGTCGCTGTTTTAATCCCACGGTCAATCACAATTTCCACTTTGCGCTCACACAAATTCAGGTACAGCAAAACTCCACTATTCAATTCGGTGTCCCAAACACCCAATTCTGCAAATAACTGACGGGCGCGGGCATGAGTATCTAACGCATACGCCAAACGCGAGGGTAAACAACCTTCAATTACTACCTGAATTTCACCCACATGCCCATGTTCAGCAGCAGTCACAGCTTCTGCAATCGCATGTTGATCCTGCGCATTAAAAAAACGCTTGGTGGCAGGCAAATAAAAGAAATGCTTCAGCCAACGCTTTAAACAGGGTCGTGTTACCATTTCTGTTTTGGGTTGGGTAATAATTTCTGTTGTATCGGTTGTTGTTACCATGATCCTGATGCTCCTCCCCCACCAAAGCCACCGCCTCCGCCGCTATAACCGCCTCCACCACCAAAACCGCCACCGCCTCGTCCACCACCACGTCCCGCAGAGGACAAGAAAATTTGGAAAATGGTCTGTGCAATGGCAGTGATGAGTAAAAAGAAAATCCCCGCACCAATCATTAAACTGGTGATTAAGCCTGCACCATTGACCAAACCTGCCACTGTTCCTGCCACGGCAGCGGTTGAAGCACTTAAGCGTTTTCCGACAATCAGTGAGCCAATTACCCCTGCAATTAAAATAAACAAAGCACTGCTCAAGGTTTTTTCACGTGCCTGTTGTTCGTGTAAGGCTTGTTCCTGACGTTGTTTCAGCTCTTGCGCAGCCTGTGCGGCAACTTCGGGGTCTAAGTTTAAAATCCGTTCAATTTCTGCCAAGCCTGCATCAATACCTTGAGCATATTGCGCTTGTTTAAAATACGGGGTAATACGTTGGTTAATAATACGACTGACCACAATATCGGGCAGTACACCCTCTAAACCATACCCCGTTAAAATCTGAATCCGACGATCATTGACCGCAATTGCCATCAACACACCATTGTCTTGCTTGGCAGAACCAAGTTTCCATTGTTCTGCGACACGCATAGCAAAATCAAAAATATCTTCCTGCCCTGTGGTCGGAACAATCACCACACCGATTTGTGCTTTGGCTTGTTGATGTAAATTTAAAATTCGCTGGCTGATTTGCTGTTTTTCTGCGGCAGTCAGCAAATTGGCTTGATCGACCACGGGCTGATTTAAGGTCGGCAAAGCACGGATGGATTCACCCTCTGCCATATCATTGGTAATTTGTGGTTGCTGAACGGGTGATCCTACAGGTGCTTGCTGAGTGCTCGATGTAGGCTGACGTGAATTCGCAAGATCAGGGATAGGGTTTGCATTTTGAGGATGCTGTTGCTGCACAATTTTACCTAGCACCACAGCTTCGGCGGTTTCATCAGTTGCAGTGGCAACTTCACTATATGCCAAGCAGCTGAAACACATAACTACCATGAGCAGCAGCATCTGCACTAGATTTATACAGGTCTTGCTGTGCAATTGCAGCATCCAGACACCCTCCTAGGCGTTATTCAAACGAAACTTTCGGTGCTGTTTGTGCGCTTTGTTCGGCACTGAAGTTTGGTTTGGTGTCCATACCAATCACTTTGGCGGTCATCACTTGCGGGAACTGGCGTGCATAGCTGTTAAAGTCTTGCACTGTACTGATGTAACGGTTACGTGCCACGGCAATACGGTTTTCTGTGCCTTCTAGTTGTACTTGTAAATCACGGAATTGCTCATTGGCTTTTAAGTCTGGATAATTTTCAGACACCGCAATTAAACGTGATAAGGCACTGGTCATTTGCGCCTGTGCTTCCTGATATTTCTGGAATAACGCAGGGTCTTCTAATACCGACTTATCCACTTTTAAACCTGCGACATTGGCACGTGCCTGAGTGACTTCAGTTAATACCTGTTCTTCGTGTTTGGCATAGCCTTTGACTACATTCACCAAGTTTGGCACTAAATCGGCACGGCGTTGATATTGGTTTTGGACTTCTGACCAAGAAGCAGTCACGGCTTCATCTTTCACTTGTAAGGTGTTATAGCCACAGCCGCTTAAAGTCAAAGTACTGGTTAAAGCCACTGCGAGCATGGTTTTTTTTGTGAAATTCATAAATTAACCTCTAACTTATCTTTGTACTTGTTTGAAATGATTTCATTCTAACGTGAAATTCTGACCTGTTTGTGTATTTTGTTTAATCGGAGATATCACCAGACTGTTTACATCAAAAAATAACCTTGCACAGCAGATAGAATTGATATTGAAGTTTCAGCTCTTAAACCTTATATGAATCAGAAATGGCAATACATTCCACATGAAGATGAGCTGGATAAAATATCCATTAAAAAAGGACTGAATTCCTTAAAACTCAGCCCTTTCTAGATCTAAGCAAAGCAAACTCGTTTAGAGCTCTAAATAATCTAAAATACCTTCTGCCGCCTGACGACCTTCCCAAATTGCAGTCACGACCAAATCAGAACCACGCACCATATCGCCCCCTGCAAAAATTTTCGGGTTAGTTGTTTGGAACTTAAATGTTTGCTGTTCTGCTGCCACTACACGACCTGAACCGTCAACCCCAACATTGGCAGAGGCAAACCAATCTGCAGGGCTGGCACGGAAACCAAAAGCAAGCAAAACGGCATCTGCAGCTAAAACTTCTTCGGAACCTGGAACAGGCTCTGGGCTGCGACGACCACGACTGTCAGGCTCACCCAATTGAGTCGTTACCACTTTCACACCTGTGACTTTACCATTTTCACCAACAATTTCAATGGGTTGACGATTAAATAAGAAATTCACCCCTTCTTCACGGGCGTTGGTCACTTCACGACGTGAACCTGGCATATTGGCTTCATCACGACGATAGGCACAAGTGACTTGCTGCGCACCTTGACGAATAGAAGTACGGTTACAGTCCATGGCAGTATCCCCACCACCCAGTACAATCACTTTTTTGCCTTCAACACTGATGTATTCTGCAGGGTCTTTTTCCCAGCCTTGGCAACGGTTGACATTGGCAATCAAGAAATCCAGCGCATCATAAACACCATCTAAATCTTCACCAGCAAATCCACCTTTCATATAGGTATAAGTGCCCATGCCCATGAACACGGCATCGTAATCTGCAAGCAATTGTTCAATCGTGATATCTGTACCAATTTCGGTATTTAAACGGAATTCAACCCCCATGCCCGAAAAAATTTCTCGGCGGCGTTTCATCACGTCTTTTTCCATTTTAAATTCTGGAATACCAAAGGTGAGCAAGCCGCCAATTTCAGGACGTTTGTCAAAGACCACAGGTTTGACGCCATTACGCACCAAAATATCGGCACAGCCCAAACCTGCAGGGCCTGCACCAATAATCGCAACTTTTTTATCGGTCCATTTCACATGCGACATGTCTGGACGCCAACCCAAGGCAAAAGCAGTATCGTTGATGTACTTTTCGGCATTGCCAATGGTCACTGCACCAAAACCATCATTTAAGGTACATGCGCCTTCACACAAGCGATCTTGTGGACAAACCCGTCCACAAACTTCAGGCAAAGTATTGGTTTGATGACACAATTCTGCTGCCTGAAAAATACGGCCTTCCGAAATTAGTTTAAGCCAGTTCGGAATATAGTTATGCACAGGGCATTTCCATTCACAATATGGGTTACCACAGCCCAAACAACGATGGGTCTGATTGGCCGCCACTTCTGCAGTAAACGGTTTATAAATTTCCACAAACTCATTTTTGCGGACATCGAGATCTTTTTTCTCTGGATCTTGGCGTGCTACATCCAGAAATTGAAAGTCATTATGTAGGCGTTCTGCCATGTCTTTCTCCGTAGGTGGATGTGGATAACGCGACATTTACACTGGGTATAAGTCGAAAGTTATCCACATCTGCCGAATGCTGAGTCGTGGATTATTGTGGATCTGCTTGGGTGGTTTTCAACAAAGTCTGCAAGTTCGCAGCTTTTGGTTTTACCAACCAGAATTTACGGCTATAGAAATCAAACTCATGACGGATCTTATACGCCCACGCACTGCCTGTTTCGGCAATATGTTCATCTAAAATACGTCCTAAGAATGCTTTATGTTCTTCCATCGCTTCAGTCGAAATACGATTCAGCTCAATCAATTCGTGGTTGTAACGATCTACAAAGTCATTATCCAAATCCAGTACATAGGCAAAACCACCTGTCATGCCCGCACCAAAGTTGTGTCCCACTTTGCCCAATACCGTGACAATCCCGCCAGTCATATATTCACAGCAGTGGTCGCCTGCACCTTCAATCACAGCGAAGGCACCTGAGTTACGCACCGCAAAGCGCTCACCTGCCGTACCTGCAGCAAATAATTTACCACCGGTTGCACCATAGAGACAGGTATTACCAATAATGGCTGTGTTTTGAGTTTGGAAAGGCGAACCTTTTGGTGGGAAGATGGAAATTCGTCCCCCCGCCATGCCTTTACCCACATAGTCATTGGCATCACCTTCAAGTTTGATATGCAAACCACCTGCATTCCAAACACCTAAAGATTGTCCCGCAGTACCCGTAAGGTTCAATTTGACAGGATGATGTTCCATGCTCAAGTTACCATAACGACGCGCAATTTCACCTGAAATACGCGCACCAATTGAACGGTCACAGTTGCTCACATTAAAGTAATATTCGCCACCTGTACCTGCTTCAATTGCAGGCAACATCTCTGCAATCATTTTTTCAGCCAAGACGCCTTTGTCAAACGGTGCATTGCCTTCAACCTGACAATATTGTGCTTTGCCTTCTGCCGCAGGGTGCGATTCCAACAAGGCGCTTAAATCCAAGTGCGCATGTTTTTCGGTTTCACCCGGTAAAATTTCTAGCAAGTCGGTACGACCAATCAAGTCTTTCAAGCTAGCAACACCCAGTGCAGCTAACCATTCACGGGTTTCTTCCGCAATGAAAGTGAAGAAGTTGATCAGCATTTGTGGTTCACCAATATAGTGTTCCTGACGCAAATGATCTTGCTGAGTCGCGACACCAGTAGCACAGTTATTTAAGTGGCAAATACGTAAGTATTTACAACCTAAGGCAATCATTGGGGTTGAACCAAAGCCGAAGCTTTCCGCACCTAAAATTGCAGCTTTCACCACATCTAAACCAGTTTTTAAGCCACCATCGGTTTGCACACGAACTTTGCCACGCAAGTCATTCACACGTAATGCCTGATGCGCCTCACTTAAACCCAACTCCCACGGTGAACCTGCATGGTGAATAGATGACAATGGCGATGCTGCTGTACCACCATCATAACCAGAGATGGTAATGAAGTCGGCATAGGCTTTAGCGACACCTGCTGCAATGGTACCCACACCCGGTTCAGACACCAGTTTGACCGATACCATGGCTTGCGGATTGACTTGTTTTAAATCGAAAATCAATTGTGACAAGTCTTCAATCGAATAAATATCGTGATGTGGCGGTGGTGAAATCAAAGTTACACCCGGCACAGAGTAACGCAAACGTGCAATCAACCCATTCACTTTACCGCCGGGTAACTGACCACCCTCGCCTGGTTTTGCACCCTGCGCCACTTTAATCTGCAACACTTCTGCAGAGGTTAAGTAAGCAGGTGTTACCCCAAAACGTCCCGAAGCAATCTGTTTGATTTTCGAGTTACGAATCGTGCCATAACGTGCAGGGTCTTCACCGCCCTCACCTGAGTTTGAACGCCCACCAATAGTGTTCATGGCAATCGCAATCGCTTCATGCGCTTCTGGTGACAACGCACCCAAAGACATGCCCGCAGAGTCGAATCGCGGTAAAATTTGTTCAACCGATTCCACTTGATCTAAGGCAATTGAATGGTCTGTTTTTAACTTGAATAGATCACGAATGGTTGCGATTGGGCGATTATTCACGATTTCTGCATATTCTTTAAAATCTGCATAATTGCCTGAACGCACCGCTTTGTGTAAGGCATTGATCACATCTGGGTTAAAGGCATGGTATTCCTTGCCAAATACAAATTTCAGCAAACCACCCTGATCAATTGGTTTACGCGATTTCCATGCAGTATCTGCCAATTTTTTCTGATCATTTTCCAGATCGGCAAAAGTTGCACCCTGAATACGACTCGGTACACCAATAAAGCAAGTATTCACCACTTCGGCAGATAAGCCGACTGCTTCAAACAACTGACCACCACGGTAAGATGCAACAGTTGAAATCCCCATTTTGGACAAGACTTTGAGCAAGCCTTTTTCAATGCCTTTGCGGAAATTGCTTTGCGCATAAACTGGATCGCCCAATAACTCGCCTTTGGCAATCAAATCATTGATCACATCATAAGCCAAATATGGATACACCGCAGTTGCACCAAAACCGAGCAATACTGCAAATTGGTGCGGATCACGAGCAAAACCAGTTTCCACAATAATGTTGGCATCGGTACGTAAACCGACTTGAATTAAGTGGTGATGCACCGCACCAGTCGCCATGACCGCATTCGCAGGCAAGTAACCTTCACGGATTTTTTTATCGGTGAGTACCAATAAAGTTTTACCCTCACGCACCGCTTGTGCAGCAGTTTCGCAAATCCGTTGAATCGCAGCTTGCAAACCTTCATTTTCGGCATAGTTCAGGTCGATGTCGGCAATTTCATAGCCTTTACGACCCAAAGTGCGAATTTGGTGCATTTTGGAATTGGTCAACACAGGACTTGAAATAATCAAGCGGTCGGCATGTTCTGGGCCTTGCTCAAATACGTTTTGTTCACGACCCAAACAGGTTTCCAAAGACATCACGATCGATTCACGCAATGGGTCAATCGGTGGATTGGTCACCTGCGCAAACTGCTGACGGAAATAATCCGACACATGGCGTACCTGACGCGACAATACTGCCATTGGCGTATCATCACCCATGGAACCCACGGCTTCTTGACCGCTTTCTGCGATTGGACGCAATAATTGATCACGTTCTTCAAAGGTCACCATAAACATTTTTTGTGCGGCTTTTAAGGCATCGCCTTTTAAGCCTTGATCACACAAATATTCTTCAAGCTCTGGGCTACCTTGTAAACGGATTGAATTTTCACGTAACCATTCACGGTAAGGACGCATTCTTTTCAGATGGTTATTTACATCCTGCGTATCGAGCACTTTGCCAGTAAAGGTATCCACCACCAAAATTTGCCCTGGGCCAACACGTCCTTTAGAAATTACATCTTCAGGTTCATAACCCCACACCCCAATTTCAGAGGCCAAAGTGATGTAGCCATTTTTAGTGATTACCCAACGTGCAGGACGTAAGCCATTACGGTCTAACATACAGATGGCATGACGACCATCCTGAATCACCAAACCTGCAGGACCATCCCACGCTTCCATGTGTTTAGAGTTAAATTCATAGAAGGCGCGTAAATCGGCATCAATGGTTTCGACGTTCTGCCATGCAGGCGGAACCAACATGCGTAAGGCACGGAATAAATCCATTCCGCCACCCACCAGAATTTCCAGCATATTGTCCAAGCTAGATGAGTCTGAACCTGTACGGTTTACAATTGGCGTAAGCTCAGTCAAACCCGGTAATAATGGATTTTCAAATTTAGGAGTACGTGCCATTGCCCAGTTACGGTTGGCGGTAATGGTGTTGATTTCACCATTGTGTGCTAAATAACGGAACGGCTGCGCCAATGGCCAACGTGGCAAGGTGTTGGTCGAGAAACGCTGGTGGAACACCACAATATGTGATGCCAAACGCGCATCGGCAAGGTCGGTATAGAAGTCTGCAATCGCTGCAGGCATCATCAAACCTTTATAGCTGATCACGGTTGAGCATAACGTGGTCACATAAAAATATGGATCAGCAGTCAATTGCTGCTCGGCACGACGACGCGCCAAAAATAGTTTGCGGTTAAATTCAACTTCAGTCACACCCAATGGGCAATTGACAATAATTTGCTCAAAAGCAGGCAAAGACTGCATGGCGATTTCGCCCAATGCCTCATTATTGGTTGGCACCACACGCCAAGCCAATACTTTACAGCCTTCTGCTTCAATTTCTTTGGTCAGGATATTTTTAGCATGTGTCGCTAAGGCAGGGTCGAGGTTCAGAAAGACCGTACCCACTGCAAAAATTTCGCTCAGGGTAATATCACTTAAGCGTTTTGCTTCTTCGCGGAAAAATTGCTTTGGCATCGCCAACAGCAAACCACATCCATCGCCCGTTTTACCGTCTGCGGCAATACCACCACGGTGGGTCATGCAACTTAAACTATGAATGGCAGTCTTGACGAGATCATGGCTTGCATCACCCTGCATATGGGCAATTAAACCGAAACCACAGTTATCTTTAAACTCATCCGGTTGGTATAAACCTTGAGCGGGAGCTACAGTATTAGGCGATGGCATGTGCATAGCGTACCCTTCTTTTACTTGCCCAATTGGGCCAATTAAACAATCTGTTTTTGCGATTTAACTCAATTTACAACTCTAAACATCAACCTTGGGTAAATGAAATGTCACACATTTATTTCAATGAATACCGATTAAAAAGCCTGAGTGACCGATTCATCATTTACGCAACTTTTACACTTTAATGTAGCAGGCAAATTTGACAGTTTCGCACAATCATTGAATCTTTTTTGCGCCAAAATAGGGACAACAACTCAATTCACGCACCAATAAAAGCAAAAACAATGCCAACTTTATTTTTTATTCGCACATGAGCCAAATCTCAGCTTTAATCCTAAAAATGTAAAATCAGATCACATTTTTAAGTCAAATTCGCACTATTTTTGTGCATTTCATTATTTTTATACACCATGCTGCGCCATTTTAGAACGCATTTTTTAGTGAGAAGAATAATTTTTTTAGATCAAATTGGTGCAATTGAGCCAAAATAGACAAAAAGGATAAAGCTCAAGTAGCTATTTGAATGACTCGACTTGAGCTAAAAGAATATTGGAAGTGTTTATGATTAGTTAAAAGGATCGCGCACTTCAGGTTCAGGTGCATCTGGCTGAGCAGGTGCTGTACCACTTTGTGATTTTTGTACATCAACGACATTACCCTCCTGATCACGGCGGGTAATTGTAGTGCTGGTAGTACTATTTTGCGGTGCAACTGCCTGCGTAGTCGGTGCAGTCGTTGTGGTTGCAGGTGGACGTGCCAAAGCACTTTCATCTATTTTAGGCACAACTGCAGGACGTAAATTTACTGCATATAATTTGGTGCTCAATCCAATTTCATCCGCCCCTAAGTCATTGACATAAGGACGATAGTCAGCAAATTGCACCACAACAGGCTGAATCGTTTCAGGAAATTTGAATGGCAGTGCGGTCAAGGTCTGTGCAGCGTCACGTTTATTGCCAAAACTGCCATATAACATCACATATTGTTCTGCCTGCCCCTCACCGCTTAAACGAATATAAAACAGCTTGCTACGATCTGTTTGCTTTTTAATAAAACTTTTAATGATATTTTCATCATTAACTCGAAACAGTTCAATCGTGCTGTTATTTTTTTGTTCCTGAATAAATTTAGTACCGCGAAACTCAGCCTCATGCAAACCAGAAGCCGTTAAACGCGTGGTGAGTTCCAAAGGGCGGACTTCTTCTTGCAAGCCACCCAAATAGGTGGTTGCAGCAACCTTTTCGGGTTGAATTTGTAATTCAATTTCAGACTCTGGTTGTTTTTCAATTTCAACCAGTTCTTCACGGTCAGTCACCGCCCAAAAAATCAGTGCCGCCAATAAACACAGCACCGCGCCCAGCAACCAAATTGACTGTTGAATTTTTTGCCAGTGTGTACGCAGTGCTGTCATATGCTGCCTTTTATGCTTGATTGGCTAAAATCGCCTGTTTCATCAATTCTAAGTCAAACTCTTTGGTGATGATGGCTTGACCCAATTGCTTCATGAGCACCAAACGTAATTGACCATTCAGCACTTTTTTATCGTGTGCCATATAAGCCAAAAACTGATCCAGTGGAATTTGCGGACATACTATCGGTAAATTGGCGCGAGAAATGATATTTTTTGTACGCTCTACATCTTCGGCAGAAATCCAGCCCATACGCTGTGATAAATCGGCTGCCATTACCATCCCTGTCGCAACAGCTTCACCGTGTAACCATTCACCATAACCCAAATAAGATTCAATTGCGTGCCCAAAAGTATGCCCAAGATTCAATAAAGCGCGTTCACCTTGCTCTTTTTCATCATTGGCAACAATACGCGCTTTATGTGCACATGAACGATATACCGCTTCTGCCAGTACAGCAGGATCACGCGCCACTAATGCTTCCATGTGCGTTTCAAGCCATTCTAGAAACTCGACATCACCCAAAAGCGCATATTTAATGACTTCGGCTAGGCCTGCAGACAACTCACGCTCAGGTAAAGTATTCAGTTGCGACATATCGGCCAGCACCACTTGGGGCTGCTGAAATGCACCAATCATGTTTTTACCCAGTGGATGATTAATCCCTGTTTTGCCACCGACACTGGAATCAACTTGTGACAGTAAAGTAGTTGGTACTTGAACGAAGTACACCCCACGCTGAAAGCTTGCCGAAGCAAAACCTGCCATATCTCCAATCACGCCACCGCCCAAAGCCAGCACCGTACAATCACGGTTAAAACCAGCTTCCAGCAAGGCATCAAAAATAAGGGTGAGATGCTGAATATCTTTGTATTTTTCTCCATCAGGCAAAATACAGGTTGCCACTTTCTTGCCCAGTGCTTCAACAGCCGTCACATAATGACTTAAATACAAAGGTGCAACCGTGGTATTGGTCACAATCATGACTTGCTGACCTTTAATATAAGGTGCAAGTAATTCTTGGGGCTGAAGATCACTGCCAATAAAAATTGGGTAACGGCGATCGCCAAGTTCAACGTGTAAAGTCTGCATGAAAAAGTCGCTTTCTACCTAAGATATTTGCTATGAAACAATCGTATTTAAGATTTTTTGCGCCAAATCACGCGCAGCACCCTGATTAGTTTCGATAATATAATGTGCCACCTCACGATACAACGGATCACGCACTGCAAGCAAATCACGTAATCTTTGTTCGGGGTTTTCGACTTGAAGTAAAGGACGGTTTTTATCGCGATAGGTTCGCTGAAGTTGAATTTCGACAGGGGTATATAGATAAACAACAATACCACGTTGTTTTAAGAAGTCTCGATTCGGGGCTTGAGTCACCGCACCACCACCTGTAGCAAGTACAAGTTTATGCCGTGTGGTTAACTCATCAATGACCGCTGTTTCACGACTACGAAACCCTTGTTCGCCTTCTTTTTCAAAGATCCAAGGAATCGTAGCGCCAGTTTTGCGTTCAATTTCATGATCACTGTCTAGAAATTCACGCCCTAACAATTCCGCCAAATGGCGTCCTACAGTGGTCTTGCCTGCCCCCATCGGCCCTACCAAATAGATATTTGGTAGGGTGTCAAACTCTTTGCTTAGCAAGGAGTCACCTATAAATTTTGTTTAAATTGAAAATATATTAATGATTTCTTGAAACACTGTCATTAACAATTCGTGGTGTAACAAAAATCAGCAACTCACGTTTGTTGTCCGACTTGATATCTTTACGGAATAAACGTCCGATATAAGGAATATCGCCCAAGAATGGAACCTTGGTTTGTGCATTGGCAGTTTGTTGCTCAAAAATCCCCCCCAAGACCACAGTTTCACCATTATCTACCAAGACATTAGTGTTCACGAAGTTTTTATTAATCGCAATATTACCATCTGGAGTAACTTGACCAGGTGAATCACTATTTACATCCAAATTCATCTGAACTCTACCATCAGGAGTAATACTCGGGGTTACTTCTAAGCTCAATAATGCATCTTTAAATTCAGTCGTTGCCTGACCATTATCACCAGTCGATCGATATGGAATTTGTTGCCCTGATGCAACTTTAGCCTTTTGTTTATCTGCAGTCAGAACTTTTGGTGTTGAAATCACTTCACCATAGCCATCTGCTTGCAGAGCAGACAATTCCAAATCTAGCATAAAGTCAGACAAACTAATCAAACCAAATGCAATACGACTCGCACCTTCAGCAGTTACACCTAAATCGACATTCAAGTTTTGTGGACGCTCAATTTCATACTTCCAAGTTCCTACACCTGCTTCTTGCTTATATTCTGGTGTACGCAAATCCCAAAGAGTTGTATCACTTCCACCCACCAACAAGTGATTATTATTGGTAATCCCTTGTGACAAGATGCCCCACTTCACCCCCATTTCCTTGGTGAAATCTGTGGTTGCACGAACAATGCGCGCTTCAATCATCACTTGCTTCACAGACACATCCAGCAAATCAATCATTTGACGAATCTGATCAATTTTTGCTGAAGTATCGTTAATGATTAAGGTATTGGTCCGTGGGTCTACCGATACTGTTCCTCTTGGGCTAAGCAAACTACCAACACTATCACCAAGCGGATCTACTGTATTATTTGCATTATTGTTACTATTAGATGTATTACTACTATTTTTCGAGTTACGCCCTTCAGTAATCAACTTTTCAATATCTGCCGCTTTGGCATAGTTCAATTGAATATATTCAGTTTGTAGTGGCGCCAGTTTGACACTTTGTGCAATCGCTTTGGCTTCTTCTTCTTCGGCTTTAATCAATTCAGAAACAGGCGCAATCCAGATCACGTTGCCATTACGACGCTTATCTAAGTTTTTGGTTTTCAGGATAATGTCTAACGCCTGATCCCAAGGTACATCTTTTAAGCGTAAGGTAATGTTGCCTTGCACGGTGTCTGCTGCCACCATGTTAATGCCTGTAAAATCAGCCAATAACTGCAATACACGACGCACTTCGATGTCTTGGAAATCTAGTGAAATCTTTTTGCCTGTATAGCTTTGCGCTGCACGCGGTTTAAACGGGTTTTTATCGACAGGGCGTTTTAAGCTGATGGTTAGCTTGTCTTCTGCCTGATATGCCATATATTCATAGCTGCCCGCAGCCTGAATGGTAATCACGCCATTGCTGCCATCATTATGTGCATCAATGGTCGACACAGGTGTTGCAAAATCATTTACATTTAAACGGCGTGCCAAATGTGTTGGTACTTTATTGCCTAAAGTACGCACCACAATTTTGCTGCCTTGCTGCTGCACATCTACAGGCGTATTGCTACCGAGTAGATCAATCACCACCTGACCTTCGCCTTCACCGCCACGCTGGAAACCAATATTGGATACGCCTTGTGCGCTACGTTGAGCAGTCACGGCAGCCATAGGCGTTGCCGTAGTTGAGTTAATTTTTAAAATAAAGGTGTTGCCTTCAACACGCGTGGTAAATGCACCCGCATCGGCCAAGTTCACAGTTAAACGTGAACGCTGTGCATCTGAGCTTACCTCTACAGAGCTGGCTTCTTTGGTCGCGACTGCAACGCTGTTTTGCTTCAGCGTTTGTTGCGCTTTGTCAAAATCTAAAATCAGGCGGGAAGGTTGTTCCAGCTGATATGCAGCAGGTTGAGGTGGCAAACCATTAAACATGACACGAATTTCGGTGCCCTGTCCCGGAATTTGCATGGGTACGATGTTGGTAATGCTGACTTGGGCATTGGCAACTTGCATCACTGCCATTGCGACTGCGCCTATTGAAAACTGACGGAACAAATTGTTCATTGTATTACCATCCCCAAAAATAAAATCTTTCACACTGTTATTCATTTTTATTCCTTTAATTTATGGCGCAGGCCCAATTAAAACTAAACTTCTTGGACGTTCTACATAACCTTCACGACCATCTGGAATAATTTCGATTAAATCAATTTGTGTAGGTGTAATATTCACCACACGACCATGATTTACCCCCATATAGCTACCACGCTGGATACGCTCAATTTCACCATCAGGTGTTTGAATCAATGCCAAAATTTGACCATTTTGACGCATACTGCCTTTCATGGTCAGTGACTCAAGTGCGTAATTTTCCAGTGGTTGTAGCTGGCGAGCAAGGTTCGGATAAACGCGCTTCCCTGCCATAATTTTAAGCTCTGCCGCCAATGAACTTGGCATAAATGGGCTTTTGAGCTGGTGTGCTGCATAGTTAAAGGTTGGTGCAGGCTCAAACACAGGTGCAGGTTCAATGGGTAGTGGTGGCTGATTACGAATTTCAGCCATTTGTGCATTTACCGCATCAATACGCGAATCACAACCAACCATTAATACAGTTGCCAACAGGGCTAACGAAAGCTTTTCAATTTTCATTTTTTACCCCTTTTCGCAGTATTATTTACTCTTTTATTACTCTTCTCGCTATTCGCAGCAGTATCGGTTGCACCGCTTTCCATTGTAGTTTGCGCATCTGCACTGCCCACATAACGATAAGTTTTTGCTTGTGCTTTATAGGTCACTTGCGGAATATCGGTTTTCTTGTCTTTATTTTCAGTCGCCACAATTTCAAAGTCGTGCATGGTCACAATACGTGGCAATGCTGCTGTACCGCTTACGAATGAACCAAAGGCATGATAATCGCCTGTCGCTTCAATCGAAATTGGCTGCTCAATAAAGAACTCTTGTTTAATTTCATTCTCTAAGCGAATGTTTTTAAACTTCAAGCCTGAATTAACACCTGTTACGTTGATGTCTTCAACTAAGCCTGGAATTTCAGTTTCTTTCGGCAATTGCTCAAGCTGCTGGTTAAAGTTAGCTTCCATTTCTTGTAATTGCGCTTGATATTGTTGCAAATTACGCAATTTAGAATCTTTTTCACGGAACTCGTTTAATAAATTCTGTTCTTGTGCATGCGCTGCAGCAATGGCATCTAACTTCGGCTTAATTACGACAAAATAGCCTAGTGCCGCAATTAAGAAAATAATGAAAATCCAGCAGGTAATTTTGACCGAAAGTGGCCAACCACCATAGTTATTTGGATCAAGGGTATTAAACTGCTGAAAAAACTTTTCAACTGTCATTTTCTTTTTCGGAGCAACAGCAGCATCCTGATTTACTTCATCAAATTCATCGAGACTCATTGTGCTGCCCCCGCTGCTGATGTTGAATTAGATTCTGTTGGTGTTACTGGAATTGCAATTTCTTCTAAATCTGAAGTTACTACAAAAGTACCGTAACTTTCCTCTACACGAGGAACCACAGAGCTTGGTGCTTTATCTTTATTTTCTTCTTTGGCTAAGAATGAATTCATAAATGCATTGCGATACCACGGCGATGCTTCCAAATTACGCAAGAATTCAGCCACAGTATTTGGACTTTCAGCCTTGCCTTCAAAAGTGAATTTATTGCCTGTACGGCTCACTTTGGTTAAGTACATATTGCTTGGTGTCACACGCACCAATTCATCCACCAAACGCACGGCAATTGGACGCTGACTTTGTAAGCCCTGAATAAGCTTCATGCGCTCAACAATAGCATTACGCTGTTCTTGCAAGCCTTCTAAAGATTTTAATTGTACATCTAGGTTTTGGTTGGTACTGATCACCAATTGATTGGCTTGTTCTTGATCTTGTAACTTCGCGTTGTAGAAGAACCACGCCAAAGCCACCAATAACACCCCAACAGCAGCCGCTGCAATACAAAATACAATAAATTCTTTTTTACGTTTTTCTCTTAGCTCATCGCGCCAAGGGAGTAAGTTAATCTTTGCCATTAATCAAAACTCCTCATTGCTAAACCACATGCCACCATCAATGACGGCGCATCACTTTCAATTCTTTTAATGTCGATTTGTGGAGAGAAGCCCATTTGTAAGAATGGATTGGCAATGGTCACACGGTAGCCCAGTTTTTGCTGCAACAACTTCGCAAGACCTGGAATATTGGCATTCCCCCCTGCCAATAAAATGTGATCAATTTCGTTAAATTGTGAAGATGAGAAAAAGAACTGCAATGAACGTGCCGCTTGTTGCACCACCGCTTCTAAGAACGGTTCGAGCACCTCTACATCGTAGTCATCTGGCAAAGTACGGCTTTTTTTCGCACGCCCTGCTTCTTCATACGACAAACCATAACGGTTTTGAATTTCTTGTGTCAGCTGCTTACCGCCAAAGGTTTGCTCGCGGGTATAAATAATTTTGTTATTTTGCAGTACCGACAAGGTGGTCATGGTATGACCAATATCCAAAATACCAATGGTGTTCACACCCATTGGCAGGGTATCGGAGAACACTTTAAAGGCATTTTCGATGGCAAAACTTTCGACATCGGCAATTTTGGCTGTCAAGCCGCCCAACTCCAATGCTTCTACTCGTGCTTCTACGTTTTCTAAACGTGTTGCAACCAGTAACACATTGACTCGGTTTGGATTGGCTAAACGGTCTGGTTGGACTTCAAAGTCTAGGCTGACTTCATCTAATGGGAATGGAATATATTGCTCGGCGTCCATACGAATTTGAACTTCACGCTCATCGCTAGTCATATCTGCATCCATTTCAATGATTTTGGTAATCACCATTGAGGTTGGAATTGCTAATGCTGCAGATGTAGATTGCGTGTTTGCTAAGTTCAATGCACGTTCAAGCGCATCCCCGACTGCTTCTGGATTGAGAATGTTTTTTTCAACCACACTGCCTTCTGGAAGTGGGACCAGCGCATAGCTCTCGACCCAGTATCTACCATTCTTAACAGAGAGTTCTAATAACTTAACAGAAGTAGAACTAATATCTACACCTATTAACCCCTTACTTGGCTTACGATATAACCTACGCACAATAGTACCATTCCTATTATTTTTTTATCCCCAAAAAAATTTAACCTACTAATCCGCGCTGGTCTATAATTTTTTACGGATACAATAATTCATCTAACAATCCGTAAATCTACTCGCTATACTGACCAGCAATTAGTTTGCTATTAGCGCTTATTAAAACGCACTTGTTATGAAAAAGCTATCTTGTTCGGGTCGTGTTCATCCATTTTTTTTGATCATAATTATAATTTTGGTCGCAATACCGATGGGTTTCTATGGCATGTATCTCTATATTGCCCCATCTTTGCCAGAAATGACCACCTTAAAAAAAGCGCCATTATTAAAACCATTGCAGGTTTATAGTGCCGATAATGAGCTAATTGCCGAGTATGGCGGCAAGCTTTCTGTGCCTGTCGATTATGAACATATTCCTGAAAAATTCATTTTTGCATTCTTAGCTGCAGAAGATTCTGCCTTTTTTGAACACAGTGGGATTAGCTTCAAAGGCTTAGGGCGCGCGTTGAGCGAGGCGGTAACAGGCTCCAATGTGCAAACTGGTGGCTCAACCATTACCATGCAAGTAGCAAAAAACTATTATCTCAGTCCTGAACGTACCTTAAAGCGTAAACTCACCGAAATCTTTTTAGCACGTAAAATTGAACAGAACCTAAGCAAAGAAGAAATTTTGACTTTATACGTCAATAAAATCTTTTTGGGTAAAAATGCCTATGGCATCGCGGCAGCTGCCAAAATTTATTACAACAAAAGCCTAGAAGAACTGTCGATTGCACAAATGGCGATGATTGCAGGCCTACCTAAAGCACCTTCGCGCTACAATCCTGTGGTGAATCCTGAACGTGCTTTGGAGCGTCGCAACTGGATTTTGGGACGTATGCTGCAACTGGGCTATATCAATCAAAATGAATATCAAAAAGCCATTGCTGAACCCATTAATTTAGATATGCCAGACCGCAGCATCAGCAATAAACATCCGTATATTGGGGAAATGGTACGTGCTGAACTGGTCAGTAAATTTGGCGAACAAGCTGTTGATTCAGGCTATAAAGTTTATACGACGGTAGACAGCAAACGTCAGATGTATGCAGAACAGGCGGTTCAAGAAGGCTTAGAAGCCTATGACCGTCGCCACGGTTGGCGTGGCGCAGAGGCACACGACAAACCGCTGAACGAGTTTCGTGCTTATGCCAACACCTACCCTGCGCAAGTCAGCAAAGTGCTGAATAATTCTTTTGAAGCGTTAATGCAAGATGGCACAACGGTTACTGTACCGTGGTCAGGTATGTCTTGGGCACGCCCCTATCGCAATGCCAACAGTGTAGGCAATGCGCCAAGTCGCGCGGCACAGATTGTAAAAGTTAAAGATATTGTCCGTTTACGTCCAAATGAAAATAAAACTGCTTGGTCATTGGTACAAGTACCAAAAGTGCAAGGTCAATTGGTCGCAATTAACCCAAATAATGGCGCCATTGAAGCGTTGGTCGGTGGATATAATTTCTATCAATCTAAGTTCAACCGTACTTTACAAGGTTGGCGTCAACCGGGTTCCACCATCAAACCTTTTGTGTATGCTCTGGCTTTAGAGCGTGGTATGACGCCACACACCATGGTCAATGACAGTCCAATCACCATTGGCAAATGGTCACCACGTAACTCCGATGGTCGTCATCTAGGCATGATTCCGTTACGTCGTGCTCTCTATTTATCTCGTAACACGGTTTCGGTACGCTTATTACAAGAAGTCGGTATTGAGCGTACCCGCCAACTATTCATGGATTTTGGTTTGCAGGAAGATCAGATTCCGCGTAACTACACCATTGCATTGGGTACACCACAAGTTTTGCCTATTCAAATGGCAACGGGCTATGCCACTTTTGCCAACGGGGGTTACCGTATCCAACCGCACTTCATTAACCGTATTGAAGATGCTTATGGCAAGGTGATTTATCAAGCTAATCCTGAATATGCGTGTATTGCTTGTATTAACGCCAAAGAACAAACACTTGAAAGTGCCGAAGCCACTACGCCAGATGATGAAGTGATTGAAGTGACCAATAAAAAACTGGCACAGGCCGAACAAGATCCAAAATTATTGGCAGAGCGTAGTCAGTACAAACAGGCACAACGTATTTTAAAATCTAGCTCGGCGTATGATATGTCCAATATTTTACGTGACGTGATTCAACATGGTACTGGACGTGCTGCGCTTAGAATTGGTCGTGGCGATATTGGCGGTAAAACAGGAACCACCAACGATGCCAAAGATGCTTGGTTTGCAGGTTTCAACGGTAAACTGGTGACCGTAGCTTGGGTCGGCTTTGACCAACCGACCACTTTAGGACGTCGTGAATATGGTGGTGTGGCAGCGCTGCCAATTTGGACAGACTTTATGGGCAATGCACTCAAAGGTACACCTGAAGCTTGGGTCAGTTTGGACAGCAAAGCCAAAGCACCACAGCGTGAGCTCAATCAAATGAGTGCAGAACAACAGCAAGACTATCGTGCTTCACCGCCATTGGCGCGACCTCTGTATCGACCTGCACCTGCAGCACCAGTACGCGCGCCTGAGCGTGATTTTGACGACTTACCAGGCGAGGAAGTGTTAATTCCTGACAATGCTGCACCGCCTGCCATGCAAGCGCCAAGCAACAACCCTGCTAAACCCAATGCAGCCAAACCTGCTCCCGATGCATTAGAAAACTTAATTGATGAAGTCTTATAACCGCAGATAAGCAGTCAGAAAAAAGCCCTCATTTACAAAAATGAGGGATTTTTTTTTGGGCATTCAGTTTTTGCAAAAGTATGAATTTTACAGAAGCACTCAAACTTATTTTTTCTGAAACAGATAAATTTGGTGCTGTGCTGTCACATCAAATTGAGTTTGTTGTTCTAAAACCTGACGACGCTCTGCTTTGGCTTTATAAGCATAAGGTGTCATGGCAATTAAATGATTTAAATCGCTTTGATTGAGCTGCAACGGCGTTTCCACCACGCTAGCATCGACTAAATCAAAGGCATCTTGTAATTGAGCGATAAATTTTTCAGGTTCATGCGGCTTCACTTCTTCAAACAAAGCTTGACGCATCGCCAATAAATGCTCAGGCGCAGGCGTCACCACCAACAAATAACCTTGT
Source organism: Acinetobacter sp. YH01007 (assembly GCF_013420425.1). NCBI lineage: Bacteria > Pseudomonadati > Pseudomonadota > Gammaproteobacteria > Moraxellales > Moraxellaceae > Acinetobacter > Acinetobacter sp. YH01007. The sequence continues at coordinate 60,187 of NZ_VOYC01000019.1, read as the reverse complement.
GGTTTTAAAACCCGTAAAATTTCCTGTTGCGGAATTGGGCTAAACAGGCTGGTACATAAATCAATACAATGTTCCAACACAGGCAAAGTTGCTCCTGTCCCCACTACCCAAGTCACTGCGGGATTCAGTTTTGCCGCCACTTGTACGGCATTCTTGGCAATATCCACCCCGACACACTGCAACACTTCGCCTTGCATGGCAGCAGTGTAATAACCTTCACCACAGCCAATATCCAACAAATTTTCGATGCGTAAGGTACGAATTTTTTGCACCACTGCCTGTTGCAAGGGCGCATAATGCCCTGCACTTAAAAATGCGCGACGTGCCTGCACCGAAGCAGCTGTATCCCCCGGATTTTTACTGTGCTTATGCTGCACCACATGCAAATTGACGTAGCCTTGTTTCGCAACATCATAGCTGTGATTGTTGGCACAACGCCACGTTCGATCATGCAGTTGCAATACCTGACGACACACAGGACACATCAGCAAATTCATCATTTTCTCCAGAGTAAACCACATAAAAAAGTCGGCGAGTGCCGACTTTTAAAATTTTCGGTTGGATAGGCTTAACGTAATTTTAAAGTCATTAAACCTAAAACCACCAGCATAATTGTGATAATCCAGAAGCGAATCACCACTTGAGTTTCACGCCAGCCTTTCTTTTCATAGTGGTGATGCAACGGCGCCATTAAGAATACCCGTTTATTGCGCATACGTAGTGAACCAATTTGCAGGAATACCGAAATCGCTTCAACTACAAACACCCCACCCATAATCGCAAACACGATTTCCTGACGTACCATGACGGCAATCGTACCCAACATTGCCCCTAAAGACAGTGCACCGACATCGCCCATAAAGACTTGTGCTGGATGCGCGTTATACCACAGGAAGGCCAAGCCTGCTCCAATCATCGCGGCACAAATCACCACCAACTCAGACGCATATTTCACATAAGGGATATGCAGATAATCGGCAAAACGAACATCCCCCGCCAAGTAGGCAAATACGCCCAAACCTGCTGCAACTAATACGATTGGCATAATTGCCAAGCCATCTAAACCATCAGTCAGGTTCACCGCATTTGAGGCACCGTTAATTACCAAATAGGTAAAGATAATGAAGCCAATACCGAGTGGAATCAAAGACAATGGAATGCTGAAATCTTTAAAGAATGGAATCAACACATCCAACATATCTGCGGTTTGTGCAGGATTTGGCTGTTGTGTTGCAATCACATACAACGCAATACCTGCACCTAATGAGGCCACCGAAGTCCAGAAGAATTTTTTACGCGCAGGCAAACCCGCATTGTCTTTGTAGCGAATTTTAATCCAGTCATCTGCCCAGCCTACAACGCCAAAAATGACCATGACCGCCAGTACAATCCAGACATAAGGGTTAGATAAATCTGCCCATAATAGGGTCGAAATACCAATGGAAAGCAGGATTAATACCCCGCCCATAGTTGGCGTACCCATTTTTTTGGCATGCCCTTCAGGTGCATAAGAGCTGACTGCCTGACCGTATTTTAATGCTTGCAGTTTACGAATCATCACAGGGCCTAGCACCAAACCGATGCCAAGCGCAGTCAATACACTCAGTAATGAACGTAATGTTAAATAACGAACCACCTGAAACGAGCTGTTATAGCCCGCCAGCTGCTCAAATAACCATAACAGCATTTAAATTTTCTCCATCAATGCAGCCATCAACGTTTCCATATGGGTATAACGAGAACCTTTAAATAGGAAACTCATGGACTGAGGTTGATGTGTTTTTACCAGATCAATTAAAAACGGCAAGGCTTGTTCTTGAGTGACAAAAGCCTGTAATTTTTTTCCATATTGGGTACTGCGCGCACCTTCTTGGGTCGCAGGTGCAAATTCACCGACTGCCACCACAAAGTTGATGCCACGAATAGACACCAAATCACGCCCCAACATATAGTGCTGTTGTGCTGCGCTATTGCCCAGCTCACCAATATCACCGATTACCATAACCCGCACACCTGTTTGCTGTGCAAGGACTTCGCCTGCAGCACGCATAGAGGTTGGATTGGCATTATAGGTGTCATCAATGAATAAATGCGTGCCTTGCTGAATAAAGTTCAAACGACCTTTTGCCCCTTGTGCCTGTTCCAAGCCTGCGACAATATCATCTAAACTCACACCAATTGCCAGCGCAAAAGCGGCAGCAGCCGTGGCATTTTGTACATTGTGTTCACCTGCAAATGGCAAGTGAATTTGACGCACCCCTTGCGTGGTATTTAAACAAAAACTTGCCGATTGTGGTTGCAACTGAATGTCTGTCGCAAACACATCACCGCCTTCGCCAAAACTTAAACGCTGTTCCGACTGAACCGCTTGCTGAATCTGTTCAGCAAAATCATCGGCAGCAGGGACAATCGCTGTGCCTTGTGGGGCAATGTGTGCATAAATTTCAGACTTGGCCCGACAAATACCATCACGCCCACCAAACTCACCTAAATGCGCAGTACCAATATTGATAATGCCTGCCACCTGCGGCTGCACCAAGTTTGAGGTGTAATCGATTTCACCTTGATGACTGGCACCCAATTCCATCACTGCATATTGATGGCTAGCATTCAACTCCAATAACATCATCGGCACACCCAAGTCATTATTCAGGTTGCCACGGGTAATTAAAGTCGGTGCCAAACGTGACAAAATACTACCGAGCATTTCTTTGGTGGTGGTTTTACCACTACTGCCTGTTAACGCAATCACTTTTAATTGTGGATGTTGCTGTCGACGAAATGCGCCCAAGTGTCCTAAGGCTAAACGGGTATCAGGCACGACCAATTGGCAAATATCTGCGTCTACAGGCTGGCTGACAATTGCCATAGAACAGCCCTGAGTCGCCACTTGTGCGACAAAGTCATGCGCATCAAAACGCTCACCTTTTAAAGCCAAAAAGGCATCGCCTGCTTCGGCATGGCGTGAATCGGTCAAAATACGTTTAATGTCGCCTTGCGGTGCTTGCCCATTGAACCAATAACCCTGTGTTGCCTGTTTGAGTTGTTCGGCAGTCCAAGGTTCTAAAATTGCGGTACTGGTGGTGGAAGTGTGCATACAAATTCCTTATTGGGCAGGATAAGCAGAAGGTGAACAATGTTGTGCATCAATCGCAGATTGCACTTCAACCACATCATCAAACCAGTGTCTTACCCCATCTATTTCTTGATAATTTTCATGACCTTTGCCTGCAATCAAGACAATATCGCCTGACTGTGCATGTTTGACTGCATATTTAATCGCTTCACGACGATCATGAATTTCATGGCTCTGCGCTACCGACAAATCGACACCTGCCTGCATATCGGCAAAAATTTGTAAAGGATCTTCCGTACGCGGGTTATCAGAAGTCAAAAGCACAACATTGGCATAGTCCAATGCCGCTTGGGTCATCAGTGGGCGTTTACCACGATCCCGATCTCCACCGCAGCCAAACACCGCCCAAAGCTGTGCACTGACATGGCGTTTTAAGGTTTGCAACACTTGAATTAGGGCATCTGGCGTGTGGGCATAATCCACCACAAATAAACGCTCTGCATCACGCAACACTTGCATACGCCCTGGTGCGCCTTTGAGTTGTGCAGTCGTGTATATTAAGTCCTGCAATGCAAAACCTGCTTGCTCTGCTGCGATTAAACTCGCGACCAAGTTTTCAACATTAAAATGTCCGAGCAACGGACTTTGCACCATATATTCTGCCGTAGCAGTTTGTAGATGGAAACGTACACCATTCAGACTGTATTCAATCTGCTGTACTTGATAGTCTGCCGCTTGCTGCGTGGAATAAGTCAAAATTTTCGGTTGCGCAGGGTTCTGTTGCGCCGCTTGCAACATGATCCCAGCATATTCATCATCTAAATTGACAATTGCAACTTTTAAACTGGCAAACTGAAACAGCATGGCTTTGGCTGCAGCATATGCCTCTAAAGTACCGTGATAATCCAAATGGTCACGACTCAGGTTGCTATATACCGCAATTTCAATATCGCAGCCATTTAAGCGCCCTTGCTCCAAGCCATGTGAACTGGCTTCAATTGCGGCAAATTTTGCCCCTTGTTGTGCATAGCTGTATAAAGCATTTTGCAGTTGCAAGGCATCTAAAGTGGTATGTGTTGAAGCTTCCAAATTGGGCAAAATTCCGTTGCCTGTGGTGCCCATGACTGCACAGCGTTGAGCTTGCAACATCAACAATTCAGCAATTAAGCGGGAAATGGTGGTTTTACCATTGGTACCCGTGACTGCAAGCATACGCGCTAAAGGTACAGGCTGTCGTGCTTGTAAATATTGTTTTTGCCACTGTCCCATGCGCTGACGCACATCTGGCACCACCAAATTATTGGCAACTGCCAGTTCAGTTTCCGAAATCACCGCCAAAGCACCTTGATCTAAAGCTGCTTGTGCAAATTGTGCGGTTTTTTCAGGCTGCGACAAACTGGTCAGGGCAATAAAAATTTGCCCTGCTGTCACATGGCGGCTGTCAAGTTGAAAGCCCTGAAAGTCTTGTATCATCCAATCTGCAACGCGGGAACTGCGATAAATATTTTGAAAGCTGATAGACATGCGTCACCTGTTATTGGATGTTGGGAGTTTCTAAAGGTTTATCTAAAGGTACGTTCATTAAACGTAAAGATTCTTGCATCACACGAGCAAATACAGGCGCTGCCACCAAACCACCATAATACTGTCCTGTTGGATTTTCCACCACGATAACCATGGCTAAACGCGGATCACTGACTGGCGCAACCCCAGCAAACAAGGCACGATATTCAGTCTGTGAATAGCCTTTGCGGTCTGCACGAAGTTTATGCGCTGTTCCCGTTTTACCTGCAACCCGATAGCCTGGAATATTGGCTTGACGTGCCGTACCACCAGGTAACGTTACGGCTTCCATCATCAGTAGAACTTGATCGGCAATTTTAGCATCAACAATTTGTTCGCCTTTAGGCTGTTCTTCTAATTTGTATAAACTCAGCGGCATTTTTACGCCTTTATTGGCAAGCATGGCATAGGCATCTGCCAATTGCAGCACAGTGGCGTTCAAACCATAACCATAAGACATGGTCGCCACTTCCGACACATTCCACTTGCTTGGCGGCAAAATTAAACCTGCACTTTCACCCGGAAATTTCACTGCAGAACGCGCACCAAACCCTAAACGCTTATAAAAAGTCGGTAAGGTTGCATACGGTAAAGATAAAGCAATTTTCGCCACACCCACGTTTGACGATTTTTGGATAATTCCCGCCAAAGTCAGTGAGCCATAATTGTGGGTATCACGAATGGTGTGATTACCCACCCGCATTGAACCACCACTTAAATTGACCACGGTATTCGGTGAATATTTGCCACTTTCCAGTGCCATTGCCACCGTCATAGGCTTCATGGTCGAACCCGGTTCAAAAGAATCCACCGCACCACGGTTACGCATGGCATCTTTATTGGACAAACTTTTTTTGTCATTCGGGTTATACGACGGCCAACTGGTCATCGCCAAAATTTCACCCGTTTTCACATCTACCGCAATTGCTGTGGCTGAACGGGCATTATTTGCCACCCCTGCTGCAGTCAATTCACGATACATAATGTATTGCAAACGTGAGTCGATACTCAGGGTAATATTTTCGCCCGGTTCAACCTCTCTCACCACTTCTGGGTCTTTGACACGGTTACCCTTTTTATCGCGCACGATTTGCTGTTCGCCATCCACGCCTGCCAAGCGGGTATTTAGCTGCATTTCCAAGCCTTCAATGCCTGTGCCTTCACTATTGGTCAAACCAATAATTTGTGCATTCGGCTGTGGCTGCGGGTAATAACGCTTATAGTTTTTCTCGGTATATACCCCTTGGAAATTACGTTTTAGAATCAGCTCTGCCTGTTGCGGCGGCACTTCTTTTTGTAAAACCAAATAACGTGAACGCGGACGCTCGTTCATTTTATTTTTCAGTTCTTGGCGATCCATCCCAACTGCATCGGCAAGTTCATCTAAATTCAAGTTTTTATCTGGCAATTGACGCTGCAATTTACGACTGGTCGGATTTTTTTCCAGCTCTGCGGTAATTTCATCAAACAGCTTTTTATTGTCAAAATAATCACGTGGATCAATCACCACTTTCATAATTGGGGTACTAATTGCCAAAGGCACGCCATTGCGATCATAAATCACCCCACGCATGGCTTTTAGTTTTTCAGTTCTTAAAATATTGGCATTGGCTTTGTTTTGTAAAAAATCATGGTTGATAATTTGCACATAGAATGCCCGTCCCACCAGTGCCACGAACACCAGCAGTACCACAGCCCACATTAAGTAAAAACGCCACATTTCTACATGAATGGCATTTTTTCCAGTTACCGATTGCTGTTTCTTTCGGGTTTGCTTTTTACGCGTATCGACCATGTGCAACTCGCCTTATTGTTGTTCTGAGGTTGTAGGCAAAGAAATCACCACAGTTTGCGGTGCGGGCGGTGAATACATACGCAGTTGCGTCACCGCACGGGTGCCAATTTGTGCAGTTGCACCAAAGGTCTGCTGTTCAATTAACAAACGCCCCCATTCGGCATTTAAGTCATCTCGCTCGCGCATATAAGAACTCAGCTCACGATAATCATGGCGATATTCAAACACTTGAAACACCACCATAATCGCGCTGATAAATACCAGCGCCAATAAAATAAAATAGGCGACCATTTTTTTCAGTCGCACTTGAGATTGATTTTTTTCAACAGTTTCAGTTTTCATTATTGGCCTTTTCAAGCTAATCGTTCTGCAACACGTAGCCATGCGCTGCGTGAGCGTGGATTGGCTTTGACTTCTTCATCACTGGCACGCACACGTGATATTTTTTTCAATCGACGTGTATCTTGTTGCTGTTGTGGCAAGCCCCAACCCGAATCTTCAGGCAGGCTCGATTCTTTTTGAATAAACTGTTTAATTAAACGATCTTCCAAAGAATGGAAGCTAATTACCGCCAAACGACCTTCGGGTTTTAACACCTCAACGGCTTGCGGCAAGAAGTTTTCAATATCTTCTAATTCTTTATTAATCGCAATACGAATTGCCTGAAAAGTACGTGTTGCAGCGTGTTTGTTTTTTTCCCACTTCGGATGGGCAACTTTTACAATTTCAGCCAATTGTGCGGTAGTTTCAATATAACCCGCCTGTTTAATGGCTTTGGCAATACGGCGGCTATAACGCTCTTCACCATATTGAAAAATCACATTGGCTAAGGCTTCTTCTTCAATATCCACCAGCCATTCTGCCGCAGTCGGGCCTTGTGAGTTGTCCATACGCATATCAAGCGGGCCATCTTTCATAAAGCTAAAACCGCGTTCTGCCTGATCTAGCTGTGGTGACGACACGCCTAAATCGGCCATCACACCATCGACCTGAGTGACGCCCAAATCATTCAACGCTTGCTGCATATCGGCAAAACTGGCATGAATAATCTGAAAGCGCGAATCTTGCTGCGCCAATTCTGCTGCCACGGCCAAAGCTTGTGGATCTTTATCAAAGGCATAGACTCGTGCCTGCGCATCCAATTTGGATAACAACAAACGCGTGTGTCCACCTCGTCCAAAGGTGGCATCGACATAAATTCCTGTATTGCGATCTGCCAACACGGCATCAACAGTTTCATGAAGTAATACAGAAATATGCGACATAAGGTTCAATCAATACAGCTAAAATGTAACTGCACATTATTACCTTGTTTTGGCAAAGCTCCAAACGTCTTTTTGTAGATAAATATTACTTTCCATAGGGAAAACCGTTTTTGACTTTTTTAAAGCACAAAAAAATCTCCGTAGAGATTTTTTTGTGTGCCAATCCAATAAAAGATTAGCCGAAAATGGATATCTGTTTAACGCTTAGTATTATAAATTTGGTCGAAAATCGCACCATTCACAAAATGTGTTTTTTGTGCATTTTCCCAGCCACCGAACACTTCATCAATCGTGAAGGTTTTTAATTTCGGGAATTGTGCTGCATATTTTGCAAGGACTTTTTCATTACGTGGACGGTAGAAATGCTTAGCCGCCATTTCCTGACCTAAAGGTGAATATAAATAGTTGATATAGCCTGTCGCTAACCATTTATTGCCATTTTTTTCTACTGTGCGGTCTACGATTGCCACCGAAGGTTCAGTCAAAATAGAAATAGATGGATAAACAATATCAAACTTGTCTTTGCCTAAGGTTTTTAAAGTTACAAGGGCTTCATTTTCCCAAGTCAACAACACATCACCAATGCCACGTTCAGCAAATGTAGTCATCGACGCACGTGCTGCCGAATCCATCACTTTTACATTGTGGTACATCTTGCCCACAAATTCTTGCGCTTTGGCCTTAGAGCCGCCCGGCTGCTTTTCTGCATAACCCCAAGCCGATAAATACACCCAACGTGGCAAACCACCTGTTTTCGGGTTAGGGGTAATAATTTGTACGCCTGGTTTGGTTAAGTCATTCCAGTCTTTAATGTTTTTCGGATTGCCTTTACGCACCATAAAGACGATGGTCGAGGTATAAGGCGCAGAGTTATGAGGAAATTCTTTTTGCCAACCTGCTTGGATTTGACCTGACTTTACAATTTCTTCAATGTCATTCGCCAATGCCAAAGTTACGACATCGCCCTTTAAACCATCGACCACAGAACGCGCTTGCTTGCCTGAACCACCATGTGATTGTTTAAAGTTGACGTCTAAACCTGTACGTTTTTTCCAGTACTGACCAAACGACTTGTTAAATTCATCATAAAATTCGCGGGTCGCATCATACGATACATTTAAAAACTGACGATCTGCAGCCTGAGCAGTCGTTGCAGCAAAACCTGTTGCCAATAGCGCAGCAGCCAATAAAGCTTTCAATTGAGTTTTCATTACAGCACACATCACCTTTAATCTGTCGCTCAATATATGCAATGCTCAGGCGCTGCGCAATTTGTAAAAAACATGCAAAAAATGATTAAATTCAAATAATTTAGCTTTAATTAATTGTTTTTAATCAATTTAATTCAAGATGCGGCGTTTATTCCAAATTTATACCTTTTTATGGATTAGATATATGAAAAGTGAATAAAACTTTGATCCGCTTTTAGACTCAACGGTAAAATAAGCGACATCACAGCAATCAAACCCGCTTCAAAACTATTTTATTGTGACTTTTGTAACAATCTTCACGATATCTCCACAGTTGTTTGTTACAACATGTTCTAAATCAAAGATCATCTGAAAAATCGGTATATAGTGAGTAAATGATGATAAAGATCTTATTAAGAGTGTGACGCAAATCTACTTTTGTTATGATTTTTGTGATTAAATATTAAAGTGATTAAAACAATTTATAAATTGTGAGTTCACTCATAAAGGAAAGGGGGAATCAAAATGAAATCTAAACTCATGTTCGCAGTATTACTCAGCTTAAGTACAGTCGGTCACAGTGCAGTGATCAAATCTGCTGAAAGCAAAACCAATTTAACTGAGGCAAAAGGCTCTTTAATTGAAAAAGCCATTACCCAGCAAAAACAGGCAGACAAGCAAAAGTTTGAATCGAATAATGATTTAAAAGTGCTGACTTCAATTAATCTTGCCCCAACTCAAAATTTCTTTGCCTTGCAAAATCAGCGTTTTAGCCGTTTCGTACAAGCCTTATTCCCGCAAGGTAACTCATAAGTCTGCATCAAACTCACTGCCTTTAATCCCCTTTTCAAATGCAGTTGAAACGCCCAAGTACAGAATGTTGAATTTAACATTAAGTACTTGGGCTTTTTCGTTATAATGGTTGCAATTTACATTTTGAATTAATTTTTGCTTATGACTGTTCGTACTCGTATCGCGCCTTCTCCTACTGGTTTCCCGCACGTGGGAACAGCGTATATCGCCTTGTTTAACTTATGTTTTGCCAAACAACACGGTGGTGAATTTATTCTTCGTATTGAAGATACTGACCAACTGCGCTCAACCCCTGAATCTGAAAAAATGATTTTGGATTCATTGCGTTGGTTAGGCTTAAATTGGGCAGAAGGTCCAGATATCGGCGGCCCACATGCACCGTATCGCCAATCTGAACGTATGGATATTTATAAGCAATACGCCTTGCAATTGGTTGAACAAGGGCATGCTTTCTATTGCTTCGCTACTAGCGAAGAACTAGATCAAATGCGTGCAGAACAACAAGCACGTGGTGAAAGCCCGCGCTACGATGGTCGTGGTTTAAACTTGTCTGCAGATGAAGTGCAGCGTCGTTTAGCGGCAGGCGAAGCGCATGTTATTCGTATGAAAGTGCCAACCGAAGGCGTATGTAAATTTAATGACATGCTGCGCGGTGAAGTGGAAATTCCATGGGCGCAAGTCGATATGCAAATTTTGCTGAAAACAGATGGCTTGCCAACTTACCATTTGGCCAACGTGGTCGATGACCATTTGATGCAAATCACTCACGTGATTCGTGGTGAAGAATGGATTCCATCGGCACCGAAACACCAATTGCTTTATCAATATTTTGGTTGGGATATGCCTGTGTTATGCCACATGCCATTGTTGCGTAACCCAGACAAATCAAAATTATCTAAACGTAAAAACCCAACTTCAATCAACTACTACAAAGACATTGGCGTATTACCTGAAGCTTTGCTGAACTATTTAGGTCGCATGGGTTGGTCAATGCCAGATGAAAGTGAAAAATTCACCTTAGCCGAAATGATTGAACACTTTGATATTCAACGTGTTTCACTAGGCGGCCCTATCTTTGATGTGGAAAAACTCAATTGGCTAAATGGTCAATGGATTAAAGCACTTTCACCTGCTGAACTATTAGACACCTTATTGGCTTGGAAAGCAGATCGTGCCAAATTGGAAGAAATTGCTGCCGCAATTCAACCACGTATTCATTTACTCTCAGAAGCGGTCAATTGGTCAGCACATTACTTCAACCATTTCCCAAGCTTAAGCAAGGAACAGTTTGAAAGCAAAAAACTGTCTGAAGAACAAGTGCGTCAAAGCTTGCAATTTGCAATTTGGCGTTTAGAAAGTCTATTTACTTGGAACAACGACACGGTGAGCCAAACCCTAATGGATTTAGCCAACCAAATGGAAATCAAATTGCGTGATTTCATGCCTGCGTTCTTTATTGCAATTGCAGGTTCAACCGCATCTACACCTGTGATGCAAACCATGGTCACCATTGGTCCTGACCTGACCTTTGCGCGTTTGCGTCATGCCTTAGAAGTGGTTGGCGGACCAAGCAAAAAAGAAGTTAAAGTCTGGGAAAAACTGAATGAAAGCATCAAATTGCCGAAAAATGATGCAATTGATCCAGCTTAATTCATTTTTTTGTTGACGTGTGCGCGCAATAGCCCTAATATTGCGCTCACACAGACTGGGGTCATAGCTCAGTTGGTAGAGCGCTACAATGGCATTGTAGAGGTCAGCGGTTCGATCCCGCTTGACTCCACCAAGTTTAAATAAGGCTTTACCTGTGTTGCCTCATCAAGTCCCTATCGTCTAGAGGCCTAGGACATCGCCCTTTCACGGCGGTAACCGGGGTTCGAATCCCCGTAGGGACGCCATATTCAAGATGAATATAAATTCACTTATCTTCATCTTATAATAAAGCTCAAGCAATGACTTGGGCTTTTTTATTGCCCTGTTTTCTGACAGACTGTTTTTGATTTGCCGTACATTTGGTTAGAATAACGATCAGATTAGAATTTTGGAGTTGTAATGCAATACCGATGCCCTAAATGTCAAAGCCCAAAAATCATGCCTGTTGCGCAGGCAGGTCAAACAACACCGCGTCCTGTGGTGCCAAAAAGCTTGGTGATGCTTATTCCAGCGGTATTTGTCTTATTACTTCTTGTCTTGATCAGTATCGCCATGTGGATTTTTGGTGATGGTGCAGGCACAACCTTACAAAGCATTACTGTGGCGGTATTTGTGCTGTGTGTAATTGCAGGTTTCTTGTTTTATCGTGATTTGCCTGATTTCAAAATTTCTATGCAAGCCTTTATGCAGTCACAAAAAAAATGGAAGTGCCGTGAATGTGCACATGAGTGGGAAGTTTAAACCTCACTGGTCTACATCTAGATTAAGAAAAATGTTGCTAGGTTGATCACAAGACCACATCATCGAGCAAATATAAAAAAACCAGCCTTCTCGGCTGGTTTTTTTAATGAGAACTCAAGTTTTTAGACTTAAGCGCCAATTTTACGGTATTTGCTACGTTTGGTTGCCAGATCATCACCATATTTCTTACGGCGATATTCTTCAAACTCAGTATAGTTACCTGTAAAGAATTCTGGTTGCTCATCTTCGAATGACAAGATGTGCGTTGCAATACGGTCTAGGAACCAACGGTCGTGCGATACCACCATCACTGTACCTGGGAAGACTAAAATTGCATCTTCCAGTGCACGTAAAGTTTCAATATCCAAGTCGTTTGATGGCTCATCCAGCAAGATCACGTTTGCGCCCTGCTGTAGAATTTTTGCCAGCTGTAAACGGTTACGCTCACCACCCGACAATTCACCAACGCGTTTTTGCTGATCCTGACCTTTAAAGTTAAAGCGACCAATATAAGCACGCGATGCAATTTCATAATCGCCCACTTTCAAAATGTCTAAACCGCCAGAAACTTCTTCCCAAACAGTTTTGTCATCATCTAGAGTGTCACGAATCTGACCGACATAAGCCACTTTTACCGAGTCACCTAAAGTCACGCTGCCCGTATCAGGTTGCTGCTCGCCAGTCATCATACGGAATAAAGTCGTTTTACCCGCACCGTTTGGACCGACAATCCCCACAATCGCTGCAGGCGGCACAGTAAAGGAAAGGTTTTCGTAAAGTAAGCGATCACCAAATGACTTGCTGATGTTTTCCACTTCCACCACTTTGTTCCCTAAACGTGGGCCAGGTGGAATATAAATTTCAGAAGTTTCGTTACGCTGTTGGAATTCACGCGAGTTAAGCTCTTCAAAACGCTCCATACGCGCTTTGTTTTTCTTTTGCTGGCCTTTCGCATTGGAACGTACCCATTCCAATTCTTTTTTCAAGGCTTTAGCAAAAGATTCTTCTTGCTTCTGTTCTTGCTCTAAACGGTTATTTTTCTGCTCTAACCATGAAGAGTAGTTACCTTGATATGGAATACCATGTCCACGGTCAAGTTCTAAAATCCATTCTGCAACGTTATCCAAGAAGTAACGGTCGTGGGTAATTGCCACAATCGTACCCGGGAAGTCTTTTAAGAAACGCTCTAACCAAGATACAGATTCTGCATCCAAGTGGTTCGTCGGCTCGTCTAGAAGCAGCATGTCTGGTTTAGACAATAACAAACGGCATAAAGCCACACGACGACGCTCACCACCCGATAATTTGTTAACATCAGCATCCCAAGCTGGCAAATTTAATGCTGCCGCTGCTTGTTCAAGCTGATTGTTCAGGTTGTGTGCATCCCAAGTTTGGATAATCGCTTCTAACTTCTCTTGCTCTTTTGCAAGTTTGTCGAAATCTGCATCTGGATCTGCATATTCTGCAAAAACTTGGTCTAAACGCTCTAAAGCATCTAAAGCTTCACGCACACCATCTTCCACGTTGCCGCGTACATCTTTGCTCGGGTCTAGTGGTGGTTCTTGCTCAAGATAACCAATTTTGATGCCTGGCTGTGCACGAGCTTCACCAGAGAAATCTTTATCTACGCCCGCCATAATACGGAGCAAAGTCGATTTACCTGCACCGTTTAAACCAAGCACACCAATTTTCGCACCTGGGAAAAATGATAAGGAGATGTCTTTCAAGATTTCGCGCTTAGGCGGAACCATTTTCGACACTCGGTTCATCGTATAAATATATTGGGCCACGTAGGACTCCTCAATAGAAAACCAAATCTGGGGCTCAGATGAGCAGCCCCTGCTCTAATGAGCGAAAAAATAATCGGGTATTATACCTGAATACGGAGAAAAAATAAGACACCACAAACATCTTGCACGCTTTGTTACAACTCTAGCGATCAGCGGATAAGCACAGGACTTTTTGCCTGCTATATCAAATTTACAGCTAAATATTGCAGCATTTTTACACTTTCTTTCATATTTAAAAGTGCTAGACTCAAACCAATTTAACTCACGAAGATGAAGTAAACATGACCTATAAAGACGAAACTTTGGCCATTCATGCAGGCTATAGCCCAGAACCAACCACCAAAGCCGTGGCTGTGCCTATTTACCAAACCACTTCTTATGCCTTTGATAATACGCAACATGGTGCCGATTTATTTGATTTAAAAGTACAAGGCAATATTTACACCCGTATTATGAACCCAACCACTGCAGTATTGGAGCAACGTGTTGCAGCACTTGAAGGCGGGATTGGCGCATTGGCTTTAGCATCGGGTATGGCTGCAATTACCTACGCAATTCAGACCATTACCGAAGCAGGCGATAACATTGCTTCAGTATCAACTTTATACGGCGGTACTTACAACTTATTTGCCCACACCTTGCCTAAACAAGGCATTGAAGTACGTTTCTTCGATTATCAACAGCCTGAAAGCTTACGCGACCTGATTGATGACAAAACCAAACTGGTCTTTGTAGAATCCATTGGTAACCCATTGGGCAATATTATTGACCTTGAAGCGATTGCGAAAATTGCGCACGAATACGGCATTCCAGTGGTGGTGGATAACACTGTAGCCACGCCTGTCTTGCAAAAATCATTTGATTTTGGCGCAGACATCATCATTCACTCACTGACCAAATATATTGGTGGTCACGGTACGTCTATTGGCGGCATTATTGTCGATAGCGGTAAATTCCCTTGGGGCAAATATCCTGAGCGTTTTAAAGCCTTAAATACACCTGACCCAAGTTACCATGGTGTGAACTATGTAGAAGCCTTAGGCGCTGCAGCATTTATTGCACGTGCACGTGTAGTACCACTACGCAATACAGGTGCAGCGATTAGCCCGCATAACGTATTCCTAATTTTACAAGGTTTAGAAACCTTAAGCCTGCGTATGGAACGCCATACTGAAAACGCGCAAAAAGTAGCGGAATATTTACAGGCACATCCAAAAGTGAAATGGGTCAATTACGCAGGTTTGAAAGATCACCCGCAACATGCGTTGGCACAAAAATATGTGAAAGGCAAACCTTCTGCAATTCTGTCTTTTGGTGTGCAAGATGGCCGTGAAGGCGGAACCCGCTTTATTGATGCACTGCAATTATTCACACGCTTGGTCAATATTGGCGATGCCAAGAGTCTGGCTTGCCACCCTGCAACCACCACTCACCGTCAGTTGAGTGCAGATGAACTCAAAGCGGCTGGTGTGAGTGAAGATATGGTGCGTTTATCCATCGGGATTGAACATGCCGATGACTTAATTGCCGATTTAGAGCAAGCTTTAGCAGCTGTATAAAAACTCATCAGTTCAAACTTTGTACTGGCATCCTGCTGATTAATTTCAACAGGATGCTTTTTATTTTAATTTTTCTTTGTATGTCTTTGCATTAGCTTTATTTCATGGTAAAAATAAAGATATACAGCTCACAAAAATAGAGCAATTACTCTAAATTCATTTTTAAATTCAACCACTTATTCCATAGCTTTTTTTGTGCAATCGGCTATCATAAAGCCAAGTAAAACAGTTCAAATTCAGTCTGAAATTTGAATCGTCAATCTCAATAAAAATGACAACTCAGGAATCTAAATCAGGAATATTAGCGTGAAGCCAAAATTAGAGAAACTTTTTCAACAGCGTGTAAATGGTAAAGTTGCCCTTATTACAGGTGCATCGAGTGGTATTGGTTTAACCGTGGCACATAAGCTAGCCGATGCAGGTGCGCATGTGCTTTTGGTGGCACGTACTCAGGAAACGCTCGAACAAGTCAAAGCTGAAATTGAAGCACGTGGTGGCAAGGCTTCAGTTTTCCCTTGTGATCTAAACGATATGGACTCTATTGATGCTGTATCGCAACAAATTCTTGCCTCTGTCGATCATATTGATATTTTAATTAACAACGCAGGCCGCTCAATCCGTCGTGCAGTACATGAGTCGGTTGATCGTTTCCACGACTTTGAACGTACCATGCAGCTCAACTATTTTGGTGCTGTGCGTTTGGTACTCAATATTTTGCCGCAGATGATGCACCGTAAAGATGGTCACATCATCAACATCAGCTCGATTGGTGTATTAGCCAACGCAACGCGTTTCTCGGCTTATGTGGCATCTAAAGCCGCATTGGATGCGTTTAGTCGCTGTCTATCTGCAGAAGCGCATACACACAAAATTGCGATTACTTCGGTGTATATGCCATTGGTTCGTACCCCAATGATCGCACCAACCAAAATTTATAAGTACGTGCCCACCCTTTCACCTGAGCAAGCGGCAGATTTAATTGCTTATGCGATTGTGAAACGTCCGAAGAAAATTGCGACACATTTGGGTCGTTTGGCTTCAATCACTTATGCGATTGCACCAGACATTAACAACAAACTCATGTCGATTGGTTATAACTTATTCCCAAGCTCTACCGCGTCTGTGGGCGAGCAGCAAAAACTGAACTGGGTACAAAAAGCGTATGCGCGCTTGTTCCCAGGTGAACACTGGTAATTTATACACAATTCAAGTTTTGCTTTAGGCGACCTACGGGTCGCCTATTTGTTTTTACAGCTTAGGTTGAACAGCGCACAACAATACAACATCACTTCAACAATTTTTAAATTGTGCAGCCGCAACTTTTCATGTGATTTTAATATTGGTTTAAGAAATAGCATTCAAAATGACATTACAATAATGAAAGGTACAACACATGAAAACTCTGTATCTGTTTAAGCTATTTTGTTTTTCTGCTGCGGGCTTAAGTTTTTATCACTTATATACTGAGCTTACGCGCAATCATGTAGACACATTTCAAGTGATGACACTGACAGGCCTGGTGGTCTTGTTAGTCGAATTGGGCTATCGCAGCCAACTTGCCGTGTCCATGTCGCATTCATCTGGTGCGATGTCCGAAGTTTCTGCCTCTTCTAATTACAGTTATTTCATGTCTAAATTGGCAGCAGGCAGTATTGCCACAAGTTTTGTTCTGCAAGGCTTAATCCGTTAATTGCTTATTTAAGATCCACAATCTCAACCATAACAAAACATTCAATTGCACCGCATTTTTATGCTATAACACAGCTGTTTTAAGTATTTTGAATGGATTATGCGAGCACTGGCCCTCATTTTACAGTATGGCTGTTTTGCCTTTGCCTTGTTTCTGAGTTATCAGGTTGCAACGGCGCTTTATCAGCAAGAATATGAACTTTTAGAGGTTGTTGCCGATGTCGGCACGATTTTAATTTGTATTGATTTGGGCGTATTTTTATTTAGCAGTAAAGCCTCACAAGGTTTAAATCTTCAGGAATATGCTCGCCAACTTGAAGCACCACCGTCAAAACTAGTCGCAGTGACTCGTAAACTTGGACATTTGGGAATTATGCTGATTTTGGTGAGTTGGATTGTACCGTTGATTTAAAATCCATCAAAAAATCTGTATATAAAAATGTTCCTGCAAAACAAAAAGCTCCCGAATTTCGGGAGCTTTTTGTTAGAGCAATTCAAAATTACTTCGAACCTTTAATCCCTGCTTGTAACAACAATGCACCTAAACCACCAATTTTATTTTCTTGTGGTTTAGCGGCTTGTGGTTTTTTCGCTTGTGGACGCTCAGTCTGAGGACGTGACTGCTGTGGACGTTTCGCTTGTGGCTTACGCTCTGTACGCTGTTCTTGATCACGACGTGGTGCACGCGCTGCTTTTGCAGGTGCAGCCGAACCTTCAGGACGCATCGATAAATTCACACGGTTACGCTCTACATCAACCTGCAACACACGCACTTGAACAATTTGACCTGGTTTCACCACTTTATGCGGATCAGCCACAAATTCATTGGCCAACTCAGAAATATGCACCAAACCATCCTGATGTACGCCCACATCCACGAAAGCACCAAAGTTGGTCACGTTGGTTACAACACCTTCAAGCTGCATGCCTTCAGTCAGCTGCGCCACTTCAGTAATATCTTCACGGAATTTAGCCGTACGGAATTCAGGACGTGGGTCACGACCTGGTTTTTCCAATTCAGACAAAACATCCTGAATAGTTGGTAAGCCGACTTGCTCATCCACAAACTCTTCAGCATTCACTGAACGGATAATTTCAGTATTACCAATAATATCTTTAACCGTGGTCGCTTTGGCAGCCACAATTTTTTCTACCAAACCATAAGATTCAGGGTGCACTGCAGAAGCATCCAAAGGCTCAGAACCTGCCTGAATACGTAAGAAACCTGCTGCTTGTTCAAAAGTACGTTCGCCTAAACGCGGTACGTTTTTCAAAGCTTGGCGATTGTCAAAACGGCCATGTTCTTTACGGTATTCAACAATTTGCTGTGCAATGGCTTTATTCAAACCTGCGATATAACCCAAAATTGCTGAAGATGCCGTGTTGACATCGACACCGACCGAGTTCACACAGTCTTCTACCACAGCTTCTAAGGTTTTTGCTAAACCTGCCTGATTCACGTCATGTTGATACTGACCCACACCGATTGATTTTGGATCAATTTTTACCAACTCTGCCAATGGGTCTTGCAAACGACGTGCAATCGACACTGCACCACGAATCGACACATCTAGTTCTGGCAACTCTTGCGATGCCAATTCAGAAGCTGAATACACAGATGCACCCGCTTCAGATACAGACACACGTGTTAATTTCAAGTCACTGTGCGCCGCCATCATTTCTGCCACAACCGCTTCAGTTTCACGGCTTGCAGTCCCGTTACCAATCGCGATTAAATCAACATTGTGCTCACGGCATAAACGTGCAAGTTCTTCAATCGCGCCTGCTTTGTCTTCTTTAGGTGCAAATGGATAAACCGTGCTATGTGCAACCACATCGCCAGATTGGTTCACCACAGCCAGTTTGACACCTGTACGGATGCCAGGGTCTACGCCCAGCGTACAACGCGCACCTGCAGGTGCAGAGAGCAATAAATGACGCAAGTTTTCTGCAAAGACATCCATCGCTTCAGCTTCGGCAGCCAAACGCTTTTCAGTCAATAATGAATGTTCGATTTGTGGACGCACTTTGCCCAACCAGAACAATTTTGCCGTTTGCTTTAAAAAGTCCTGACGTGCTTGCGGCTGAATTTGATCTAAATTGTATTCAGTTTCAATACGTGCCAAAGGTGCACTGTCTTCACCATCAACTTTTAAACCCAAGACGTTTTCTTGGCGACCACGCAACATCGCCAATAGGCGATGTGAAGGCACTTTGTTGAGGTTTTCTGAAAAATCGAAGTAATCACGGAATTTTTTGCCCACTTCTTTTTTCTCTTCAGAAGCAACCAAGCTTTTTAATACCGCTGTTTTGGCAAAAATTTCTTTTAATTCTGTGGTTAAGGCAATATTTTGTGCCCATTCATCAATCAGAATGTGTTGTACCGCATCTAGCTGACTGTCTGCATCAGGATAGTCTGCATGACTAAAGCCTGCTAAAGCTTCGCTTGGCTCAACCTGTTCTGCAAAAATTTGCGCTGCAATTGGGCCTAAACCTGCTTCTTTAGCTTTAAACGATTTACTGGTGCGTTTTGGACGGTAAGGCGCGTAAATTTCTTCTAAAGCATTTTTGGTTTCAGCAGCGTTAACCCGTGCCAATAAATCATCAGATAATTTATCTTGTTCTTTGAGTGATTCTATTACTTTTTCGCGACGCTCATATAAATCACGTAAATACGATAAACGTGTATCGAGCTGACGTAGCTGCGTGTCATCTAAACCTTGCGTCACTTCTTTACGGTAACGTGCAATAAATGGAACGCTAGCACCTTCATCAATAAGTTTGATGGCAGCTTCTACTTGATTTGGTCGTACGGCAAGTTCTTTTGCTAACTGCTGAACTAAGTCAGTCATCGTGTGTGATCCTACAAGGATAAGTACTAAAAGCCATGATTATAAAGACCAAGACTATAAAATCCACAATTGTTTTATGAATTTTATAAATGGTGGTTTTTTGGCGATTTTTGCCAATTCGGCTAAATTTTATAAATCTAAATAAAATTCAGGCTTATGTTAGACTCAAACGGACAAATATGTCAGTTTTTCGCATGGGAATGCTGTATATATTTGGTATCTATGTCTTGATTTTATCTGCAATATTTGTTGCTTTAGAGCATAGGCAATAGATACCAATGAATCGTATACTCAAAGCCAACTCAACTTTTTGTTTACGATGACAATAAAGAATAAAGGAGCACATCATGAGTTTAGTTGTACCTGCTGAAAAAACAGATGCCGTACACAGCGAAACTGACCGCGTTGAACGCATTCTCGTTGTCGATGATGATGTGCGTTTACGTACCCTGTTACAGCGTTTCTTGGAAGATAAGGGCTTTGTGGTCAAAACTGCCCACGATGCGACACAAATGGATCGTTTGTTACAGCGTGAACTGTTCTCTTTAATCGTGCTTGATTTTATGCTGCCTGTTGAAGATGGTTTAAGTATTTGCCGTCGTTTACGTCAATCTAACATCGACACGCCAATTATTATGCTGACGGCTCGCGGCAGTGACTCTGACCGTATTGCAGGACTTGAAGCAGGTGCAGATGATTATTTACCAAAACCGTTTAATCCAAATGAGCTGTTAGCGCGTATTCGTGCTGTATTGCGTCGTCAAGTGCGCGAGGTACCAGGTGCACCAAGTCAGCAAATGGAAGTGGTTGGTTTTGGCCCATGGTCACTAGATTTATCGACCCGTACTTTGACACGTGAAGGTCAGGTCGTGACCCTAACTACAGGTGAATTTGCAGTACTCAAAGCGTTGGTACAACATCCTCGTGAGCCTTTAACCCGTGACAAGTTAATGAATTTGGCGCGTGGTCGTGAATGGGGTGCGATGGAGCGTTCGATTGATGTTCAGGTTTCACGTTTACGTCGTTTAATTGAAGAAAACCCTGCCCGTGCACGTTATATTCAAACGGTTTGGGGTGTCGGTTATGTATTTGTTCCAGATGGTGCGGAATAAGTTGAAAATGATGTGAGGCTTCAGCCTCACATCTTCATGCAATGATCAACATTTATGCACACCGATCATTGTGCTAGATTTAAAGAACAGACATTCCAATAACAAGTATATTCATCATAAAATTTCACTCACTAAATTCGCTTTACAACCTCTGCCACAGGACAAGATGTGAAACTCGAACCCATCGACCCACAAGAATTTACCGACTATGTGGCGTATTCTGAAAAGAAACGTACCCGCTGGGAGCGTTTTCTGGACAAAATCAAACCACGCTCTGCAGCCATGCGCACCACGGTACTGGTGGTTTTTGTGGTGTTGTTTAGCCTGTTTATGTCGTTGTGGTTCTTTTGGCGCACCTTGTATTTACCTGAAATTCAACAACACGCCCGCTATTTAGCGGTTGAACTGGAAATTTTAAACAATCCAGATTTGCGCATTTTTCACAATGAAGCCGAAGTCGATGTCGATGCGTGGCTTAAAAATCGGGTCGGCATTGAATATGTAACCGATCCACGTGAGTTTCCTAATGTACGGGAAAAAGTCATTGCAGAGTTTTTTACCCAACAAATAGAAAAGAAACTGGCAACTGAATTAAAAATGCAGGATGTCACGGTCTATTTCCAGTTCAAACCAAGCCCGCGTATTTGGATTCAAACCCCAGAAATGAATGGCAACTGGGTACGTGAACCCCTTAAAACCTATGCCAACTACAGCCCTGAATTGGTCTTTGGCTGGCTTTTGGGTATTCCACTGTTAGCTGCAGCAATTATTTTAACTCTAGTACGTCAGCTGAATCGTCCTTTGCGTCGTCTGCAAAATGCCGCCAATAGCTACAGTAAAACAGGCAAAGCACCTTATTTAGAAACCAATCACGGTCCGCAGGAAATTCGTGAGGTCAACCAAGCCTTTAATCACATGATTTATACCTTGGAACAGACTGAACGTGACCGTCGTATCATGTTGGCAGGTATTTCACACGACCTGCGCACGCCACTGACACGGATTCGTTTAAGTGCCGAAATGATGCCCGATGATGATTTTTTAAAAGAAGGCTTAATTTACGATGTAGAAGATATGGATGCGATTTTAAATCAATTCATTTCTTATATGCGTGATGGTTCCGATGAAGAATTACAAGAAACCGATTTAAATGTTTTGCTGCAGGAATTGATTATTCAATTTAAACCGTTGGATATTCGCTTTAACGCACAAGAATTACCTTTAATTCAGGCGCGCAGTTTGTCGCTGAAACGTCTGATTGGCAACCTGATTAATAACTCGAAACGCTATGGTGCAGAGCCAATTGAGTTGTCTGCAGAAGTGCTGGATGAACACATTCGGATTAGCGTGGCAGACAACGGTACAGGCATTCCAGAAGACCAAATTGCCGATTTAATGCAGCCTTTTGTACGCGGCAATGAAGCACGTACTGTACAAGGCAGTGGCTTAGGTTTGGCAATTGTAAAACGTATTGTCGATATTCATCAGGGCGAGCTCACCATTCAAAACCGTGAACACGGTGGTCTTGAAGCCATCATTACCCTGCCGTTACAACCTGAAATCGTTGAAGAAAAAAATAATGTTGGCACGCTGGAAAAAATCAAACAAAGTTTGAGTGAACACTTCTAAACGGCTGACGCTTTTGATCTCTATCTGGCTTGCTATATACCAATTTCAGACCAACAGCAAATCGGATGGACGATCAAAGTAAAAAATTCAGATGGTGCATATCAAAATTGTATAAAAATATATCAAACAAATTGTAATATTTACCTTTTGATATATAAATAAACGATTAAATTCAATTATTTATGTATTATTTTATATTTTTATACCACCATTTAGGCAAAAAATTAGACCTTAGCCTAACACCTATGCAAAATACCTTTTTTGATCGGTACAATCGGTATCAGTCTAGTATTTTACGAGAGTTCGCCATGTCTTTAGATCGCATCCGTTTAGCCTCCCTCCACGACAAAGTAATCAGCGCAGAACAAGCTGCTGAATTCGTTCAAGATGGTATGACCGTAGGTATGAGTGGCTTTACTCGTGCGGGTGAAGCAAAAGCTGTTCCACTTGCATTGGTGGCACGCGCTAAAACCAACCCTTTAAAAATTGACTTAATTACTGGGGCAAGTCTTGGTAATGATTTAGACAAGCAATTGACTGAAGCAGGTGTTTTGGCTCGTCGTATGCCGTTCCAAGTAGACAACACTTTGCGTAAAGCAATTAACCAAGGTCAAGTTATGTTCATTGACCAACACTTGTCTGAAACTGTTGAGCAAATGCGTAACAATACGCTAAAACGCCCAGACATCGCGATTGTTGAAGCAGTTGCAATTACTGAAGACAGCCTAATTATTCCAACAACTTCTGTAGGTAACTCTGCAAGCTTTGTTGAATATGCAGATAAAGTCATTATCGAAATCAACACCACTGTAAGCACAGAATTTGAAGGCCTACACGACATTTATATTCCTGAAGCACGTCCAACACGTGGTCCAGTGCCATTAACTCACGTTGAACAACGTATTGGAACCAAAGGTATTCAGTTAGACCCTGCAAAAGTTGTGGGTATTGTATTTAACGATACCTTGCTTGACTCTCCATCTAACGTGACCGATCCAGATGACGAAACTCAAGCAATTGCAGATCACTTGATCGCATTCTTTGAAAACGAAGTAGCTCAAGGTCGTTTACCGAAAAACTTGGCACCTTTACAAGCAGGTATCGGTTCAATTGCAAACGCAGTATTAACAGGCTTCAAACACTCTAACTTTGAAGACTTGGTGATGTACTCAGAAGTACTCCAAGACTGTACGTTTGAATTGATTGATGCAGGCAAAATGAAGTTCGCTTCTGGCTGTTCAATGACCTTGTCTGAAAAATGTGGTGATCGCGTATTTGGTAATCTTGCACACTACAAAGACAAATTCATTTTACGTCCACAAGAAATTTCTAACTTCCCTGAGTTAGTACGTCGTTTAGGCATCATTGGCATTAACACTGCACTTGAGTTTGATATTTACGGTAACGTGAACTCAACCCACGTATGCGGTACCAAAATGATGAACGGTATTGGTGGTTCAGGTGACTTCGCGCGTAACGCACACTTGGCGATTTTCGTGACTAAATCGATTGCGAAAGGCGGTGACATTTCATCTATCGTTCCAATGGCTGCGCATGTAGACCACAACGAACACGACGTTGACATCTTAGTCACTGAGCAAGGTTTAGCAGATTTACGCGGTCTTGCACCACGTGAACGCGCTCGTGCGATTATCGACAACTGTGTACACCCAATGTACCGCAATGCATTGAATGATTACTTTGAGCGTGCATGTGCAAAAGGTGGTCACACTCCTCACCTACTTCGTGAAGCATTATCTTGGCATGCAAACTTCGAAGAACACGGTCACATGTTGACTCCTGCACAACAAGAATCTGCGCAACCAGCATAATTCGCGTGCAATAAAAAACGCCCTGATTTTTCAGGGCGTTTTTTTATGTCTTAAGTTTTTATGTCTTAGATTGTCACAAGGTCATTTGCGACAACGCACTCCATTTTACTCAAATGCCAAAGCTTTAAATTCATCTATAAAATGCTGCCCTAACTGGCGTAAACCATCCACACTGAGTGTGGTTTCAATCACACCCAAAGACACCACATCACGTTGAATTTGCAGCACAGTTTGACCTTGCGGGTTGATATAAAAACGAGAACCCAAAGTTGCAAATTTGCTTGCTAAGTCTAGGTTTTGTTCAGCTCGAACTTGATTCACCACATCTTGCGCGGTAAAACGGTATTGATCATGCAGCAAATTTAAGCTGTTGGATTGCCCATATTCTGCACTTAATGCACAATCATCCAAGACCTGTAAAGGCTGATCAAGATTGGCAAAAGCAGTCGCAGGGAGACTCAGCGCAAGACTGAATAAAATAGGGAGAGAAAATTTTAACATTGGACACCTCGCACATAGGTAAATTACACCTGTGGAGAAACATCCTTTTTTCACCAACTTATATTTTAAGTTCAAAAATCACTCAATACATTGACTTTTTATACCAAGCGACCTAAACGCAGCAAAACTGGAAACTGAATTTCCAAGCCCTGAGCAGGTTGCTGCTGCAACAATTGTTGTAATTCAAGCAAGGGCGTATCAGTATGTTGCTTTAAATAATGCTGCAGTCCCGACCAAGTGTTTAAATAATTCAGCAATTGTGCTGCCGACCAACGATATTTCAGGCAAAGTTCGGGTGTCACGATTTCTTGAAATGGGAAAGGAATCGTGCGATATAAGTCATCAATATAACGACGTTCAGCATCCCAACAACCTTTTAAGGTCTGAAATTACAAGCGTTGAATTGCGGTATTCACCTCAGGATCTACAGCTTGAATCAGACCGTAGCCCACCGCAGCAAATATTCCACTCGGTTTTAGCACCCGATGCACTTCGGCATAAAAGGCATCAAAATTGAACCAGTGAATCGCTTGTGCAACGGTAATTAAATCCACACTCGCATCTGCCAATCCGCTGTCTTGCGCCAAGCAGATACGATAACTCACATTTGCCCACTGCGGTGCCAAATCCAACTGTGCTTGACTTAAATCTGTGGCTAAAATCTGCTGAAAATGTGGTACCAATAACTGGGTAAACTGCCCCGAACCGGCACCACAATCCCAGGCAAAAGTTCGTTCAGGTACATGCTTTAAAATTTCCTGGACAATTTCTGCAGAATAAGCCGGACGGGCCTGTTTATAGCGCAAGCTGTCATCAGAAAACAGATCTTTCATTTAACGATGCTCATAATATTTATAAATTTAATCAATGACCTGATCAATTCTAAAACTGGTCTGGGCAATGAGCACCCGCTGATCATTCAATTGATAATATTTAACATCGTATGGAGCCAATTTCCAGCTCTGGGCAGGATTAAAACTGACCCGGTGGTTCCCGACTGGCTGAGCATATAACGGAGTAATGATCTCTGAAGAACATGACTAGCTCACAGGCTGAAAACAGCCCCAATTTTCAACTGCGCAGGCATTTGCCACTTTCTCGCGGCGGCAAATATAGGCTTCGCTGGCAAAGCTAAGGATTTTTTCAAAAGAAAAATGATTACTTTTTCGGTGTCGGTAGCTCAGGTACAGAAAAATTATTTATAGAATGTTCAATCGTACCAATGCTGACATTTTTCAGGTCGAGCTGTATATGCATATCACGATCGATGGGCTGCATACTGTTGCTATTGCTACGATCAATATGCTGCATACTGTTGCTACGGTTTATACCAAAGGGTTGCAACATAATATACAAGCCTTGTGTAGGATCACTCGACTGTAAACCCTGAGCAATACTCAATACATACTGTTGTAGAAAGGGCGATAACGAATTTAGGTCGGGTTGTGCTTGTAAGGGCTGAATTTCCAGATTGGCAACCACATGGCTGTCGATCATAAAGTTTTGTGCTTCACGTGAATTACGAATAACTTGATGCTGTAAAGCACGGAGATTTTTTTCATCATTCTGATACGGCACAATCCCGGTTTCTGTACGTAACTCTGGCTCGGCCAGTACGTGCAGGGTGGGTAAGGTCACCGCGTCATCCGCGTGGACCATCATGCTCCATGGACAGCCCAATATCAGCAGCAAAGGATATATTTTTATAAATTTCATAAACTTGTCTCGCAACGTAATTTCAGGACAATGCAGTTTTACACCATGCAAGAAAAAAATTTTTCACTGCAACCGTATACGTTTTATAGCCTACCTGAAAATCAATTTTGGCTCACCTTGACTCGGATAAACGGTCTTTTTCACTTTCTTAAATCTATTATGGGTATGCAATTTTTCTTGGAATTTTAATGCGCTTTGCATGTAATTATAATTCTCTATGACCAACCTAGAGGCGAAAAAAAAACCTCAAACAGTGTTTGAGGCTTTTTGAATATGGTGGCGAGACCCAGGATCGAACTGGGGACACACGGATTTTCAATCCGTTGCTCTACCGACTGAGCTATCACGCCAATGCCGTGTATTAAGCCGTATCTCGGCTGAATAGTCAATAAAAATCATCACTTTTTTATTTGATCGCATAAATTTTATGCAAAAAAAATCCCTGATGGGATCAGGGATTGAAAACGTTTAACCGTTTTGAATATGGTGGCGAGACCCAGGATCGAACTGGGGACACACGGATTTTCAATCCGTTGCTCTACCGACTGAGCTATCACGCCAATGACGCGTATTAAACAGTTTCAGCTGTAAATCGTCAATAGTCTTTTTCGCTTTTCAGTGCAAATGTTTACTTTTACAGCAACCTCATTCTATTTCTGCTGAAATATCACCCAAAAATTTAAAAATGAGTTCTTTTCCAATTAAATTTTGACAAACTTCCGATACGCGAATGTGGGGCACGGATGCCCCACGTTACCCATCACGACAAGGATGTCGTGTATGGGTAACAAAAGACTTTTGCCTACTTTGGGTCTTGCCAAAGTAGGAAGATGCCTACGCAAAGCTATTTAAACCTTAGCTAAAAATTGTGGCTGTGCAAGCACAAAAAACAATATAGGATTTAGATAAACTTCTTTCACAAATCCGATTAAAACCATACTTCAATCCCCCATCATCCTCTTACGGAAGATATTCCTCATCCCTGAGCCATATATGGCGCAAGAGAAGGGATTTTCGATACTAATTTAATTTTGACCTATACGGATAAACTGAAAAGACAGACACAACGTCAGCTTTTTAAAAACTCACAACTTACCCAAATGCGCCAAACAACGATGAATCGCACCACAACCCGGCTGAAAGTGCTGCACACCTTTGGCTTCTTCCATACGGCACACCTCACTCACCAAACGATCTGCCACACCTCGACCACGGTTTGCAGGATGCACCACAATATATTCAAGCGTACGATGATCATCTTGCCCTGTGCACCAAATCGCACCAATCACTTTAGTATTAAATTCTGCCGTGTAAAGTAGGGTATACTGAGCCAAGTTCTGCTCAAGTTGGCTTACCGCATCTTGCCCATCGCCAAATTCAGGGCTGGTATCATACAGTCGCTCAAGCTGGCTGCGCACTTCGGTATTTTCCAGTGAAGTATAGGCATGTACGGTAATAGGCATTGATTAACCCTCCTGAGCAATCTAATATGCTGAGACTTCGTCACAGCGAAAACATTTTACATCAATCATTTTTGACGTTTTTTGAGGAACGTGTCTATGACCCAACGTATCAGTGAAGTGGTGAGAAATACCAACGAAACTAAAATTCGAGTTCGTGTGAATCTGGACGGTACGGGTCAAGGCACACTCAACACTGGAGTTCCATTTTTAGACCATATGATTGATCAAATCAAGCGACACGGTTTGTTTGATATTGATATTCATTGTGATGGCGACTTGGAAATTGATGATCACCACACTGTAGAAGACTGTGGTATCACGCTTGGACAAGCTTTTGCTCAAGCTTTGGGCGATAAAAAAGGTTTACGACGCTACGGTCACTTTTACGCACCACTTGATGAATCTTTAAGCCGTGTGATTGTCGATTTATCGGGTCGTCCGGGTTTATTTATGGATATTCCATTTACCCGCGCACGTATTGGTACTTTTGATGTGGATTTATTCTCAGAATTCTTCCAAGGCTTTGTCAACCATGCATTAATGACACTGCACATCGACAACCTCAAAGGTAAAAACAGCCACCACCAAATTGAAAGCGTATTTAAAGCATTTGCACGTGCTTTACGCATGGCATGTGAAGTCGATCCGCGTGCTGAAAATACAGTGGCATCAACCAAAGGAACACTCTAATGACCCGAATTGCCCTTCTTGACTATGGCATGGGAAATTTACACTCTGCAGCGAAAGCTTTAGAGCATGTGGGTGCAACGGTAGATGTGACCAATGACCCAAAACTGATTGCACAAGCCGATAAAATTGTGTTTCCAGGTGTGGGTGCTATGCGTGATTGTATGCAAGGCATGCATGAAGCTGGCATTGATGACGTGGTACGCAACGCGGTCTTTAATAAACCTGTACTTGCAATTTGTGTAGGCATGCAGGCGCTGATGCAACATTCCGAAGAAAATGGCGGAGCAGATGCACTGGGCATTTTTGCAGGTACAGTCAAACGCTTTCCTGAAGTAGCAGGTTTAAAAGTGCCACACATGGGTTGGAATCAGGTACATCAACGTGACCCGAACCACCCTATGTGGAACAACATTGAACAAGATGCACGTTTTTACTTCGTGCATAGTTTTTATGTCGAACCACAAGATGAAAAAATCGTGGCTGCGACCTGTGATTACGGTTTAACGTTCTGTACGGCTCTGCATCAAGACAACTTATTTGCGACACAGTTCCATCCAGAAAAAAGTCACACTGTGGGTTTACAGTTACTAAAAAACTTTGTGGAATGGAGCATCTAACCTTCAAGATGATCCTCCCTTTAAAGCCGAGTTAATCTCGGCTTTATTTATGCGTGAATGTTTTTCACTGTTATTGCACACTGATTTGTGTTTAAAATTAAAGCGTTTTATACCTTTTTATTCAAAATAAACTGAGGGGCTGTCGATAATTGGTCTATGTTTGCGATGTGAGAGAAATATCTCACAAGATTTTTCGCAAATATATGCTGTGCGACAGAAAATTCAAAAAATCTAGGAATTACAACAATGAGTCAATATGTAGAAGATTCTGCACTCAGTGCAGCGGGGCGTTTTGGTCGATTATCATTTTTAGCGTGGAACTGTTTGCTCAGCTTGGGGCTTGCAGTACTGATTGCAATTATTGCCGTTGTTGCACCCAAT
Organism: Acinetobacter sp. YH01007; assembly: GCF_013420425.1. Classification (NCBI taxonomy): domain Bacteria; kingdom Pseudomonadati; phylum Pseudomonadota; class Gammaproteobacteria; order Moraxellales; family Moraxellaceae; genus Acinetobacter; species Acinetobacter sp. YH01007. Next base: position 30,263 of record NZ_VOYC01000019.1, on the reverse strand, counting down.
TTATTGCTAGAGCTCGGCTCTGGCTCTATGGGCATCGGCATGATCTTGCTCGTGATCATTTATATCGTTGCGTTCTATTTTAGCTTTATTTTCACCATCCGCCGCTTGCATGACCGCAATCATACTGGCTGGTTATCTTTGCTGATTTTGGTGCCTTTGGTGAATATTATTATGGGTTTATATTTGGTATTTGCACCTGGCGATGATCGTCAAAATAGCTATGGTGCGGTACGTGAAACTGCAGGTTGGGAAAAAGTACTGGCTTGGATTTTTATTGTGCTGATGATTTTGGCGATTATTGGCAGCTTCTTGTCAGGTATATTCAGCAACGTCTAAGCAAAAATATTCCACTTGGTTGATATTTCGAAATAGCCCATCTATTGGGCTATTTTTTCAGGATATTCGCTGCAATCTTTGTCCTGCACAGCATTTTCAATCTTTTAAACTTTGCCAAATTCCGCAAAACGCTTTAGGCTAAAACCGCTTCTTTACCGCTTTGAATGTTATGGATCTCACTCGTCTGCGTACCCTGCCTAGCCCTGATGAAATTCGGCAATTGCCACTGTTTGAAAATATTGCGCGTCAAAATATTGTACTGATTCAAAATCTAGAGCAATGTCTAGCAATTGAAGCTGAACTGAAAACCGCAGCTGTCTTGGGTTTCGATTCTGAATCTAAACCCACGTTTAATGTAGGCGAAGTTTCTACAGGCCCGCATTTAATTCAGCTCGCAACCTTAGAAAAAGCCTATCTATTTCAGCTCAATGATGACATTTGGCAATTTTTGCAGCCAGTTTTTGCCAATCGCGATCAAATTAAAGTAGGTTTTGGGCTGAAAAATGATGCCCATTTATTTCGTAAAAAAGGTATACAACTGAATAGCGTGATTGAACTATCCAAATGTTTTGGCAGTTTTGGTTTTAAAAGTCCGCTTGGGCTTAAAAATGCCATGGCATTATTATTTCACGTTCATTTCCCTAAAAGCCGAAGTATCAGCACCTCAAACTGGGCATGCAAACAGCTCAGTGAAGCACAAATTGCCTATGCTGCCGCCGATGCCTACGCACCTGTGTTGATATTTGAAGAATTGGGGCGTTTGGGTCTATTGCCCGAGCATATCCCAAACAGTTCGCTCAAATTGCGGATTCGTCCCTCTAAAACAAAACCTACAACAGATGCTTAGATATTTAACAATACTTTGTTAAGATGCACAGATTGAATTCAATAAGTTTTTGGCAAGGAGCGAAAGCATGCTGATCATCCCTGCAATTGACCTGAAAGATGGCAAGTGTGTTCGTTTAAAACAAGGTCGTATGGAAGATGATACTGTATTTTCTGACGATCCAGTGGCAACAGCACAACACTGGGTAAATGAAGGCGCGCGTCGCTTGCATTTAGTCGATTTAAACGGCGCTTTCGCAGGTACGCCAATTCATAAACCTGTGGTTGAAGCGATTGCAAAATCACAACCGGATCTTCCAATTCAAATTGGTGGCGGTATTCGTTCACTCGAAACCATCGAACACTATTTGGATGCAGGCGTATCGTTCGTGATTATTGGTACCAAAGCCGTACAAGAGCCTACTTTTGTAGAAGAAGCCTGCAAGAAATTTGCAGGACACATCATTGTCGGCATTGACGCCATGAATGGCATGGTGGCTACTGATGGTTGGGCCAACGTCACAGACGTGAAGGCAACAGATTTAGCTAAGCGTTTTGCCGATGCAGGTGTATCTAGCATTGTTTATACCGATATTGCCCGTGATGGCATGATGCAAGGTGTGAACGTAGAACAAACCGTAAACTTGGCGCAATATTCAGGCTTACCCGTGATTGCTTCTGGCGGTGTGACCAATTTAGATGACGTACGCAACCTAAAAGGTCAGCCTGGCATTTTAGGTGCGATTACAGGTCGTGCAATTTACGAAGGCACGTTAAGCCTGCGTGAGGCACAGTTGCTTTTAGATGAGCAATCTTTGTAATTCTGCCGCGTATTTTTAAAGAGGTCTGCGGACCTCTTTTTTATTTTGATTTTATTTTACTCATTTTGAGTTTTCTTCATCTCCCACTGGTTCTATGTCTCAGCTTTCACCAATGCTTCGCAGCAAAGCCCCGCAACTGGCGCTCATTTTGATTACCTTAATTTGGGGTGCAACCTTCATTACCGTGCAATACGGTTTGAACTTCAGCAGTCCCGTACTGTTTGTAGGCTTACGTTTTGCCGCAGCCACGTTGGCCGTGGGGCTGATTTCATGGCGAAGCTTACGTGGTTTTAGCATCGATGAACTCTATGCAGGCTTTGCCATAGGCGCAGTCATTGCGCTAGGTTATGTCACTCAAACCATTGGCTTACAAAGTATCAGCAGTAGCGAATCGGCCTTTTTAACGGCGCTGTATGTCCCGCTTGTACCGCTATTGCTGTGGTTATGTTTTGGTCAACGTCCGCATGTCATGACTTGGTTGGGTGCTATTTTGGCATTTGTAGGCTTGGTCTTTTTAACAGGCAATGGCTTAGGCGCAATTCAGTTAAGTTTTGGACAAGCCATTACTTTAATCGGTTCAATTGCGATTGCCTTTGAAATTATTTTAATTAGCTATTTTGCCAATCGGGTCAATTTAAAGCGCGTTACCCTCATCCAACTGGGTTGTGCATCGTTATTGTGTTTTGCGATTGCACCATGGGTTGGAGAAACTCAATTGCCCGAATTTCAGTGGTCACTCCTTGCTGTTTTGCTCGGCTTAGGCATTGCCAGTGCCGTGATTCAATTGGTGATGAACTGGGCGCAACGACAAGTAGACCCTGCGCAAGCTGCTATTATTTATGCAGGTGAGCCTGTTTGGGCCTCATTGATTGGACGTTTGGCAGGCGAGCGCTTGGCAGTTCTGGCGTTGTTCGGTGGACTACTGGTGGTTTTAGGCGTGCTGGTCAGCGAATGGCGACCAAAATTTTTAAAACGAAACACATCATCCCAAAAAGTTGAATGAACAGCATCTAGGCAAGATCGCTCAAAACATCTTAAAAAGACGAACGAACGTGAATTTAATGATACATCGGTAAATTATCATTCACGCGAATTAAACCGCGTATAGCACGGTAAACAATCCATAACCACGAAATAGCAACCACTGCGATACAGAAAAGTGTCGCAGCCAAAGTCATACTGGCAAAGCTTTGCGCATCTGGACTAAAGAACACCAAAAAGAACGGCACAAAGGCCACAATATTCCAAAACAGATACCACCAGAAGCTGCGAATTTGCCAAGTAAAATGACTGGCAAAAATTGAACCTTGTACATCACTACGTTTTAAATAGTTGATGATTAAGGCAATCACGGCCAATATCCCCGCAGAAAAAATCGCCACGATATACAGCACATATAAAATCATGGTCAATAAGCGATGTGGGTCTTGATCTACTGAATATGAATGTTCTGCGTCTGACATAATGCACCTGATAAGCCTGTTACTGGAACAATATTCCCAATTAGATGTTAAGCTGATTCAACGGAGAAATCATCCATAAAATCAGAAAGATATTTAAGCCTATCGTACAAAAATAAATCTTACCAAAGGGTTGTTTTTGTGTTTTATGGCGTAATTTTTGTTGTGCTAACCATGCTGCAGGCCAACCCCCTAAAAAAGCCACAATATGCAAGTTATTTTCAGGAATACGACGTCCACCCTGCTGTGCAGCTTCTTTATCTTGTGCATACAGCCAATAACTCAGCGCATTCATCAAACTGATGAATAATAACAACATGCCGCTGAGCAATCCCAACAGCGTCAGCAAAGCTAAAGCAACAATATAAGCCACACACAATATTTGCATCGGCTGCATTTTTTGCGTGCTGTCGGATGTTTTCGCACTCACAGCAGCTGCCTTGGCTGCTTTGGTCTGCGAAGCTTTTAAATACACCGCTTGCTGCGCTCGGTAACGTCCGCGCTCATCCACAGTTACGGTATATTCCAAGGCACAGCCCACAATTGGACGTGGCCCTTGTCGGGCGAAGTCCTTAATGTGTAAAAACACGCGATCTTTTTGGTGGTCATTCGGCTGAATAAACCCATAACCCTGCTCATCAAACCATTCGACTAAACGCCCTTGATCACGCATGTTCTATATCCCTCAAGCTGTCACAAACTTTAAGCGTTCAATCAGCATATTCCGCATTTCATCTGGATTTTTCTGCAAAATATCTGCGCCTGTCCGCCCTTCTGCCGCATTTTTAGCAGCCACCTGCAAACGCATTAACCAAAAACGTCCTGCCGCCATTGCCAAATACAGTTCCAAACAGGCTTTTTCGTCTTGGGTTAAAGGACGCACCGTTTCGTAGGCATTTAAAAATGCAATCGCCTTGCTTTCATTTAAGCTCAGCTCAGGAAAATCGGTACAAAAATCATTCAGCGTAATCGCAATATCAAACAGCAATTCATCTTGATTTAATTCATAAAAATCTAAAATGCCTTGCAACTGATCATCTGCAAACAAGGTATTGTCACGGAATAAATCCGAGTGAATAAAACCTTTGGGACGCTGCGGATAGACTGCGGTTAAAGCTTCATACAAGCCCAAAAGTTTGGACAGTAAGGCTTGATCGGCCACATGCATGCTTGGTTTTAATTGGCGTGCGGCCCCTGCCCAATAAGCATGATCACGTACATGATCGCGCTGCAAAGGAAAATTTTGTAACGCCACATGCATTTTGGCTTGTGCAATCGCAATCGCTTCCACTTGCGCCACTGTTGCCAGTGTCGGATGCTGCCCAATTAAACGCGGTGCAATTTGTGCAGGTTTTTCTTTTAATTGGTGAATGGCTTGTCCCGAATAGGATAAAGGCACTGCCACAGGCAAACCCGCTTGCCCCAAATGCTGCAATACAGGAATTAATTCACCTGCCGCTTGCTGATCTAATTCTTCAAAAATGGTCAGCACGTACTCGTTTTGATTGTCGCAGCGCAAAAAATAATTGGTATTTTGAATCCCCCCTTGAATGGGAATCAGCTCGACCACCTCCAATCCATAAGGCGCTGCAAAGACCTGAACTTCCTTTAAAGTCAAAGGAGTATAAACCGACATAGAAAACCTGCGAAAAACCTGAGCTAAGTTTGATAGAATACCCGCTCCATCTGCCAAGGTGTAGCGCTTGTGTGGGTGAGTTTCATAATCGGCTGTAATAATTGGAAAAATTTATGCTAGCGAAACGTATTATTCCTTGCCTAGACGTAGATAATGGTCGCGTGGTCAAGGGCGTGCAATTCCTTGATATTCGTGATGCGGGCGACCCTGTAGAAGTGGCGCGTCGTTATAATGAACAAGGTGCCGATGAAATCACCTTTTTAGACATTACTGCTACCCATCATGGTCGTGATACCACTTACCGTACTGTAGAGCGTATGGCTGAAACCGTGTTCGTCCCTCTAACCGTAGGTGGTGGCGTGCGCAAGGTTGAAGACATTCGCCTATTATTGAACGCAGGTGCAGATAAAGTCAGCATTAACTCTGCAGCCGTGTTTAACCCAGAATTTGTGCAAGAAGCCTCACAACGTTTTGGCGCACAATGTATTGTGGTTGCTATTGATGCGAAAAAAACGGGTGATAACAAATGGGAAATTTTCACCCACGGTGGTCGTAAACCCACTGGTATTGACGCAATTGAATGGGCTGTGAAAATGGCGGACTACGGCGCAGGTGAGTTGTTGGTCACCTCAATGGATGCCGATGGCACCAAAGCAGGCTATGACTTGGCGCTCATGCGTGCCATCAATGACCGTGTAATGGTACCTACCATTGCTTCTGGCGGTGTGGGTAATTTACAACACTTGGCCGATGGGATTCTAAAAGGCGGTGCCGATGCGGTACTGGCAGCCTCAATTTTCCACTTTGGTCAGCATACCATTCCTGAAGCCAAACAATATTTGGCAGCACAAGGCATTGAAATGCGTTTGTAAAATCATAGTGCAAACGAACTGTGAAAAGTGCAATCTGAGGATTGCACTTTTTTTAGCTTAAAATTGAAGTAAAGGTAAAATTTAGGCAGAAAAAAAGGAGTCCGAAGACTCCTATCAACTCAAAAAACCACAGCGCTGAGGTTCTTTTATCTTTTTAAATAGACTTATAAAAAAATAATCAACAAAATCAATTTATCATCACACAATATTCAACCGAAACATCCGTGGATATTTCACTGCACACAATATACGCAGAGCTTTAGCTGAAATATTGACCAAAAACACCAAAAACATTGACCATTTGCGACAAGACTTGCCCAAGCTGTCAGTACAAACCTTCATTTGCTGCAATACAGTTAAGATAACTGCTCTGCCACAGCTAATTTTTTCTCGACCCATTTGGCAGGAAAATATGCAGCAGACAAATGGTTTAAACCCTGTGCAATCACCCGAGGTAAGGCAATGCCTAACGGATTTTGCTCCTGTAAGGCAGGTGCTGAAATGACTCGCGTTCCTAAAATATAATCAAACCACGGTTTGGTCACGCACCAGTTCGCATCCTGATTGCTGTTCATGTGATGGTCATAATGCCACGGAATTTTCTTAACTGCCCACTCTGGCTCTAAATGCGCACGACGGTGAATATAATAATTCGCAGCACTATATAGCGCAGCCAAACTCATACCCTTAGAAATTGGATAGAACACGCCACTGGCCACCGTTGCCACGACAGCCAAAGACACAATTTCATTTTTGGTACGCCAGTTGCGAATCCCTTCGACATAGCCATGATCGTGAAAACTGGTTTTACGCACTTCACGATGATGTTCCCAGTGTGATTTCATGCTTTCGGGCACAGGGCTATAACGGCGCTGCCCTGCTCGATGCGTTCCGTGCAAAATATATTTATGTGCCACCCATTCAAAGCCATTGGCAACCACCAAACCTGCTAGAAATCCTTTCCACATCGCTATTTCTCCTTAAACACAGGACATCTTGACTCTGATGTTCACTATAGGCATGTGAGATTGACTAGATCTTGACCAAAAAAATCAATATCATTGACAAATGACGACAAAAATAAACCGATAACACATGCAACAATTCAAAGAGTATACGGGCTCGATCTATGGTGGCTTAGGGCATTTATTGATGTGCTATTACCAAGCAAAAAAGCTGCCCATTCCAGAAAAATTACATCAGATTCAAAATCTGGAACGTTTTGATTATGCCCTCTGGCGTGACTTGCTCAGCACTTTGGAGCAACAATTACCACAACCTGCTTTGGGTTTGGAAATTGCCAAATACGTGCAGCCCAAACATTTAGGCATCATTGCATATTTAGCCTTGTCCTGTGATCATCTGGGCGAAGCATTACAGCGTTACCACGATTTTCATCGCTTGATTTACGATGGTGGCCCATTGCAGGTCGAAGCACAAAACGATTACTTATCCATTCGTTGGTCAGAATTATCCGTGCACATGACCACACAATTAACCGATGAAATTGCCATTGCCTTGATGATGGAATTTTTGAAGCACTTTATGCAGTTTGAAGATATTTGCCTGCACGAAGTACATTTTCATCATCCTGCACCCAAAAATATTGCACTGTATGAGCAGTATTTTCATTGTAAAGTGCGCTTTTCTCAGCCAATTACCCAAGTGTTGTTGCCTGTTTCCGAACTGGCAAAACCTTTTCATCAGGGCGATCAGACCTTACAGCATTTATTGTTGCAACAGGCACAAGCCTTATTGGAAAAGCTACCGAATAGCACCCAAACCGATCAGCGTTTACAGCAAGCCATTTTGACGGGGCTGCAAAAAAATATGTATCAAATTGAACATATTGCTCAGCAATTACATATTTCTGTACGTCAGTTGCAACGTCATTTGCAACAGCAAGGCACGACCTACCAAAAACGCATGCAGGAAGTACGCTGTTTATTGGCAGAACAATATTTACAAGACCCACATTTAAGTCTGCAAGAAATTGCGCTATTGCTGGGTTATTCAGAACAAAGTGCCTTTCAGCGTGCGTTTAAACAATGGACGCAGCACACACCACAACAATGGCGGATGCAACGTGCTTCATGATTGCTTCTTTTTACTTTAATTTATGTTAAATTCATCACAATATCGATCTAAAATGCGATAAATTTAATTGAAGTTTGATTAATTAACTCAAAAAATAAGCACTGGAGAATCAAATTGAATAAGTATTTCGCAGAACTGGCTGGCACATTCTAGCTGGTATTTGGTGGTTGTGGTGGTGCGGTATTGGCTGCAGCTTTTCCTGAATTGGGTATTGGTTTTGTGGGGGTATCCCTCGCGTTCGGTCTGACCGTATTAACCGCGGCCTATGCACTTGGGCACATTTCAGGTGGTCAATTTAACCCTGCAGTCAGTATTGGTTTGTGGGCAGGTGGACGTTTTGAAGCCAAAGAACTCGCACCGTATATTATTTCACAAATTATTGGTGCGACTCTGGCCGCACTGGTGTTGTATCTGATTGTACAGGGTCAGGCAGGTTTTGCAGGCACAGGCGGTTTCGCGACCAACGGTTATGGTGATTTATCTCCAGGAAAATATGCCCTCAGTTCAGTATTATTGATTGAAGTGGTACTCACTGCTGGCTTTTTGATGGTGATTATGGGTGCAACCGCCAAACGTGCACCTGCAGGTTTTGCTCCAATTGCAATTGGTTTGGCACTGACCTTAATCCATCTGATCAGTATTCCTGTAACCAATACTTCCGTGAACCCTGCACGTAGTACAGGTGTGGCGTTCTTTGCTGAAACTGCAGCACTCAGCCAGCTTTTGGCTTTCTGGGTTGCACCGATTGTAGGTGCGGTGATTGGTGCGGTGCTGTATCGCGCTATGGCAAAAGCTGAAGACTGATCTTCAAAACTTTAAATCCACAGCTTTTCAAGATGTCTGGGATTTATCTAAAAACACACAAAACAACAAAGCCCGTTCAAGCGTTTGAGCGGGCTTTTTAATGGCTTAGATGAGCAGATTAAAGTAGATTTAATATCTTGAGATGGCATCCATTATAAAAATGGATTTTCAATTTCACCCGCTTCGGGACGATCTAACTTTTCAGGCAGATTCGGAGTCTGCTCCAAAGTTGCAACAACTTCATTCAAAAAAGCCTGTAGTGCTTTGGCTGCCTGTAAACCCGCCTGATCTTTGCTGATTTGCAGATTGCCATACACATTGATGCAATCTAAATCATTTTCTAAGGTTAAGTCATGAATCGCATGTGATTCAGTCCCATTTTGAAACGGTTTAAACATTGAATTCACCTTAGCATGAAGGATGCAATATCCATCATCTTAACCCAGTTTAAGATTTCAACAACTGTAAAATATATTGCAATAAAGCTTCAATCAATTGCTTCACAATTACATCTTGGGTATCTGCATCAATGCTAGCACCCGATGCAGGACTACTGCCTGAGCGTTTAAATTCGGTTTGCAAGGCTTGTAATTGCTCAGCAGATACATCTTCTGCGCACTGGCTTTCTGCATCCCAATGTGAGTAGGCAATCGGTGTATTGGCTTTTACAGCATTTGCAGTCAAAGGCAATTTATAGGTATTGCGCTTTTGTTCTTCACTTAATTGTGGGAATAAATTAATGCCCAACTGTTCTTCTAAATAGCAGACACTCACCACTTGCACCTGTAACGAGTCGTTATTGGGCGCGTAATAAGCCCCTATCGCGCCTGTTTTGGGCATATACACAGCTTTATACACCGCAGTCGGCACAATAACGCCCTGCCCAATGGTTTTTAGACGCTTGGCATTAAAACTTGGCCCCGTAATCACATACACATCTTGCTTTTGCTTAGTCACCACCGCTCGGGTGGCTTCTTCAAGTTCACGCCAGACCTGCTGATTATTTTTAGGGGCTTGCGGCACCATATTTGCCAAAGAAAAACTGTCAAACTGGGCTGCCAAGTTGGTCATGTCGGCATTCGGTGCCATGTGTCCACGGTCATAACCCGAACCACGATAATCCAGCAAAGTCGCACGATGCTCGGCTTTGACGCGCGGTTCTTCGTGAAAGTTATCTTCACGTGGAATCCGCTGACTCAAACGCGCTGGTGTTAAGGCTTCTGCCACCCATAACGGGGTTTTGGATACCCCTGAATACATCACATTAAAGTCATTAAAACACAGCGGATAGCTGTCTTTTTGCAGGCTATTTTTCAGTAAATAGGGCGGCGTTTCTCGATAGAACTGGGTTAGGCAAGCACTATTTCCTGAACTCGGCACCAGTGAAGTCCACTGGCTAATTTTTTCTTGACCAAAAGCAATCACAAAACTCCCTGTTGCCACTACACCGAGTAGCACTTTCAAGCTGTTTTGATTGAAAATTTGAGTCCAAATGTTGTTGGAATTGCGCCGTTTTCTTGCCATAACCGTTACTGTGACTTCGCTCTAAATCCGCAGAGTTTGCCCGAGCTTAACAATCCACTCACAGCTTGTATATGAAGCACCTCTTGTTCGTCTAACAATTAAACAAAACCCGCGCCATAACACCACAAAAGCCATACACAGCCTGAGTTTTAAGCACTTTTGACATCAGTCTAGATCAAGTTTGGTAGATTTGATTGCATCCGTTTTAGCGAATCTGCCAAGCTAAATACACCTTAAAAACATCGCTCAGCGACACCCAAGCGCATTGCGCTGCTCTAGCTGGATGTCATTGACGATTTAAATTGGTTTTAACTTTATTTTTGCGATTTTTGATGGAGAAATACATGCGTTTTCATCTTTTTGCTTGTGCTTTGGTTGGTAGCAGTATCAGCATTTCTGCCTTTGCCGAACCACCCATTCAAGCAGGTGATACTTTAGAAAGTTTATCTAAAGTCAAAATAAGCACCACGATTAATGGGCAAGCAGGCTCACTACAAGAATTAATCGCCAATGGTCAGATACGCATTGTACCGAGTACAGATACAAACTTAACAAGTCCAGCAGAAAATATAGCGCAACAGCCTGCAAACCAAATTTCAGCCGAACAAGCCAATCTGGCTCAAGACAATGTACCGATGACGATGCCTGTCGGGACTGAATCCGAACTGCAACACGCAGCGCAGGCAGAGCAAGTGAGCGAACAACACATACAAGCCACCTCTGCGCCATTATTGTCATCTTCAGCCGATTTACCTGTAAATGCTGGCGATGATGTGGATGTCACCGCAGAAGCGCTAAATGCTGCACCACAAAACCCTGCTGCATCTGAACAAGCAGCAGTCAATCTGCCCACGACTGAACGGCTTGAAACCACAGCACCTGCGGCACAGGGCGCAGATGTAAACGATATAGATTTAAGCCATCTACAACCAAGTGATACGGAACAATAAGATCTGTTTAAGACCAATCTTGAGCTAAAAATAAAAAACCAGCACTTTATAATGCTGGTTTTTTTAAGATCTATTGAGTGGTTTTTAAATTTCGATTTGACTACCCAATTCCACCACACGGTTGGTTGGAATTTGATAGAAATCACTCACAGGACTGGTATTGCGCTGCATTGAAATAAACAGTTTTTCACGCCACGGTGACATGCCATCGCCCACCGTATGCACAATTCGATCACGCGAAATAAAGAAGCTCATTTGCATCATATCGAATTCAAACTCAAGCTGTTCATAGGCTTGTTTCAAGGCATTTGGAATATTTGGCTGATCTTTAAAACCGTAATACATGGCAATCCGATAAAAACGATCATCCAGTTTTTCGACTTGAATCCGATCTTGCTGCGCCACAAATGGAATATCACGCGTGATGACCGTTACCATGATATTGCGTTCATGTAAGACCTTGTTGTGCTTAATATTATGCAACATGGCATGTGGCACAATGTTAGGCGTACCTGTCAAGAAAATCGCATCGCCAGGGACAAATTTGGTTTCATTGCCCATACTAATACTGTGAATGAATAGGTCTATCGGCAAGGCATCTTTTTCCAAACGATTGAAAACCAATGCACGACCATCTTTCCACGTCATTAAAATGGTATACATGATGGCGCCAATTAAAATTGGCACCCATCCCCCTGACACAATTTTGAGCGAGGTCGAAGCCACAAAAATTAAATCTAGGGTTAAAAATGGCACTGCAAAAAGGGCAACTTTCCACATCGGCCAACGCCAAAAACCATAGGCCAGCACTGAAATTAAAATCGTGCCACACAGCATGGTCATGGTCACTGCCACGCCATAAGCACTGGCAAGTCTGGCACTATTTTCAAATAATAAAATTAAGATAAGCACCGAAATAAATAAGGCCCAGTTAATGAATGGCAAATAGATTTGACCACGTTCAACATCGGACGTGTGACGTACAGTCAGGCGTGGTAAATAACGCAATTGAATGGCCTGATTGACCATTGAAAATACCCCTGTGATCACCGCTTGAGAAGCGATCACCGCTGCAGCTGTGGCTAAACCAATCATCGGGTATAAGCCCCATTCAGGCACCAACATATAGAACGGATTTTCAATCGCTGCAGGGTTACGTAGCAATAATGCCCCTTGTCCTGCGTAATTCAATAACAAGCAAGGTAAGACAATCAAAAACCACGCGAGGCGAATAGGCATCCGCCCAAAATGCCCCATATCGGCATAGAGTGCTTCGCCACCCGTCATGGTTAAAATCACCGCACCCATGGTGAGAAATGCAACAAAGGGTTGCTCTACTACAAAGTTAAACGCCCAGTGTGGACTGACCATGGCCAATACAAATGGGGTTTGGATGATACTGAGCAGCCCTGCACCGCCAATGGCTAAAAACCACAGCAAAGTCAGTGGGCCAAAAAATTTGCCCATAGTGCCTGTACCATGACGCTGCACAATGAACAGTCCTGCCAAAATACCAATGGAGAGCGGTACGAGCCATTGATTAAAGATAGGCGTGGCAATACTTAGTCCTTCAATGGCAGACAATACTGAAATGGCGGGGGTGATAATGCCATCGCCAAAGAACAGGGATGCACCAATAAAGCCAAGTGCGATCAGGAAGATTTTTTTGTCTTCGGCAATACGGGTGGTGCGCAGGTTCAATGCCAATAATGACATGATCCCGCCTTCGCCATTGTTATCGGCACGCATAATAATGGTGACGTATTTGAAGCTGATGGTGAGCATCATGCACCAGAAAATTAGGGATAAAATTCCCAATACACTGGCTTGGGTAATTGCAAGATGCGCCGTTAAAAAAGTTTGTCTGAAGGCATACAGAGGACTGGTTCCGATATCCCCAAATACAACTCCGAGTGCAGCCAAGGTAATGACGGGTAAGGCTGCTTTTTTTGCAGTACTTTGCATAGGTGTCTTCGATTTAGACGGTATTTTTGAGAATCATAGCACTACGCTGAAAGTTTTTCTCTAAATCAAATTTTTCAACTTGGCTTTGTACTATTTTTTGGTTATTATCCACCGCCTATGGTGAAGTGTCCGAGTGGCTGAAGGAGCACGCCTGGAAAGTGTGTATACGTTAATAGCGTATCGAGGGTTCGAATCCCTCTTTCACCGCCAAACATTATTCTCATGAAGTCTCATGTGATCTTAAAAAGCTTAAATCTAAAGGGTTTAAGCTTTTTTTATGTCTAATGCAATCTACTTTATCTATTGCAAGCTTGATCTTGTTGGGGGTATAACTAGGGGTATAATAAATTACCCCCAAAATTATACCCCCAATTCTGTGGAATCATTGCAATGCTTACAGATGCTCAAGTCAGAAAAATAAAACCATCGGAAAAGAAAGCCAAATAATTACCTATGATCGAAATCTAGCACATATCACGGCTGGCGGGCTTGGTTATCGTGAATTCTAAAAGTTGAACCCATATAGGGGAAAGCCCCCTACTCACTTAGGTATGATTTATTCAAATCACCATTCATCTATTACTATTAAAACATATTCGTCCTTCTATGTATTTCTTATTAGTGGCGGGTTTTCCCGCTGCGGACAACTTCACACTATTGGATTTATGGGTACAGATACAATCAAAGCCTAAGAATCTGAAAGAAGCATATCGCCTGCATTAGACTGATAGCTATTCAGCTCATGTTGATTTTTACCCATTTTATCGACATGACAACCTGAATATGTTTATGTCATCGACATGACAACTCTCTCATGTCGATTTTTGTCAGTTTTATCGACATGAAAGCCTGAATATGTTTATGCCATACAGCTAAAGGAATAAGACAATATTCCTTTTAGGTTTTAAGCACATCAACAACCTGAACGCTAAATGTCACATCCTAAAGCGAATTAGCTTTTTAAAAAGGTCATAATCAGCCAACCACCCACCCAATAAAAAAACCGCTGCTCAATCTTCCAGATCAACACAGCGGTTTTAAACTCATCTTTTACAGATCAGTCACATCTTACATTTTCTTTTCTTCAATATTTAACGCATTGATTGCCAATACCGCCTGAGTACGATTTTGCACACCCAATTTACGGAAAATTGCGGTCACATGCGCTTTAATCGTCGCTTCAGAAACATCTAATTCATAGGCAATTTGCTTATTCAACAAACCTTCTGCCACCATCATCAATACACGGAATTGCTGTGGTGTTAAAGACTGAATACGTTCAGCCAAAGCTGTTTCATCTGCAGCGCGAGGGTCAAAGTTAACATTCGCAGCCAAGTTTGGCGGCAACCAAATCTCACCTTCTAAAACTTGACGAATTGCTTCACCAATATGGCTCGGATGTGCCGATTTTGGGATATAACCCATCGCCCCATGCGCAATTGAACGTTGAATAATCGATGCTTCTTCGTGAGCGGACACCACAATAATTGGGATAGATGGATATTGCGCACGCACATGCACCAATGCAGAAAAGCCCGATGCCCCTGGTAAATTCAAGTCCAATAAAACAAGATCAGGCTCAGGTCCATTTTCCAAACGTTCGTACAATTCATTAACTGCAGCAGTTTCATGAATTTGAGCTTGCGGTAAGCTATAACGAACCGCCTGAATTAAGGCATGGCGAAACAGCGGATGATCATCAACGATTAATATATTCATAACAGACGTGAGAGATCTTTGGCACAGTTGTTATATTCTAACCACACAAAGACAATTAAGGATATGCAAGACATGACTTTTTTGCATTTATTGTGCAATTAATCACAGAAAAGCGTTTATTTTTTATGTTTTCAGCGCTCAGTCAAAAAGGTTGATCATTTTGTGGATTTTTTAATCAGTTTTATTTTACAACCAAAACGCTCAAAACAAGATGTAATATGAAATAGAAAATATCCCAAGATAAGGGTTTATATCCGTACCGATTCAGACAAACTCAGCAACAAAGCAGGACAAGCGTTTGATATACCCCGGGCATGGTCGCAACAGTCGATATTAAAACGGGTGAAAAAACGGTGTTGGATTATCTGATCAAACCATTCAACAAAGCCAAAGAAGCCTTACGTGAGCGCTAAACAGAAATTCTCTTATACCTGAATTTAATGAATTATCTCATCTCTGATTCTTGCCTTCTCCCAAAACCCAACTGGGCTCAAGTGAAGGCGAGAATGAGGGCGATAATATCCTATGCCCTCTACAGTTTTATTTTTCACAGATTTTGCATTTCATCTTAATTGCCTAAACAATCTACAGCAACGCAGCAAATCCTCCTTTTCACCTCTTTCCAAGCCTGATGACACTGTGTATAACCATAAGTCACGCAATGAAAATGATAAGCATAGGCAAAACAGGTAAAAAACCGTTAGACTATGCATCTCTCTCATTCAATGTCGTTTCAGACAAATAAGAAGGTGAAGGTTGATGCCGCTCAATACTGTCGAAGAGCTTGTAGCAGATATCCGTGCAGGAAAAATGGTCATCCTCATGGATGATGAAGATCGTGAAAATGAAGGTGATTTAGTCATTGCCGCAACCCACGTTCGCCCTGAAGATATCAACTTCATGATCACACACGCGCGTGGTCTTGTTTGCTTAACCTTAAGTCGTGACCGTTGCCAGCAATTAAACCTACCGTTAATGGTTGATGCCAATGGTGCACAACACGGTACGAACTTTACTTTGTCGATTGAAGCTGCTGAAGGCATTACCACGGGTATTTCTGCCGCAGAACGTGCGCATACCATTCAAACCGCTGTCGCTGCACATGCCAAGCCTGCCGATATTGTTCAGCCTGGGCATATTTTCCCACTCATGGCACAGCCAGGTGGTGTATTGCACCGTGCAGGACATACCGAAGCAGGTTGTGATCTTGCCCGTTTGGCAGGTTTAGAGCCTGCATCGGTAATTTGTGAAATCATCAATGAAGACGGCACGATGGCGCGTCGTCCAGATTTAGAAATTTTTGCTGAAAAGCACGGGTTAAAAATTGGTACTATTGCCGATTTAATCCACTATCGCATGACCAATGAACAAACTGTAGAGCGTTTGGATCAGCAAAGCATCGACACAGAATATGGTACTTTTGACTTATATCGCTACCGTGAACTGGGCAATCCAGACATTCACTTGGCACTGGTCAAAGGCGAGCCGAAAGAAGGCGTTACCACAGTACGTGTGCATGGTTTTAATCCAACCCGTGATTTGCTGAAGCTGAAAAAAGCAGATGGTTCGGCAACTTGGAATTTAGACCGTGCTTTAAAAGAAATTGCCAACAGTGAACGTGGTGTTTTGGTCTGGATTGGTCAAGCTCAATTGCAAGACTTGGGCCCTGCTCTAGACAGCCTTAAATCCCCGAAACAAGGCAAAGCCAATGCTGCATTGTCACAGCAATACCAAACCATTGGCGTGGGTGCACAAATTTTACGTGATTTAGGCGTTGAAAAAATGAAGCTACTCAGCTCACCATTACGTTTCAATGCTTTATCAGGCTTTAACTTAGAAGTGGTGGAATATATCACCGCAGATCCAACATCAGAGAAATAATCGAGGTTGCTATGGCAATTCGCCGTATTGAAGGTTTATTACATCTCGCTAGCGAAGGCCGTTATGCGATTTTAGTCGGTCGTTTTAATAGTTTTGTGGTTGAGCATTTGCTTGATGGCGCAATTGACACATTGAAACGTCATGGCGTATCAGAGGATAATATCACCGTTGTTCATGCACCAGGCGCTTGGGAACTTCCTGTTGTGGCTAAAAAATTAGCTGCATCGAATGGTTATGATGCCATTATTGCACTCGGCGCAGTGATTCGCGGTAGCACTCCACACTTTGACTTTGTTGCAGGTGAATGTGCCAAAGGCTTAGGTGTGGTTGGTTTAGATACTGGCTTACCTGTGATTAACGGTGTATTGACTACGGATAGTATTGAACAAGCAATTGAACGCTCTGGAACAAAAGCAGGTAATAAAGGAAGTGAAGCTGCCTTAACTGCAATTGAAATGGTTAACTTGTTAAAGGCTATTTAACGCTATGTCGCAAACACTTCAAGCAACTTATGCAGCAAAACGTAAAGCACGTCGTTTTGCTGTGCAAGGTATTTATGAATGGCAGATGAGCCACAATCCAGTACATGAAATTGAAGCACGTACCCGTGTGGAAAATGCCATGCACAAAGTGGATCTCGGCTATTATCATGAATTGTTGACTCAAGTGGTTGCCAATCATGAAGCATTGGATGCATTACTGGTGCCTGTTCTTGATCGTGACATTCAAGCCCTCGATGGTGTTGAACTCGCCACCTTACGTTTAGGTGCTTATGAGTTAGAACAACATCTGGAAATTCCATACCGTGTGGTATTGGATGAAGCGATTGAATTGGCAAAACACTTTGGTGGTGCAGACAGCCACAAATACATCAATGGTGTATTAGACCGTCTTGCCAACAGCTTACGTGCAGCAGAAAAGCAACAAAGCAACTAATTCAAAGTATTGAGTCGATTGTTGTATGGCTGAGTTTTCCATTATTGAGACCTATTTCAACAGACCGCGTCCCGATGCAGTCGATTTAGGTGTCGGTGATGACTCAGCTCTGCTCACCCCTCCGCCGCAACAACAATTGGTCATTTGTGCCGACACTTTAGTCGCTGGACGACATTTCCCCCTCGATACCAACCCACATGCGATTGGTTGGAAATCGGTTGCGGTCAATTTATCTGACATTGCCGCCATGGGTGCCACCCCACACAGTATATTATTGGCATTGAGCCTACCCCAAATTGATCACGACTGGCTCAAAGGGTTTAGTCAGGGTTTACATGATTGTTGCGATCAATTTGGGGTAAGTTTAATTGGTGGAGATACCACACAAAGCCCGCATCTCACCATTTCCGTTACCGCCTTAGGCTGGATTGAACAAGGACATGCCATTCCACGTTCAGGCGCACAAGTCGGCGATTATATTTGTGTCAGCGGACAAGTCGGCGATGCCGCTTTTGGTTTAGATCATCTCGATCACCCCTTAAAACAACGCTTAGACTACCCGACACCTCGCTGCCAACTCGGGCAACAACTCAAAGGTCTGGCTTCAAGCATGATTGATGTTTCAGATGGCTTGGCACAAGATTTAGGGCATATTCTCAAAGCCTCTCAGGTCGGTGCTTGTATTGAACTCAGCCAACTGCCTATAGATGCTGCATTAACCGAATTACCACAACAAAAGCAGTGGCAATATGCCTTGGCAGGTGGCGATGACTATGAGTTATGCTTTACAATAAGCCCACAAAATTATCAGCAGCTTTTGCAAAAACCGCTGAATACCCCTATTCATATTATTGGCAAAATTAACAATCAAAACCGCTTAAGCTTTGAACAGAATGGCGTAGATCGTTCACTTCATTTTCATGGATACCAACACTTTGCAAAAACCCGCGATTAATTTCAAAGCCATGTCTTGGACTGACCGACTGATTGTATGCTGTGGTGTTGGCTTCGGTTCAGGTCTACTACCCAAAGCTCCCGGTACCTTTGGTTCGGCCTTTGCCCTACTGTTCATTCCCATTTGGTTCGCGCTTGGTTTCATTCCAAGCCTTTTTGCCATTGCCATCATGTCCCTCGTTGGCATATATATCTGTGGACGTACTGCACAGGTTATGGGCGTACATGATGATGGTCGTATTGTTTGGGATGAATTTGCAGGACAATCGATTACCTTTTTACCCCTGATTTTTATCAATCAAATCAGCTGGGTCTGGGTAATTGTGGGTTTTGCCCTATTCCGACTATTTGATGTGTGGAAACCTTGGCCAATACGTGTGATTGACCGTCGGGTCGAGGGTGGTTTTGGCATCATGCTGGACGATATTATTGCGGGTCTTTGGGCCGCATTATGTATTTATATCTATTTATCTTTTACTTTGGTTTAGCCATCACTAGGATTCAACATGTCTACCACCGTGATTATTCTTGCAGCAGGTAAAGGCACGCGCATGCGTTCAAATTTACCAAAAGTATTACAACCTCTTGCAGGACGCCCACTCTTGGGTCACGTGATTGATACCGCAAAAAAATTACAAGCCGATCATATTATTACCATTTACGGTCACGGCGGTACTTTGGTTCAAAATGCGTTTGCACATGAACAGGTGCAGTGGGTCGAACAAGCGGAACAGCTCGGCACAGGTCACGCAGTCAAAGTGACTTTGCCTGTTTTACCACATGAAGGCGTATCCCTAATTTTATCTGGAGATGTACCTTGCATTACAGAGCAAACTTTACAAAAGCTGCTCGATGTTTCACGTGAAACCCAAATTGGATTGGTGACACTCACCCTTGCCGATGCTACGGGTTATGGTCGTATTGTGCGTGAAAACGGTAAAATTCAAGCGATTGTTGAACATAAAGATGCATCTGAAGCACAGCGTCAAATTCAAGAAATCAACACGGGTATTTACTGCGTCAGCAATGCCAAATTACATGAATGGCTGCCAAAACTGAGCAATAACAATGCGCAGGGTGAATATTACCTGACCGATATTGTGGCGATGGCAATTGCCGATGGTTTAGAAGTTGCATCGGTAGAACCTCAACTGGCTTTTGAAGTAGAAGGCGTGAATGACCGTGTGCAATTGGCTGCATTAGAACGCGAGTTCCAGAACTTCCAAGCCAAGCAACTCATGCAACAAGGTGTGCATTTAATTGACCCAACCCGTTTTGATTTACGTGGTAATCTCACTGCAGGTAAAGACGTTCGCATTGATATTAACGTAATTATTGAAGGCGATTGCGAACTGGGTGATGGCGTAGAAATTGGTGCAGGTTGTATCCTCAAAAACACCAAAATTGCTGCGGGCACTAAAGTTCAGCCGTATAGCGTATTTGACCAAGCGGTTGTAGGTGAAGCTGCGCAAATTGGTCCATTCTCACGTTTACGTCCGGGTGCGGTATTGGCCAATGAAGTGCATATTGGCAACTTTGTTGAAGTGAAAAACAGTCAAATTGGTTTAGGCTCCAAAGCCAACCACTTTACCTACTTAGGTGATGCCGAAGTGGGTGCAGGCAGCAATATTGGTGCAGGTACGATTACTTGCAATTATGATGGTGCCAATAAATTTAAAACCATTATTGGTGACCAAGTCTTTATTGGTTCAAATAGTTCATTGGTTGCACCTGTCACCATTGCCAATGGTGCAACGGTAGGCGCAGGCTCGACCATTACCCGTGATGTTGCAGAACAGTGTTTAGCTGTGGAACGTTCTAAACAGTTCACTAAAGAAAACTATCAACGTCCACAGAAATTGAAAAAATAAGAGGAAGTTCCTATGTGCGGTATTGTCGGTGGCGTTGCAGAACGTAGTATTACCAATATCCTCATTGAAGGTTTAAAGCGTTTAGAATATCGCGGTTATGATTCCGCAGGTTTGGCATTGATTAGTCAAGGTCAGGTCTTGCGTGAGCGTCGTGTCGGTAAAGTAGCAAATCTTGAGCAAGCAGTACTAGATTCTCAAGTCACAGGTTCACTCGGTATTGCCCATACACGTTGGGCAACACATGGCAAACCGACAGAAAACAATGCACATCCGCATATTTCTGGCAATGTTGCTGTCGTACACAACGGTATTATCGAAAATTATCAAGAACTGAAAGATGAGCTAGAAGCTTTAGGCTATATGTTCAGCTCTCAAACGGATACTGAAGTGGTTGCGCACTTGGTCAACCATGCTCTTAAAACTGCACCGAATTTATTGGTTGCGGTACAGCAAGTCGTGCCTCAACTGAAAGGTGCTTATGCTCTGGGAATTATCCATACCGATTATCCAGATGAATTGATCACGGTACGTGAAGGTTCTCCTTTGGTGATTGGTGTCGGTATTGGCGAAAACTTTATCAGTTCAGACCAATTGGCGTTATTGCCGATCACCAACCGTTTTATGTATTTGGAAGAAGGTGATATCGCCCGCTTAACTCGCGACAGCATTGAAGTTTTTGTAAACGGTCAAACGGTTGAACGCCCTGTAAAAGAGTTGGATGCAACTGTAAGCAATGCATCGAAGGGTGAATATAAACACTACATGCTCAAAGAAATTTATGAGCAGCCTGAAGCAATTCAACAAACCATTTCACAAGCATTGAATGGCAACGCTTTACGTGAAGATTTCCTGAAAGATGCCGAGCTTGATTTTGCCAAGATTCAACAGGTACAGATTATTGCCTGCGGTACCAGCTACCATGCAGGGATGATTGCAAAATACTGGTTTGAACAGCTAATTAACTTGCCATGTCATGTGGAAATTGCCAGCGAATACCGTTATCGCACCCCAGTCATTGTGAATAACACATTGTATGTGTGCATTTCACAATCTGGTGAAACTGCAGATACTTTAGCTGCTTTACGTGATACGCAAAAACGTGCTGCTGCAAAAGGCTTAAATATTAGCACCATGACCATTTGTAACGTGGCAACTTCATCTATGGTGCGTGAAACCAATCATAGTTTGTTGACACTCGCAGGCCCTGAAATTGGTGTGGCATCGACCAAAGCCTTTACGACACAATTGGCAGCATTAATGCTATTGGTGCTCAAAATTGGTCAGGTGAAAAATGCAATTGCAGCGACAGAAACAGCTGAAATTATTGCAGGCTTATGGCACACACCAAAAGTGATTTTAGATACTTTGCAAAATGATACGGCAATTTTACGTTTGTCTGAATTGTTTGTAGAGAAAAATCACTGCTTGTTCTTGGGTCGTGGCACACAATTCCCAATCGCCTTGGAAGGTGCTTTGAAACTGAAAGAAATTTCATATATTCACGCAGAAGGTTATGCTGCGGGTGAATTAAAGCACGGCCCATTGGCATTGGTCGATAATGACATGCCTGTGGTGATTTTAGCACCGCAAGATGACATGCTGGATAAACTGAAATCCAATATGGAAGAAGTACAGGCACGTGGTGGTGAGCTGTTTGTATTTGCAGATGAACACAGCGGCATTCCTGCAGATAAAGAACGCCAGCATGTGGTTTATGTACCACAGGTCAGCGCGTTGCTTGCGCCAATTGTGTATAGTATTCCTGTGCAGTTGTTGTCTTACCATGTGGCGGTTTTACGTGGTACAGATGTCGACCAGCCTAGAAACTTGGCAAAAAGCGTAACAGTGGAATAATATTGATTAAATTCAATGATTTAAATTTAATAAAATTATTTTGAATCACCTAAAAAATCCGCAGTCGGCTTCATTTTTAGAAATTTAGTACTGCGGATTTTTTATGTCTGATACTTTTATTTTTCGCATAACTACAGTGCATAGCAAGCGATATTGAAACTTTTGCAGACAATGAAAACTTTTATAAAAACAAATAACCTAAGTCATTTAACCACACTATTTTCTAAAAATGTTGTTTATTTATTCAGTCAGTACAATGACATGCAAAAAATGATTGACCCTATTTTTGCATCATGTATTATACACCGCATGCGGGAATAGCTCAGTTGGTAGAGCACAACCTTGCCAAGGTTGGGGTCGCGAGTTCGAGTCTCGTTTCCCGCTCCAGAATTTCAAAAGCCTCAGTCGAAAGATTGAGGCTTTTTTATTGATTTTATATTATGTTATCCCCAATCATACTTTCTTTATTATCTTTTATTTTACAGTTTCGGGCCCCAAATACGACATATTCGTAGGTAGTTGCAAAAAATAAATGCATTAAAATCATTAGATTTCTTTAATCCAATAGAATCTCATCAGCCAATCAAGCATCTCATTATCGACCAACTGGCATAATTTCATAAATCCATTTTTTTGTGTTTTAATGGTGATATCACAATGTAAAACACAATATTATGGATTTAATATTCAAAAAACCTGAAGAAGTTGTTGCTTTATTATGTGAGAGGCTTCGTAAAGAACGTCTTTATCTGGAAATGACTCAGGCAGATGTTGCTGCGCGTGCGGGTATTGGTGTGAATACTGTATCTAATCTAGAAGCTGGTCGAAATGTTTCATTTGAAAATTTAGTACGTGTTGCCATGGTGCTCGGCCGATTAAAAGAATTAGAGGAACTTTTCAAACCACATTTAAATAGTGTAGATGACATGCTCCGCTATGAGAGTAATACGGCTCGCCAACGTATCAAAAGGAAATGAATCCATGCTCAAAAAACTTGATGTTTACTACAATGGATGGGGCGAATATTGGCTTTGGGGCACACTAGTTTCCTCAACTGCAATCACAGGTCGACCATTGATTGCTTTTGAATACAGCGCAGAAGCAATTAGTAAAGGTTTAGAGCTTTCATCTTACCTACTTCCGCTAAAAGGTGACCCATTAAGAAAGAACTTTCCTGCACATCAAATGGGATTACCAGGCCCTATATACGATGCCTTACCCGATGGCTGGGGCATACTCCTGATGGATCGCTTATTTAAAAAAAATGGACTTAATCCAGCACGAGTTGGGCCTTTAGAACGCCTCACGTATATTAGTACACATGCAATGGGGGCATTATCCTTTGAACCTTCAGCATCCGAGTTAACATTAGCTGAAAATATTCCATTGCTAAGACTCGCTCAAGAAGTTCAGGAAGTTCTCAAAGGAGAAGGTGCCGAATTTTTACAGCATTTATTAATTATGGGCGGGTCTCCACAAGGTGCAAGGCCAAAAGCACTTGTTTATCGTGATCCTGTCACTAATGAATTCTCAACAGTTCACTCACATCAACATGAAGCTTGGCTGATCAAATTTCCCGCTCAGCAAGAGCATCCTGAAGTTTGTGCAATTGAAACTGTTTATGCAGAATGTTTGCGTCATTGTCATATTGACACCCCAGACACCCAATACTTCACTCTTCCGAATGGCCTAACTGCATTTGCCTCAAAAAGATTTGACCGCTGCGATGGCATGCGCATCCCTATGCAAAGTTTAGCTGCCTTTACAGGGGCTGATTTTAAATCACCTGGGAGTTTAGACTACAGCAACTTTCTTCGTGCTACACACTTTTGTACCAATGATATTCGCGAAAAAGCGATTGCATTCAAGCGCGCTGTTTTCAATGTGGTGTTCAATAATCGAGATGATCATTGCAAAAACTTTTCGTTTTTAATGTCTCAAAATGGACAATGGAAACTCGCCCCAGCCTACGACGTTACTTTCTGTGAAGGCCCAGGTGGATATCATCAAATGGATATTATGGGTGAAGCACTGGATATTACTCGGTCTGCCATTGTCAAACTGGGCATTCAGGAAGCAGAGCTTTCTATTCAAGAGGTTGATGAAATGATTAACTCAATTTGCGAAGTTGCCAGCCGATTTACGAAGATTGCTCATGATCTATTACCTGAACAAATTAGATCTGAAACTCTCCAAATGATCCAAAATAGGATTGAGCATAATATTCATTTATTGAATTGAATATAAACCATCCGATTTAATCAAAAGCAATCTGGAAATACATATAAAATTTAATCAATAACAGATCAGTGATAAACCCCGAACCCAAGATGGTATATCCACTGCGGGCTTTGGTCATTATAAACAGACAAAGACAACTTACATCCCTCTTGCACTGCAAGCCCATACTCTAATGTTAGCTCCTTGAGTTGCGCAGGTGATAAACTCAACCAAGCATTATCAGGAGCTGGTTCAATATTAAAAGTGACACTTTTAACAGCTTGCTCATATTTTCCAGTCTGAATATTCAGTTCTACGGAATCTGGAAAATGCTGATAAATAGATAATTCATCATCCTCAACATCAAAGCTATATACTTCCTGATTTTGCATATCTCTTAGACATGTATCTTTATATAACTGTTCCGTTAGCAAAGCTGCATTCACCTGAATATTAGAAAAGAGTTGTTCACCTTCTGAAGCAAAAAAGTCCTGATTAAACTTTTGAATTTGTTCATCATCATATTTTGTAAAGTCGCAGGTATTGGCATTGAATCTAAGTCTGGCATCAACCACCAGTTCATTATTAGACCAAGGCAAAAGTTGCGATAAATCTTGCGATTTATATTGTTTTTTGGTGTCCACATAACCTTCATAACCAGGCCGATTAAATACCGCCTGCTTTTTTGGCTGAGTTCTATCTTTATTTGCACAGTATTTATAGTTAAATTGTGGAATTACAATGTTGGGATGTTGCACAATATTTAAGCGATGTCGATTAACACGCCCTGCTGTCTGAACTATCGACTGCACACTTGAAGCATCAATAATCGCCCAGTCAAAATCATGATCGCGCCCAACTTCTTCTACAGGCGTTGCAATCACAATCAATGGAATATCTATAGAGTTAGAGGTCCGAACGATACTTAATATCTCTTCATCCGTATAAATATGTTCATTTCCCGTTGGACGTTTTGTGCCATTTTTATGCCGTGTGAGCAAAAAGTCGAGTCGTTTTTCTTTGTGGAATCTTGAGATTAGCCAATCATGAGCATGGTAACAAGCAATCTGTGCATGTGGCAGTCGGCCTGATAAATGCTTTGCTAAATCAATAGCATGCTTGATATTTGCCACACGGATTAAACCAAATGAAAGTTTTTTGTCCTGTTTTTTAAGTGACCAACGATGTTGTTGATGTAGAGCTTCTGTCTGCTCCAAAATCGTCCTTTTCCATTGATCAACAGAAGGATTTTCAATACTGGCTAAACGTGCCAAACGATATGGCTGTTCTGCTTTAACCGTAAGAACGTGCTGCAACTCATCTAAATGCTGTTGATAAACCTGATTAAATACTGATGGTTCATGGCTTTTTTGTACCAGTATCTTGGGCTTCAATTCATTGTCTGCAATCGCTGCAATAAATTTTTGTGGTTCCTTATATAAGGCTGCACGAAGCTCGATTCCTGATTCAAAAGCACGGTAAATGCTATCTGCGACTGTTGCTGAAAGCGTTGCAGATGAACAAATAACATGACGACCATACATTGCAGCCAATTGGACTAAACGCAATACAGCGATTAATGATTTAGGTTCATAACCATCAATTTCATCTAAAATCAGATCACTGCTCATTATTCTGAGCAATGCTTTAACATGATGCCCTTGTCGATGTGGCTCGCCTGCCGCGATTAAATAATCAATCGTGGATACCAATAAAGGCGAGGCTAAAACATTTTGAGCAACTTTATCTACTCCCCTTTTTCCTTTGACTATTTTAGTAAATAGAGGATGCAACCACTGTGGTAAGTCTTGATCCTGTGCATAAGCATCAAATACAGGTTCTGGTAAATTTTCATCTTCATCAGCCACAGACGCATTTGCACGACTTTCATTAAATAACTTTTGGCTGACATGATCACCAATAATCACGGCAATTTCATCATCCGACAGATTCATGGAGCTTTTAAGTGCATCACCAGTCTGTAACGTTAATGAGCGAAGATTCAGTGCAATGGCAAGGCGTGGATCATTCGGTCTTAATATACATGCTGCACGCAGGTTCATTCTGGTTTTACCACTCCCCGTTCCTGCAATATTCAGCAATAAGCAAGGGGTATCTGGCATTTTATTGATTTGCTTTTGTAAGGCATGAGCAACCAAATTTTGCCACTGAAATCTGGGTAAAGTAGAAGGCTGACAGATAAACTCAACCGTTTGTTCACTTAAACCAGCAAGATTCAAATCTGTCATCATTTTTGTGGCGATATACGCAGCACGATCTCCAACCTGCTGCAAATGCCAATCCAGAGGTTGATCTTGCATTCGCTCCTTTTTGCCTTGTGGACTATTTTTTATCTTTGTATTGGCAAATAGGCTGACATTTTCAGGTTTTGTTTCAGAAAACTGTTCCGCAGAAACGGTATGGTCTGCATGAATGAGTGCTGCGCGGCTATGTAGTGCTAAAGCTTTCCAATATAACTGTTGATCTTCCGTTGCTTGGGTCATTTTCGCTAAGCGGGCCATACGGTTTTGGTGACTTTTAAATATGCTGTCATTTAAATCACCCGCACAGGTGAATTGTTCTACACGAGGATGTTTTTCCCTGACATGCAAATCCGCATTTGGATACCAGTTGTTATCTCCCAATAAGCCATGATGCGTCACCACCAAATAATCCACGGCTTCTAATTCATTCAGCAAAAATTGTTTTCTTATCTTAGTACGTTCGCCCAGGGTTAAATCTGTTAAGTTACGATCAATATTTTTCCATGCTTCTGGCCAATTCCAGTTATTTTTACGCATTTGCTGCAATAGTTTCATCGACAACCATTCATGTCGTACATCATCTTTGAGCATCTGCCCTGCCATCGCAGGACTTAATTTGCTTTGAAAGTGCTGAGAAGCCTTACCAATGTCATGTACATCACCTGCAGCACCTGCAAGTAAACTTGCTGCTCGAACCCATTCAGGCACTTGCAGCTGCTTTTGTTGTTTACATGTCGAAGCAACTGGATAAGCACCCTCTAAATTAAAACGATGCTTAGAACCTACGACCCAAACCAATTTCATTCTGCGCATACCATAATTCACATAAGCTGCTACAGCAGTTTGACGTGTTGCTGTTTTTTTCAGTGCACTGCGAATTTCTTTAAGTCCTTCCATGGTCATAGGTGCCTGCCATGAACTTTGCCCAGTGCGAATTGCATAGCTATCTAAAACAGCTCTGGTCTTTTTTAAAGCGCGTTTTTCACAAGCGGATATAAAAATTGTATGCATATTGGATGGATATAATTATTCATTGGATTTAATCGCATCTCTGCGACACATCATGTCGTTTAACTAAAAATAGCATTTGATAATAAATATTTCATCCGCTATTAATACTCTAAACAACTATATTTTAATAACTTAGGATGCATTATGACAAAAGATACAGAGGAAAATCCTTATCAGCAAGCCTTGGCTGAATCTGTTCATTACAGCCTAAAAACCGTTAACTCAAATATTGAAAAAGGCGGTATCCGCCTTGCGCAAAGCCATGCATTAAACTTACCTTATATTTCAGCACGAACATTACTTGCTGATGATTTTCTTGTTCCAACCGACTACCAAGCAAATGCAGGTAAAACTGCAACTTTATTTAAAGTCGTCAAAGCAGCTCAATTAGATGAAGAACTGTCCGAAGCAGATGAAGAATTTAAGCAAAACGTGGCCTTGCTTAAACCACATTTAAACAAGATATTTGAACAACCATTTACTGCAGGGTTGGATATTATTGATATTCGCATGCGTCAATTACTCATTCCTAAAAATAATGAGTATCTATCCATCAGCCCACTTTCAGCAGCAGGTCTGAATTTACTGATTAATACTGAAGTTGATGCACTTAAAGAACAACGTAAAGCAGAAGGTAAAAATACAAAACTGAAGAATATTAAGACAGCTGTATTTGGTATTGGCGGATCAAATCCGCAAAACGTCGGAAGTCTAGTCCGATCCATGCAACGTCCTCTTGTTCTTGACTCACCTACTCAAGATCCTGAAACACGCCTTGCTTTTCAGTATTTTTATAAAGGCTTTGATTACCAAATTTCAAATGCCTATATCAATCGAGCGATGTATCAAGAATTGACTGAATATGCAAAATCCTTGATTGAACAACAAAAACTAAGTTTAAAGGTGGGCTTCCATGAACATGGCATACACGCCCCTTTTTCAAATATGCAAACACGTGCAGCAGAATTAACCACTATTCAGAAAGTTGTCGATGATGTTCTGCAACAAGGGCAAGACATCCTCCAAATTTTAAAGTCTGTTGCAAATGATTTGCCTAGTTTAAAAGTGTTGGAGAGAAAATCGAGGTGGAGCCATCCGCGTGTATCTCTGATCGCTCAAGGCTTAATTAATCCTGAACTGCAACAATTTGAAGATTGGCAACAGTTTTTTGCAGATGATTTAGCAAGACGAATCACGAAACACAGTTACTGGAAAAAAGAGATTAAAAATACGGTTGATATTAGCCTATCGGAAGCTGATGCCAAAAGCTTCCTCTCACGTCGTATTCAGGAGCTTTTAAAATGAGTTGCTTCGTCGTTATTCCATACATTAAAGTGCAAGCAGCAAATTTTCAGAGCAATGGCTTAATCATGGGTGGCGCTCCACTGATGGCTGCTGCCATGTTTAGCCATCACCTTGCGCGTCAAATTGATGAAAAAGATCTCGGCTTTTATTATGTGCACCATGATATACAACCACTTGGTGGAGAAGCTTATGGTCGCTTCACTCCAGCACAACGACGCGGCGCGACATTCATTGGTAAAACAGATTACTCATCAAAAAATAAATATGCGCTTTCACTACAACCTACTGCAAGCTGTCATTTGCTGTTCAGTTTAGTAATTGAATTTGACGCTAGACGTCCAGATCTAGACACATTAGTTCAAACTATCAAAAGAAGTAAATTTGCAGGCGGTCATATTCTCGAGTTTGGGAAAATTCAAGATTTTAATGATGCTGAAGATGCCTTGGCTCAGATCAGCTCTGGCTTTTTAATTCATGATAGGAATGATTTATTAACCGCCTATCAAAAAGCATATCAAGTAAATCGTTTGCAAGCCTTTAGCCAACTTTTAGCGCATCGTCCGCAAGCTAAAAATAGTGATACACCTATTTTAGAACATTTACCGAATGAAAACTTAGCATGGCTTTCTGCAACAACTTTAGGTTATGCCTTACTTGAACAACCAACTGCTGATCGTGCTGGAATTCGCCATGCCGATGATCAGGATGAAACACAGCATGCCTATGCAGAACCTTTAACAGGCTTGATTCAGTATCACTCACTTAATTCAATTTTGAATGAAATCCGCCTCGAAACATCAATTTATCCCGATGGCTATTTAGAACAAATCCGGTAGTGTACAAAAACAACGTGTTTTAATTTAGAATAGACGTGAAAATGTCTGAGCAATAGACCTTTAACATGATCATAGAAACGACAACTTATGTCTGCACCCGTTGCCAATCACCCAATATCCAT